>CAZBDA010000112.1:0-16950 GCA_964490445.1 uncultured Rickettsiales bacterium | reverse complement strand
CGGCAACTGGTCCGAGCTCCCGACCTGCTACCGGGGTCCCTATGAGTACAGCGTCGAGGGCCGCGAAAAAGACTACTGGCCACAGAATGAACCTGCTTGAGACCGAGGCTTTGAAACAATCATGATGCGACCCATTGCCACTACCCGCTCAGCAAGCGGCACCCCGACCGGGCGCCTTGCTGTCTGGTGGGTAATTGCCTCTGAAATCGTCATTTTCGGCGGTTTGCTGGCTGGCTACCTGATGCACCGCCTCGGCCACCCCGAGTGGGCGGACCATGCCGCCAATACCAATACCTGGATCGGAGCATTCAACACCTTGGTGCTACTGACCTCGTCGCTGTCCGCCGTACTCGCGCACCAGGCAGCCGAGAGAGGTGAGGGCGTCAAGGCCGCCAACCTGTTGCTGTGGACCACCTTTGGTGGACTCATCTTCCTGATGGTCAAGTCCTACGAGTGGGCCACCGAAATCGGCCATGGCATGACGATCAGCTCGAACGGCTTCTGGGCCTTCTACTACACCGCCGCAGGGCTGCATGCCCTGCACGTAATTGCCGGCATGGTGATCATGATCATCATCTCGGCGGCGGCTCGTAAAGGTAAGGACCTGCAGCGGGTCGAGTTAATCGGCATCTACTGGCACTTTGTGGAGCTGATCGGGAGCTGCCTCTTCCCCCTCCTCTACAGCGGTAAGTAGCGAGCAGGACCCGGTATGTCAGACGACAATCACGACTCTCACTATGTGAAGATCTGGGCCATCCTGTGCGTCCTGCTGGTACTCAGTGTCATCGGCCCCTTTGTGGGCGAGGCGACCGGCATCCAGGTAATCACCCTGGTCACCGCCTTCGGCATCGCCTTCGTGAAGGCCTACATGGTGGCCAAGAACTTCATGCACGTGAACGTCGAGAAACCCGTAGTGCACTACTTCCTCGCTACCTGCCTGGTGTTCGTGGTCTTGTTCTTCGCGGCCACCGCGCCCGACGTCATGAAGCAGGAGGGCTCGAACTGGGTGAAGACCTATGACTACGAGGCCCTTGAGGCTGCCTGCAAAGAAGGTGACCTCGACGCCTGCCACAAGGCCGGCGTGATCGTGGGACACGGCGACGATGCTGGTCACGGTGATGGCGGTCACGGCAAAGACGCCGGGCACTGACACCCTCGCGCCTCCCCCTGACCCGAACCTGGGGTCTGCACCATGGACGTAGAGGTGGACGTGGAACACACCGTAGCTGAACCCATCCCGCTACCGGTGCGTCGAAAACCCGCCATCCCCAACGGCGTACTCGGCATGGTGATCTTCATCCTGACGGAGATCATGTTCTTCGCCGGCCTGATGAGTTCTTTCGTGATCGTCAAGGCAGGTGCACCCGGTGGAGTCTGGCCACCGCTGGGACAGCCCCGCCTGCCCGTCGAAGAGACTGCCTTCAATACAGGGGCTCTCCTGCTCAGCGGCCTGCTGCTGGTGGTCGCCAGCCGACGCTTCAACATCGAGCCTATCAAGGCGAAGACACCATTCCTGGCGTCCATCCTGCTGGGCGTGTTCTTCGTCGGCTTCCAGGGAGTCGAGTGGCTGGGCCTCATGAAGGTAGGCCTGACGATGACCTCGAGCACCCACGGCTCGTTTTTCTATCTCATTGTCGGTACCCACGCTCTGCACGCAAGCATCGCCATCTGCTTCCTGGTGAGCCAGTACGTGATGTTGCTACGCGGCAAGCTGAGCAGAACGGCCTTGAGTACAGCCGCCCTATTCTGGTACTTCGTAGTCCTGCTCTGGCCGCTCCTCTACCTCAAGGTCTACCTATGATGACTCGTGCCCCCCGCACCGCAGCCTGGCTCACTGCCCTGGCGGTGGCGGTGGTGGTGCTACTGGCGCCAGAGTTGTCGGAGGCCTGCCCGGTCTGCAACTCGGCCAAGAACGAGGAGAGCCGCATCGCCTTTTTGGTGACGACGGCCTTCCTTTCGCTGCTGCCCCTGGGGCTGGTCGCCGGAATACTGCTGTGGCTGCGCTCCTCGATCCGCGCCGGCCAACAAGGCGAGCCATAGAGAGCCGCTGGGCCTAGAGCTCCCGGACGGCGGCGAGCACTTCGTCGACGTGTCCCTTGACGCGAACCTTGCGCCAGACGCCGCGAACGACCCCCTGCTCATCGATCAAGAAGGTGCTCCGCTCGGTCCCCATGTAGGTGCGTCCGTAGTTCTTCTTCTCGACCCAGACCCCGTAGGAATCCTGGACCTCGTGCTCTGGGTCGGACAGCAGAGGCATGTTCAAATCATGCTTGCTGATGAAGTTGCCGTGGGAGCGGATGCTGTCCTTAGAGACTCCGTAGGTAACGGCGCCGGCAGCCTTGAACTCAGCCTGGAGATCGCGAAAGCCGCAGGCCTCCTTGGTGCAACCGGGGGTGTTGTCTTTGGGATAGAACCACAACACCACTCGAGAGCCACGCAAGGCAGATAGTGAAACGTCCTCGCCGCTGGAGCAGGCAAGCAAGAAGTCCGGAGCAGAGTTGCCAATTTCAAGCGACATGAAGGGTCTCCTTGCATCGTGGTTACAGGCCTCGAAGGCCGGACGAGGAATTCAGCCGTTTCCGGACCACGAAGTCAAGCCCCTGAAGCTGGCCCTGGCGGGTAGACTTGCCAGCCTCCACCACAACGGGACGACGACGTGAAGCACCTCTCTCTAGCAGCCTCTCCATTGCCGATGACAGCCACAGCCGTTCTCGGCGCCGTGCTCCTGCTGGGCGCCTGCGGACCCTCGGGCGGCGGAACAGGGGACACCACCTTGTCGATCGGAGCGATCCCGGCAGGCGACTACTCAGACTTCAGCGAGTACTTCAGCAAACACGTCGACGTCTTCGGGGTGAACATTTTCGCCACATCGGCCACCCCCGACGACAAGGTACTGCACGCAGCCGCAGTCATGGCGCAGTACCTCGACAACGACGAAGACGGCAGTGCCGACAGCAGCGCACTGATCGAAGAGATGACCGGGCAAGCCGGCGGCGCATCCCTGGTCATGTTCGCTACCGAGAGCGATGTCGAGAGTTCCGGGATCTTCGAGTCAGACCTCCCCGAGCGCTTCCGACTCCAGGACCTGTACGGCGAGGAGACCAGGCCTGAGGGCAGTAGCCAGAGCGGTGGCTTCGACGCGACCCTCGAAGAAGTGCTCCACCTGGTCACCTCGAAGGGCCACTCAGGACTCTACCCAGAGGTCTTCGGAGAACAGGCCGGCTCTGCCATCGCCGACGCCATGGACCTCGCGCGCGGTGGACAGTTCCAGGGAGTTCCCGCGTCCTATCCCGAGGAGGCCTGGTACCACTACGACGACGAGACCTGCGATTACCCCTGCCAGGTAACCGAGTACTTCTACTGGGCACTGACTTCGATCCTCGGCGCACAGGACTACACCGGGCGTTGCGACGACATCGCCGTGGAGTGGGAACTGTGTAGCCGCGAATTGGTAGAGAGCGGAGACCCGGCGGTCTACTCACTGCTCACAAACAGCAGCTACTCGCTGGCAAGCGTCCTGCCCGACGGCAGCTACCGCAGCGACTAGAGCGCTAGCGCTCAGGCAGGATCTCTCCCATGCGGCCGGCCTCAAAATCGCGAAAGGCCTGCCGCAGTTCCTGCTCAGTGTTCATTACAAAGGGGCCGTAGCGAGCAACCGGCTCACCGATGGGCTCGCCTGCCAGCAGCAGCACCTGCGCCACCTCGTTCGCAGATGCATCGACCTCCATGTGCAGTTCATCACCGTCCGCCAGGACCGCCATCTGGCCGCTACTCAAGGTGTCTCCAGCGACCCTGGCGCTCCCATCAAAGACGTAGACGAGGGCATTATGGCCCGCCGGCACCTGCTGTACTACGCGGGCTCCCGGCCGAAGGCTCCAGTGCTGGTGGATGATCGGAATGACCGTGTCGATAGCGGCACTCACACCGAGCGCCTGGCCGGCGATGACCACAACCTCGGCGAAACCATCCTCGCTGTGACCTCGCGGCATCTCAGCAGCCGAGAGTTCCTGGTAGCGCGGCCTCATCATCTTATGCCTGGCTGGGAGGTTGACCCAGATCTGGAAGCCATGCATGCGTCCACCGCTCGCCTTGAACTGCGGTGACGGCATCTCTGAGTGGACGATCCCTGCACCCGCAGTCATCCACTGCACGTCGCCCGGCCCGAGCTTCCCGACGTTGCCGTGGGAGTCGCGGTGCTGCACATCGCCCGCCAGCACGTAGGTAACCGTCTCGAAGCCGCGGTGCGGATGATCCGGGGCACCAATGGCCGCACCTGGAGGCCAGTCCACCGGCCCCATCTCATCGAGCAGCAAAAAAGGGTCGAGCAGTTCCAAGCCCCGGGTCGGCAGCGGCCTGCGCACAGGAAAACCACCACCCTCGAGCTGCTGGTGGGCTGTCACAAGCCGGGCCACTGTGCGCTGCACGGCCCCCTCGCTGATCACTTCAGGAAGCCGCCGCGGAGCACTCCGAGTACCTCGACCAAAAACTCATCGAGGGGCAGCATGTCGGCGCCACGGACACGCCGCGCCCAGTATTCCTTGAGCACGCCGATCAGGCACAAGGCGAGGACATCGGGGTCGCCGGGCGCAATGAAACCTAGAAGCTGACCGTTGCGAAACGCCGTCGCGAGGCGGGTGTGGCTCTGATCATAGAAGCTCGCCAGCGCCGCATCGGCTTCCAGGTCCAGACCCGCAGCATCGTTGAACAGGATCCTGAGATCGCCTCGTCTCTCGTCCAGGGTGCGACAAAGGGAGCGTACGTTGTCCTCGATCTGGGTGGGGACATCGACATCCCCATCGACCTGGACGGAAGCGACCGAAGCCCACACCACCTCAAAGAGGTCCTCGAGGACCACCTGGAAGACTGCCCGCTTGCTCTCGAAGTAGTTGTAGAAGGTGCCCCGCGCCACACCTGCCGCACGAATCACGTCGTCGACAGAAGAGCGGTGGTAGCCGCGCTCAGCGAAAACGGCACGAGCACAGGACAGCAACTGGGCGCGCCGTTGGGAACGACTATTCGCGGCACTTGCGTTCATTTCTTCGCTGCTCCCCTTGCCTGAACTGACATGTCAGTCTACTTTCTTCGGCACGCTGCCGTTGGAGGGCCGTCTTGTGGCTAGATTACAGGTGGGAATAGACGTCGGTTCGACCACAGTCAAGGCGGTGGTTGTCGACCCCGAGTCTCAAGAGATCCTCTGGAAGGACTACCAGCGACACGAGACCCGACAACCTGAGATGGTGTTGGACTTCCTGGTTCGCATCGGCGCCGCCTTCCCCGAGGCCTCCCGCGAAGACCTGGCCATCTACATGACCGGATCCGGCTCCAGCCCGCTGTGTGAGCCCGTCGGAGCCCGCTTCGTGCAGGAGGTCAACGCAGTCACCATCGCCGTAGAGAACCTGCACCCAGATGTGCAGTCTGTGGTCGAACTCGGTGGCCAGGACGCCAAGATCATCATCTTCAACACCAACGAAGAAACCGGTGAGCGAACCACGTTCACTTCCATGAACGATAAGTGCGCCAGCGGCACCGGCGCCACCATCGACAAGTGCATGCTGAAGGTGGGCATGGCGCCCGAGGAAGTGCAGAAGATCCTCTTCGATCCCAGCAAGCTGCACCATGTCGCCGCCAAGTGCGGCGTCTTCGCCGAGACCGACATCGTCAACCTGGTGAAGTCTGGCATTCCCGCTCCCGAGATCATGAACTCGTTGGCCGATGCCATCGTCCACCAGAACCTCAGCGTCCTGACCCGGGGCAACACGCTCAAGTCCAAGGTCCTGCTTCTCGGCGGCCCCAACTGCTACCTGCCCTTCCTGCAGGATTGTTGGCGCCTGCGCATCCCCGAGACCTGGGGAGAGCGCGGCTACAAGTACGACCAGGACGTCGACCTCAGCGACCTCATCATCATCCCCGAGGACTCCCAGTACTACGCAGCCTACGGCGGCGTGCTGTTCGGCATCGCTGATGTCAGCGGCAGTGAAGATGTCTGCTACCGGGGCCTCGATGCTCTCAAGGAGTACATGACCTCGGGCCGAGCCGAACGCCTTGCAGCGTCGGCGGGCAAGCCGCTGGTAAAGACCGAAGAGGAACTCGCCGAGTTCAAGGACGAGTACACCATCCCGAAGTTCATCGAGCCAGAGATTGAAGCCGGTACCATCGTCCGCGCCGTGGTCGGCCTCGATGGCGGCTCCACCAGTTCCAAAGCCGTCCTCGTGGACGAGGAGGGCACGATCCTGCGCAAGGCCTACCGGCTGAGCAAGGGCAACCCCATCCAGGACACCAAGGAGATCCTCGCCGAGCTCAAGCAGATGGTCGAAGACGAAGGCGCGGAGTTGGACGTCATCGGCTTCGGTGCCACTGGCTACGCGGCAGCGGTGCTCGAAGAGTCGGTAAAGGCCGACGTCAACATCGTCGAGACCATCGCCCACATGCAGAGCGCCCGCTCGGTCTACCCCGATGTCGACGTGGTCTGCGACATCGGTGGCCAGGACATCAAGGTGCTGTTCATGGAGCACGGCGACATCAAGGACTTCAAGCTGAGCAACCAGTGCTCGGCGGGCAACGGCATGCTGCTGCAGGCCATGGCTGACCAGTTCGGCGTGCCCATCGTCGACTACGCCGATGTGGCCTTTGGAGCGCCCCTGAGCCCGAAGTTCAGCTACGGCTGCGCGGTGTTCCTGGATTCTGACCGGGTGAACTTCCAAAAAGAAGGCTTCAGCAAGGAAGAATTGCTCGCAGGGCTCGCCCTGGTGCTCCCCAAGAACGTCTGGCAATACGTGGTGGGCGTACCGCGCATGGCCGAGTTCGGCACCAAGTTCGTCTTGCAGGGCGGCACCCAGAAGAACCTCGCGGCGGTCAAAGCACAGGTCGACTACATCCGTGAGCGCGTTCCCGGCGCCGAGGTGCTGGTGCACCCGCACTGCGGCGAGGCCGGGGCCATCGGAGCCGCCCGCGAGACCCTTCGCGTCGTCAACAAGCGTGGCCACAGCACCTTTATTGGACTGCAGGAAGCCATTGACCTGGAGTACACGACCATCAACGACGAGTCGACGGTCTGCCACTTCTGCCCCAACGAGTGCAGCCGCACCTTCATCGATACCGTCACGCCCGATGGCGCCACCTCGCGGTACATCAGCGGCTTCTCCTGCGAAAAGGGCACGGTCGAGAGTAAAGACGCGCTCAAGGTCCTGCACCAGGAGAAAAAAGAGCTGCGCGCGCAGTACCCCAACCTGGTCGAGTTCGAGACCGACCTGGCCTTCAAGCACTGGTACGAGCATGCCCCCATGCCTGCTGCAGGGACTCCGGTCCGCAGCACTGAGGTCAAAAAGGGCCTCATCGGACGAGTGAAGCGGCGGCTTGTCTCGCGCGGCTTCGAGCGGTCCTCACCCGCCGATGATGCATTCCGTAAGCAGCTGAAGATCGGCATGCCGCGGGTGCTCAACATGTACAGCACGGCACCGCTGTGGCGAACCTACTTTGAGACCCTGGGGATCCGCAAGAATCACATTGTCTGGAGCGTCGAGAGTTCCGAGGAGATGTTCACCGAGGGCGGTAAGTACGGCTCGGTCGACCCCTGTTACCCCAGCAAAGTGGTGCAGGCGCACATCCACGACCTCATCTTCAAAAAGCACGAAGGGCGTCGCACCGGACCGCTGAACTACATCTTCTTCCCCGGACTGACCCACGTACCTACCTGGGTGAGCCACGTCATGGACTCCGCCAGTTGCCCCATCGTCGCGGGCACGCCAAAAGTCATCAAGGCGGCGTTCACCAAGGAAGTGGACTTCTTCGCACGAGCGGGCATCGAGTACATCGACACGGCCTGCATCCTCACCGAGCCCCACCTGTTCAACGACCAGATGTGGAACAGCTGGGGCGAGCGCCTGCGGGTCACCCGGGACGAGCATGACCACGCCATCAAGGAAGCGTGGAAGGCCCTCGAAGGCTGGGAACAGACGGTCCAAGACCGCGGCCGCGAAGTGCTCGATGAACTGGAAGCCACGGGCAAGCTGGGTGTGCTGGTGGTCGGTCGCCCCTACCACCAGGATCCGGGCCTGCACCACGGAATTCCCGACGAACTCCAGGCCCTGGGCTACCCCATCTTGTCGATCCGCTCCATTCCCAAGGACGCCGAGTGGCTGCAGAGGTTCATGCAGCCCGACCTCGACTCAGGCCTGATCGACGATGTCTTCGATCTGCGCGACGTGTGGCCCGAGAACTACTCGAGCAACTCGGTTCAGAAGGTCTGGGCGGCCCGCTTCGCAGCGCGGCATCCCAATGTCGTGGTGCTGGATCTGAGCAGCTTCAAGTGCGGCCACGATGCGCCGAGCTACGGCCTGGTAGATGAAATCATGAAGGCTGGCCGAACCCCTCGGCTGATCATGCACGACATCGACGCCAACAAGCCGGGCGGGTCCATCGTCATTCGCACCAAGACCTTCGCCTACAGCCTCGAACTCGAAGCCGAGAAGCTGGAGCAGCAGCGCCAACGCTTCGAACAACTCAAGGCCAAGATCCAGCAACGAATGCAGCAGTTGCGGACCTCGTCCGCAGCGTCCAACAACCCGGATGGTAAGGGCCGTCTGCCCGTGATCCCCCCCCAGGAGATGTCGCCATGAAGCTTGCAATGCTCACCGAGGAGCTCGAGGGCTACGATGCTCTCAGCGACAAGGAGAAAGAAGAACTTGATGCCTATGCCCTGAAAGAGGCTGCGGCACTGGGAGTGGCCGAGTCACTGACTCAGTGGTTCGATGAGAACCCTCAGGGCTTCAGCAAGGCCGAACGGGACCACATCACCATCTGGAACTCCGGGCTGAGTTGGAGCACCGATCTGTTCGTATCGGCAGCACTGCGTGGCATCGGCTACCACGTCAAGACGATGCCCGTTCCCGACCAGGAGTCCCTGCGCAACGGCAAGGAGTTCGGCAACCGCGGCCAGTGCAACCCGACTTACTTCACGGTCGGTAACCTCATCAAGCACCTCAAGGGCCTGGAAGCCGGCGGCCTGTCCAAGGAAGAGATCATCAAGAACCACACCTTCCTCACCGCCGGTGCCTGCGGCCCCTGCCGCTTCGGCACCTACGTCACTGAGTACCGAAAAGCACTCAGAGACAGCGGCTTCGAGGGCTTCCGCGTCGTGCTGTTCCAGCAGCAGGGCGGACTCAAGCAGGCCACCGGCGACGAGCAGGGCCTGGAACTGAATCCCACCTTCTTCCGCTCGCTCATCAAGGCCTTCCTCGCCGGCGACGTGGTCAACCTGATGGCCTACCGGATCCGCCCCTACGAATTGGTGCCCGGGGCAACCAACGCCGCGCTGGACCAGTGTCGTGAGTTGGTGATCCAGGCCCTCGAAGAGGGCAAGTCTGTCCTCTTTGCCATGGCCCGCTGCCGGCGCATCTTCGAGTCCGTCGAGATCAATCGCCTACAGCCCAAGCCCATGGTCTCGGTGATCGGCGAGTTCTGGGCCATGACCACCGAGGGCGACGGCAACTACCACCTGCAGCGCTTCCTCGAGCAGGAAGGTGCGGAGGTCGCCATCCAGCCGCTGGTGAACTGGGTGCTGTTCATTCTCTGGGAGCAGATCCGCGACACCCAGCGACGCATGGAACTTCGCGAAGACGACGTTGCGCGTAAGGGCCTCAGCGACAAGGAGCCCTGGAAGAAAATCGCCATGCTACGTGCTGCACGAGTCGCACTGGTCGGCCTGTTCCGCCTGTTCGCCACCACCATCGGACTGCGCGGCTATCACCTGCCCGACATGGACGACATCGCCAGCCTTGCCCACGAGCACTACGACAACGAGCTGCGCGGCGGCGAGGGTCACATGGAAGTCGGCAAGCTCATCGACAGCGTCGAAGAGAATCGCGCACACATGGTGATCTCGGTGAAGCCCTTTGGCTGTATGCCCAGCTCAGGCGTCTCGGACGGGGTGCAGTCACTGATCGCAGCGAAGTACCCCAAGGCAATCTTCCTGGCCATCGAAACCAGCGGCGACGGCGAGGTGAACGTGCAAAGCCGCGTGCAGATGATGATGTTCAAGGCACACCAGCGGGCGCAGGCCGAGTTCGAGGAGGCAATAGAGTCCAGCGGGCTCGATGTCGAAGGCGCAACCAGGAAGCTCAGCAAGAGTTGGCGGGCGCGCCGCACCATCCACTACCCGCCGCACAAGCTGGCGGGCACTGCCGCCAACAAGTTGCTCGAGCTGGCCTGAAGCACAGGAACCCGAGATGATCACTGCTCCCGAGGTCAATACGTACCTCAGCCAGGTCAACCCACCGACGGATCCGATCATCCTGGAGATGGAAGGTTCGGGTCGCGAACGTGGCTTCCCAATCATCGGGCCCGAGGTGGGGCGGCTGTGTGAACTGCTGGCCCGCTCGATCGGCGCACGCAGCGTCTACGAGATGGGCTCGGGCTTCGGCTACTCCACCTGGTGGTTCTCGCGAGCCGTCGGAGAGTCCGGATCAATCGTGCACACCGACGGCAGCCAACAACTCAGCGACGAAGCGCAACAGTGGATGACACGCTCCGGCGTCGTGGATCGCGTGCGCTTCGAGGTAGGAGATGCCCGGGATCTGATCGCCAAAGAGGACGGCCCCTTCGATGTCATTTTCTGCGACATCGACAAGGAGGGCTATCCCCAGGCGCTCGAGTTGGCTCGTCCGCGGCTGCGTAGCGGTGGCTTGCTGATCGTCGACAACACCATCTGGAGCGGTCGCGTCGCTCTGCCCGACCCCGACGAGACCACTGTCGCTATCCAACAGTTCAACGACGCTGCAGCGGCCGCGCCTGACCTGTTGACCGTGATCCTGCCCCTGCGGGACGGCGTCAGCGTAAGCCTGAAGCTGTAGCTCGCCCTCAGTCCCCCGCCAGGTAGGCCTCGACGTTCTCGTAGCCCTCCTGCAGGCCGTTGCGTACCGAGTTTTGCAGGATGGTCTCGTCCAACTCCGGCTCGAACTTCACCGCGCCCCACAAGGCGTTGTAGCGCAGAGTGCCCGAACCGCTGGGAATGGACATTTCCACGTTCGAGAAGAAGTCCATCGTGTCCTCGTTCGCAGTGCCCTCGCCGTCTTCGTTGACGTACTGCTGATCAATCCAGGACCGAGCCACCACCGCGTTGCCGCCTCCGTCGGGTAGCTCGATCCAGCGATAGTGCTTGTCGGCGGTGTAGGTCAAGGTCAGCAGGATGTTGTCCCGGTCGATGGAGTTGCTGGTCTCGAGGCTCGGCTCGTCGCCACTGAGCCAGGGGGCAAAGTCGGTCACGAAGGTGCGATCGTAGCGCGCTGAGCTGGACGATTCGAGGGGCGTCTGGTCGGCGAGGCCGACGAGATCGGCGTGCTCGCTGCCGGCGTACGAACTGCGCACCGCCACCGCTACCGGCAACTGGTCGACCGGATCATGTCCGTCCCAGTGGTCGGCCCCACCCCAGTGCTGGGTCTCCATGACCGGCAGCTGCCAGGTACGGTCGGCGGCCGAAGACTCGACGGCAAGGTCGGTCGAGGCTTCAAAGTCCTCGAGGAAGGCCAGCATATTGACGATGCCAGCCTGCATCACCAAAGGATCGGGATCATCGAAGTTGGCAAACAGGTACAGGCTCAACTCGCCCAACTGGGTAGGTGCCTCCGGGGGCGGAGTGCAGCCGGACAGCAAGGCGAGCAGAACCGTCAAAGGAGCAAGACGATCGTGCATGGGAGCCTCCGGAAGGCGGGGGGGGTTGCCCCCCCCCCCCGGCCTCTATTCGTCCGAGCTCTTCGGCGAGATCTTGAGCAACTCATCATCCTCGGCATCAACCACGTAGAGATTGCCGTCAGGGCCGAAGTCCATGCCCATCAGCGCGTCCTCGTCGACGTCGAGTTCGAGGAAGTCGATCAACTCACCGTCCAGGCTGAAGGCAAGGATGTTGCTGTTGTCGTTGTCGGACACGTACAGAATGCCGCCGTGCAGTGCCAGGCCAGACGGATGGTCGAGATTGTAATCGTCGCCGTCAATGAGGGTGGTGAGATCCCCATCTTCCATCTCGTAGTGCTCGGTGCCCGGCTCCATGGTCGACAGGTTGCTGCCTCGTTCGCCGGAACTGGTGTCGAGCACGGCGATCCGCTGGTTGCCGGTGTCCGCGATGTACAACAGGCCCGTGTCGTGATCGAGTTCCATGTGCGAGGGCACGTTGGGCTGTCGATCCACGTCGCCAGTGACGTAGCGAGCGATGATGCCGTCGCTGTGGTCATCCCAGCCGGGGCCGTGATCGGACTGGAAGTCGTAGCTGACGATCGAGCCGTCGCTGCCGTCGAACACCCAGTAGACGTTGTCTTCATCCCAGGCGATACCCATGCACAGGGGGCTCTCGTGCAGCATGTCGAGGTGCGAACCCAGATCGGTGTGCCCACCGAACTGCTGGCTCAGCGCATCCACGGCTTCGTCGTTGGTCTCTCCGAAGACGTCGGGGTCCGAGGACCACAGAGTGGGTCCCATGAAGTCATTGGGGGCACCGTTGTCGTTGTAGGTGTTGCGGCTCTCGTGGCAGGTGCCAAAGCGGCCTTCAGGCCCCCAGGCGATACTGCTGACCTCCTCCATGAAGTGGAACGCGTACGGATCGACGATGTGGTCAGAGTCCTGATCGTCAGTACCGGTGTCGCTGAAGATCACCATGCCGTCGTCGCCGCGGTTGACCACCCACAGTTCCCCTGGACGGTAGGGGTTGAAGGCCAGGTCGCGGGGCACATCGAGATCGTCGCCATCGTCGCCGATCACCTCGATTGTGACACCGGCTTCTGTGTGATCACCACAGCCGAGCAACGGAACCTCTGTTTCACATTCGTCTTCGATTGGCAGGGGAGTGCAACCTGCGGTCATGACGAAAAGCAACGCTGCCGACACCAGGCAAGAGGGTGTCATGAGGCGGAAGAAGTGCTTGGTTTCTGTATCCATGGAGAGTTCCCGGCTGGCGTAGGATTGCGTAGCGACTGGGGCAATGTGATACCGACTCGCGGCGGGCACGTTCTAGCACCTGATCGGTGCCGATCAAAGCACTCCTACCGCAAACCGTCCGGGGCACAAGAACACCCGAGTCCCCTGATCTGACACAATCGAACGGTACAAGACCTGGACCCCGGAGAGCCCGCTGATGGTTAGGATCGCACGCTTCCTCGTCGAACACCCGAAGCCCGTGCTGGCGATCACCGCAGTGACCACGCTTCTCTCCCTGGCCATGATGTCGCGGATCGCCTTCAACGCGGACATCGCCGAGTTCATCACCAGCGGCAGCGAGCGGGGCGAGGCCTGGGCCACACTGCAGGACAAGTACGCGACAGCGGACCCGATCCAGGCGCTGGTTTCGCTACCTCAGGGTCGCAGTTTCAACAGCGGCCAGGAACTCGCGCACCTAGCCAGCCTTGGCGAACGTTTCCGAGAGGTCGAGGGAGTCGCCAGCGTTGCCTCGCTCCTGCCCGAAAAGAACCCCATGACGGGACAGCCTCTGGACGCGGCGGCAGTAGCCGTGCTGCCGGCGATGTTAATCGACAAGGGCCTGTTGGCGACGCCGATGGCCTCGCTGCTGCTCTCCGATGACCGCAGCCACACTCTTATGATGGTGGTCCCCGACGGCAACGGCATCGAACTGGCCGGAGAGCTCACGAGCGTCACAGAAGGCGACCTGCCCGGCGGGCTCGAGGTCCGTCTGTCGGGCAATCCGGTCATCTTCGCCTCGGTGATCGGCATGTTGAGTTGGTTCCTGCTGGTCATCCCGCCGCTGGTCATCATCCTCCTGCTGGGTACCTTCTTCGCCAACATCGGCGACCGAAAACTGACCATCTTCGCCATCCTGCCTGCCGTGCTCGGATCCCTTTGGACCTTTGGCCTGATCTTCGGGCTCGGGCTGCGGGTCGACATCGTCACGGTGATCGTCCCGATCTTCGTCATCGTCATGGGTTCCGCCGATGGCTTGCACTTCGTCATGCACTTCCAGGAAGAGGTGACGCGAACGACTGACCGCGTGGAACGAGTCGCCACCACCCTGCGCCAGGTAGGGATCCCGATGATCCTGACCACCATCTCCACCGCCGCCGGCTTCCTCTCGCTGCTGGCAACCGATGTGCGGCCGCTGCGCCAGATGGGCATGTTTGTGGCCGCCGGCATCACCTTTGCCGGGCTCATCTCGTTTTTCTTCTTGCCTGCCCTGCTGTCGCGCATCGACATCCAGCCCAGCCACCACAAGGCGGTGCTCGGGAAGCGACTGACGCAGGCGCTCAAGGGTCTCGCAATGCGGCGCTGGACAGCTGCTGTCCTGGCCGTCGGCCTGATCGGCTTCAGCGCGGTGTTCATCCCGAAGTTGACCGTAGACACCGACCAGTTGTTCTTCTTCAAGGACGACCACCCGATCCGCGCGAACTTCGAGCAGATGAAGAAGGTGTTCGGCGGCGCGACGCCGCTCATCGGCGAGTTCGCCTATGACCCCGCAAAGGGGCCCGAGCAACTGGAGCAGCTACGTAGCGTGTCCCGCGAACTCGAAGCCCTGCCCGGAGTCAAGAAGGTGTTCTCCGTGGCCGATGTCGCGGCCCAGGTGCCCGCAGCACAGACCGCGGCGCTGCTCGACAGCAAGGAGCCCGGACCCATGGGCAGGATGGTCAGCGACGATGGACTCCGCTTCGTGCTGTTCCCAGACGACTTCGAGAGCGACGAGCTCCAGGGCTGGCTGGACTTCGCCGACAGCAGTGAGCAGATCCGCATCCTGACAGGCATGCCGGTGATCTGGGACGAGGTCGCCAGGCTGGTCCTGTCGGCGCAGAGTCGCTCTCTGCTGGCAGCATTTTCACTGGTGCTGGTGATGCTGCTGCTAGCCTATCGCCGGCTCGGCCAGACGGTCATCGCTCTCGCCCCGCTGGTGCTGACCGTCGCGACCCTGCTCGGCTTCATCGCCGCCAGCGGCATCCAGCTCAACCTGCTCACCGCGATTGTCTCCAGCATTGTCATCGGCGTCGGCATCGACTACGCCATCCACCTGGTGGCCGCCATCGACTACGCCCGCGCCGCCGGCGACGGCTACGTGCTACGCGCCATCGACAAGGCCGGACGGCCCATCATGGCCAACGCGCTGGGCATTGCACTGGGACTGACAGCACTGTGGTTGTCACCGCTGCGAGTACACGGCTACGTGTCGATGATCATGTGGGTGTCGATGATCACCGCAGCGCTCACCACGCTGCTGGTGATTCCGGCGCTGTCGTCGCGCGCCGGCCTGAAACAGCCCTGAGAGAGCGGTTCAGGGTTCGCGGCGACGAGCCAGGCCCAACACCAGGCCCGCGAACAGGGCAAGCACTGCTGGAGCAATCGGCTGGGTCCCTGCGCTTGAGCAGGCCGACCCCTCGTCCTGGGGAGGCGGCACGACCACCGGCTCGCTGACCGCAACGACAAAGCGCACGGGAGTGGCCCAGTCACTGGCAGCGCCAAACTCGTCCACGGCCCGGGCACTCCAGAACACCACGCCCGACAGGTTGTCGTCGACCTGCCACGAGGTCGCCCCCTCCTGCTCGGCGGGTCCGGTGCCAACCAGCACGCTGAGTTCCTCACCGCCGGCGACTTCGAGCAACATCTGCTCATCACGAGCCACCAGGAAGTCGTAGAACACCACGTCGCCCTCGGGGTCCACGACATCAGCAGCCACGAGCACCGGCACCTCGTCCTCGATCTCGAGCCCTTCGCCGGGCTGCAGAAGTTCCGGGACCGGCGGCGGGTCGTTGTCACCGCGGACGTACAAGGTGATGGTGGTGGGCGGCGACGACAGTCCCTCGGCGTCCGTCGCACGAACGCGAGCATAAACCGAGCTGTTCTCGACCAGGCGCACCGAGTCTGCATCCAGGTCCCAGGACACCGGGCCATCTTGCTGACTGTCGATCACGCCACTCTCGTAGGCTTCGCTGTCGAAACTCTCGACCGCATCCAGCTCGAACAGGTAGGACAGCGCCCCACCCTCGGGGTCAATCGACTCGGAAACCGTCAGCACAGGCGAGACCGTATCCAGCGACGTTCCGTCGACGGGGTCCAGGAAGACGACAGCGCTGGGCGCGGCGTTCTCGGAGGATACGAAGAACCGGGCAGCCTCGGACCAGGCGCCAGTGAGGCCATCGGCGTCGGTCGCCGCCACGACCCACTCGTACCAACTGTCCTCAGTAAGGGCATCGGCAAGGGCCAGGGTGCTGTTCAGGTCTCCTGAGTCGGCGACGTCACCAACAGCAACTACCGGAGCATCTGCGAGTTGGCCCGAAGCGTCACCAATCACAGGGGTGACCCGCACCGAGTAGCTGACCTCATCGCCATCAGGCTCGCTGATATTGACCCACTCCAGGGTCGGCGTGAGCACATCCGTGGTCTCGGCCACCGGAAACACCAGCACCGGTGCAGGCGGCGCCTCGTTGCTGACATTGATGAAAAAGCGTTCTGCTGAAGACCAGATGCCCGCAACGGCGGCATCGGCAGCCCGGACCCGCCACCAGTAGCTGGTGTTCTCCGCCAACGATGCGTCGGACTTCCACGACACCTGGCTGGCAGCCCCTTCGGGCTCACCGCTGGTGCTGGTCACCAGGGTAGTAAGTGCCTCGTCCACATAGATCTCGAAGTCATAGAGCAGGGCTTCACCCTGGGGATCCGTGGCCGCAAGTGCCACGAGGTCAGGGGTCGCCGTGGGGGTGGTCGCGCCCTGAACAGGGCTGGCTGGGATGGGCGTGCTGGGCCCGTCATAACTGAAGGGATTCTGGCCGAGGCCGTACTCCTGCAGGCTGGTAAGGCCGTCGCCGTCTGGATCAGCGCCGGCGTCGGACGGGTCGGTGGGGTCCAGCCCGTTGTCGACCTCCCAACCGTCGGCGATGCCGTCGCCATCGCTGTCGTCGGCGGTCACGGTGATGGTCCAGTTCTGCACATCACTACCGCCGTCGCCGTCATCCACGGTGATCGTCACGGCATAGG
>CAZBDA010000111.1:0-17001 GCA_964490445.1 uncultured Rickettsiales bacterium | reverse complement strand
CACTTTTCTCAGCAGCACCATCGACGCCGGGGGCGGGGGCGTGGGGGTGCACTTCTGCTCGGGGGCTGTGCGGGCTCGAAGCCGGCACAACTGGTTCAACTAGACCCGAACGGAAAAATCAGTAAGGTCCGAGGCCATGCGCGAACAAGTCGTCACGACCAACACCGAACAGGTAACCCTGAGTAAGAATCGCTTCGTGCGTGCGCTCTGGTTCGCCGGCGGCATGGCCTGCCTCGGCCTCGGGCTGCTCGGCGTGATTGTGCCGGGCCTGCCGACAACGCCCTTCATGATCCTCGCTGCCGCCTGCTTCGCACACAGCTCCGAGCGCTTCTACAACTGGATCCTCAACCACCGCACCTTCGGCAAGCTCGTGCGCCGCTTCCGCGCGGGCAAGGGGATCCCCCTGAAGATCAAGGTGCTCGGCGCTTCGGTAAGTAGCGTGTTCGTCAGCTTCGCGGTGTTCTTCGCCATGCCGCAACACATGCTCACACCGCGGCTGTTTACCGCTGCGGCAGGCATCCTGGGCATCTGGTACATCCTCAGTCGGCCCACCGACCGCGGCGACTGAGCCGCCCCCTCCCCCTGCACCGAAGCGACTCCCTCGCTAGCAGCGAGAGCGGCAGCCAGCACAACCTGTTCCGGACAGTCTGGGCCCGCTGAGCAGCGCCCGCGGGGCTCACACGAGACTCAGTTGTTGGGCGCGCCGTCGCCTACCCAGCTGCGGATCCCGTCCTGGATCCCCTCGCTGAGATAGGGACCGCCGAAGGGCATCTGATCTCCTCCGAACTGCACGGGTCCCGCCAGCTTCCTGACCACGAGGCTACTGTCCGGGTTGCCCGGATCGATCCGCAGGACCACCAGCGGCAGGTTCTCGGTCAGGGCAGACTCGACACCCACCCAGGCGTCATAGGCTGATTGAGCGGTGCTGCCGAGGTCCTGGCCCCCGCTGGAAGCGCCATTGCGATGGCAGCTACAGTTGCTCTCGACCACCGCATAGACCTGCGTCCAGGTCCACGGGCCACCACTGGTGTCGTCATCACCGGCCGTGTCGTCATCACCGACATCGTCATCACCGGCATCGTCGTCATCACCGGTGTCGTCATCGTCGCCGACATCGTCGTCGTCACCAGTATCGTCGTCGCCCACCGTGTCGTCGTCGCCCGCGGTGTCGTCGTCGCCACTGGTGTCGTCGTCGCCACTGGTGTCGTCGTCGCCGCTGGTGTCGTCGTCGCCGCTGGTGTCGTCGTCGCCGGCGGCGCTGTCGTCGTCATCACCGGCGGTACCATCGACACCGTCGCAGTCGCTGTCGACAAAGTCGCCCGGAAGATCGTCGGCGCCGGGGTGGATCGAGGGATCCAGTCGTGCGCAATCCTCGTTGTCAGGGCTGCCATCGCCGTCGAGGTCGGAAGCACTCAGATCAGGGCCGGCGCAAGCAACCATTGCAAGCAGGGCGAGGGTGCCCAGGGAGACAGAGAGCAAACGCATCGTCGGCATGATTGACTCCTAGCTGGGCACTCGCGCACTCGCAGCAAGAGCCTAGGCGGATCGACTGCGATGAGCAATTGCCGTCTACACTGAGCAGCGGGGCGAAAGTCTGCCCGGTCCTCACAGGAGTTCCACATGCGAGATCGCTCGACAATCCTGCTCCGAATCGTCCTGCTTGCCGGGGTCGCGGCCGGCTGTGGCAGCAGCGGTGGACAGACCAGCGATCTGGACTTCGATGGCTGGCGCAGCGAAGACGGCGACTGCAACGACAGTGATCCGAACACCTACCCGGGGGCAGTCGATGTGCCTGGCAACGGCATCGATGAAGACTGCAGCGGCTCCGACACCCCGCTGTCCGTCGATGCCGACGGCGATGGGGTGCCGTCAGACCAGGACTGCGATGACCAGGACTTCAACAATGCTCCCGGCCTGTTCGAGAACTGCGATGGCCAGGACAACGACTGCGACGGGCTCGTCGACGAGGACTTCGACGAGGATGCCGATGGAGTCACCACCTGCGGGCCAGACCTCAGCTTCGGCACCGACGACGACGACTGCGACGACAGCGCCGCCACCGGATCCAATAACTACCCCGGCAACGTCGAGATCTGCGACGGCGAAGACAACGACTGCGATGCGGCCATCGACGAGCTGTTCGACGAGGACGGCGACGGTAGCTCCAGTTGCGGCGCCGATGGCATCTATGGCACCGAGGACGACGACTGCGACGACAACAACGCATCCATCGAGCCCGACCTCTGGGACGACTGTGATGGCGTCGATGTCAACTGCAACGGCCTCGTCGACGAGGACTGCGACACGGGCGGTGGTGGGCTGTACTGCTACCACGACAGTGACGGCGATGGGGTCGGCGGCAGCGGCGTCATCGAAACCAGCGACACCGACTGCAACGACCCCGGCGAGTCCGGCACCACTGGCGACTGCGACGACAACAACAGCTCGATCTACCCCGGAGCCGTAGAAGTCCCCCAGAACGGAGTCGACGAAGACTGCGACGGAGCCGACCAGCAGAGCAACTGCAGCGGAGCACTGGTCAGCGCAGCAGAAGGGGAGCCCAACGACAGCGAGAACCAGACCAACCTGGTCATCGGTGGGCAGGGGCACGTGGTCCTCAGCGGCACGGTCAGTTGCGGGCCGGGGGAGGACCACGACTGGTACGCCGTCAGCTTTGACTGTGGTGGGCCGGTTTCCTTTGCTCTCGATTGGACCGGCGCCGAGAGCAACCTCGATTTCACGGTCAGCGGTGCCGCCACGGCAGCCCAGAGCGGCACCGGCACCTCAGGACCGGTGTTCGGCAGCGGAACCGGCAGCGCAGGATCGATGGTCGTGCACATCTCCTGTCCCAACGGCAGCGCCACCGCCTACGACTTCACCATCGACTGGGACTAGGCAGTATCCGCTGGCAGACCCGGTGCCTCGGGCGTTGACAGCAACAGAAGAGACTCTTAGCGTTTGCGGCTCGCGCGAGGAATTCTCGGCGTCTTAATCCCTATTCGGAAGCAACGATGTACACACCACGCCTGCTCAGCGCAGCCGCAGCCTTGACCCTGCTGGTCTCCACGCAGACGGTCCAGGCCGACGAAAGCAGCCTGGTCCTGCAGGGGATCCCCGAGATCCCAGCCGACCTGGTCGATCGCCTCACCCAGTACGAGAGCACCCGCTGGGCGTCCATGCGCTCAGTGGCGGATGACGGCTCCAGCATTCTCATCACCACCCGCGTGGGAGAGCCGGGGCTGGTACACGGCTTCGCGGGGCCCGGGGCCGCTCGCACCCAGCTCAGGTTCCGGCGCGAGCGGGCGCGCTCCCCCGACTACGTGCCGGGCTCTGACCGCAGCTTCCTGTTCTCGGGAGACATCGGCGGCGACGAGATGTACCAGGTCTTTCGCTACGACATGGACAGCGGCAAGACCACCCAGCTGACAAGCACCGGCTTCCGCCACGGCGGTTGGACCTGGAGCCCCGACGGCGAGCAGATCGCGTACACGTCCAACCAGCGCAACGGCAAGGACTTCGACATCTGGATCGGTGATGGCAAGACAGCGAGCGGCAGCTTGCTCGCGGAAGGCGACGGCTACTGGGGAGCCGGAGCCTGGGCTCCCGACGGCAAGTCACTGCTGGCCCACGAGTACGTGTCCCGGGCTGACAGTCGCGTCCACCTCGTCGACGCTGCCACCGGCACGACCAAGCGCATCCTCGGCGGGACCCGCAGAGATACCGCGTTCTACGGTGAAGTCGCCTGGGGAGCCGATGCCAAAACCCTGTTCGTCACCTCGGACCGCGGTGGCGAGTTCGTCGGCCTGTACCGACTGGATCGAAAGAAGCTGCGCTGGAAGTGGACAGCACTGACCGACGACATCCCGTGGGACATCGAAGAGCTTGCCGTCACTCGCGATGGCAAGACTCTTGCCTTTACCGTCAACGAGGGAGGCTACGCCGCCCTGTATCTCATGGACACCGCAGACGGCGAGGCACACAGGATCGAGAGTCTGCCGCGCGGACTGCTGTACCGACTGACCTTCGCTCGCAATGCGCCAGTGCTCGGCTTTACCTCGGCAGGCCCCACGCGCACCGGTGATGCCTGGACACTCCACCTCGACAGCGGCGAGGTAACCCAGTGGACCTTCAGTGAGATCGGTGGCCTGGACAACACCACCTTCCGTGCACCGGAACTCATCGAGTACGAGAGCTTCGACGGCCGCAAGATCCCGGCCTTTTACTACCGCCCCAAAGGCGAAGGGCCCTTCCCGGTCTCCATCGATATCCACGGCGGCCCCGAGGGACAGGCTCTGCCCTGGTTCTCCGCCAGCCGCCAGTACCTGCTGAACGAGTCAAAGATCGCTGTACTGGTGCCCAATGTGCGCGGTTCCTCGGGCTACGGTCGCTCCTTCCTGGCGCTCGACAACGGCTACCTGCGCGAGGACTCGGTCAAGGACATCGGCGCCCTGCTCGACTGGATCGAAGCGCGCTCCGAACTCGACTCACAGCGGGTCGCCGTACAGGGAGGCTCGTATGGCGGCTACATGGTGCTTGCCTGCCTCGTCCACTACAGCGACCGGCTCAAGGCCGGTGTCGACGTGGTCGGCATCAGCAACTTCGTGACCTTCCTTGAGAACACCAAGGAATATCGCCGCGACGTGCGACGCGCCGAGTACGGCGACGAACGCGACCCGGAGATGCGCGCCTTCCTCGAGTCGATCTCGCCCCTTACGCACGTCGACAAGATCCGCAGCGCGCTGCTGGTCGGGCAGGGTGCCAACGACCCACGGGTGCCGCAGAGCGAGGCCGATCAGATCGTGAAGGCTGTCACTGAAGCCGGTCTGAACGCCTGGTACTTCCTGGCGCTCGACGAGGGCCACGGATTCTCGAAGAAGAGCAACCGCGACCTGTGGAAGCGGGTCTCGATCCTGTTCCTCGAGACCACCTTAGGAGTTCGCGGCGAAGCCCAGCCCTAGCACGCAGCTTGCTTCCCGGCCGGCAACCGGGCCACCCTGAGAGCATGCAAGAGCCCAGCGACGCTGCCGCCCCACCGTGGCGCCAACGCTCCTCGTGGTGGCTGAGCCGCTTCCTGTTCCTACGCGTCCTGGGCCTCATCTACACGATGGCGTTCCTCGGCCTGGCCAACGACGTCCTGCCGCTCATCGGCAGCGAGGGACTGCTGCCCGCAGACACGTACGTGAACTGGGTACAGCAACAAACCGGCGGCACCTGGCAGGCGATCACGAAGTCCCCGAGCCTGTTCCACCTGGACATCTCGGACAGCCTCCTGCAAGGGCTCGCCTGGCTGGGGGTAGGGCTCTCGGCGCTGCTACTCATCGGCTTCGCCAACGTGCCGCTGCTGGGCGCGCTGTGGGCGCTGTACTTCTCCTTCGTCAGCATCGGCCAGCGCTGGTTTCACTTCGGCTGGGAGAGCCAACTGCTGGAGACGGGCCTGCTAGCGGTCTTCCTGGTGCCCCTGCTCGATCCCCGGCCACTACCTCGCAACTCGCCGCCGCCCCGGCTGGTGATCTGGCTGGGCTGGTGGCTGGTGTTCCGAATCATGCTCGGTGCGGGGCTCATCAAGCTGCGTGGGGACCCCTGTTGGCAGGAACTCACCTGCCTGGACTTCCACTTCGAAACGCAGCCGGTGCCAGGACCACTGAGCCGCTGGTTCCACAACCTGCCGCAGTGGCTCCTGCACGCTGGTGTGGTCGGCAACCACCTCGCCGAGATGGTAGTGCCCTTCGCCCTGATTGGACCGCGCACCATCCGCCACGTCGCGGCGGCGATCCTGATCGCCTTCCAGTTGACGCTCATCGCCAGCGGCAACCTGTCGTTTCTGAACTGGTTGACGCTGCTGCCCTGCTTGCTGTGCTTCGACGACCGCCTGCTGGGCCGGCTCCTGCCACGCAAACTGGTCACGGAAGCCGGACGGCGGGTCGAATCCGGTGTGCAGCTCCCCCGCGCCGGCCGGGCCGCCGTCATCGGCTACGCGCTGCTGGTGGCCTGGCTCAGCATTCCGGTGGTCACCAACCTGCTGAGCAACCAGCAGAGCATGAACCGGTCCTTCCAGCCGCTGCGCATCGTCAACACCTACGGAGCCTTCGGTTCGGTCGGTGACACCCGCTGGGAAATCATTCTCGAGGGCAGCCCCGACGCACAGCTCAGCGCCAACTCGCAGTGGCGGGAATACGTCTTCAAGTGCAAGCCGGGCCCCCTCGACCGGCGGCCCTGCCTGATCACGCCCTACCACTACCGGCTGGACTGGTTGGCCTGGTTCGCGGGACTGGAATCGGCGCGAGGCCGGGGAGTGCAACGCGAGGGCTGGTTGCCACACCTGGTTTGGAAGCTGCTGCAGGGCGACCCGCTGGTCCTGCAGCTACTGGACGACAACCCTTTTCCCGACGCACCACCGGCCTGGATCAGAGTGCAGCGCTACCGCTACCAGTTTGCGCCCGCGGACAACCCCGACGGACTATGGTGGCAACGTCAGCTGGTCGGCACGCACCTACCCCCGCTGTCCAGTACGGAACCAGCCCTGCTGAACTACCTGCAACAGAACGGCTTGCTGCAATGACCAGGGTGGACATCCTGCTGCTTGATGGCGACTGCGGCCTGTGCAATCGGCTGGCGCTGTTCCTGAAGCCGCGACTTCGCGAGCCCCAAGCCCTTCAGTTCCTGGGGCAGGAGTCCGAGCAGGGTGCCGAGTTGATGGACGAATTGGCCGAGGCGATCCGCGGCATGGACACGGTGGTTCTGTTGCGCGACGGACAGCCCCAGGTTCGCTCCATGGCCATCCTCCAGGTGATGCTGCTGTTGCCCTGGTACTGGGCCTTGTGGGCCCGCATCGGCCTGCTCGTGCCAGCTCCCGTGCGCGACCTTGTCTACCGACTGGTTGCTCGCTACCGCAAGCGCCTGTTCAAGCCCCCCGACCGCTGCGCGTTCTGATCCCAAAGGCGCTCTCTATACCCTGGCTGGCTCGATCCCAGCAAAGTGGTATTACCAGTTGACCACCATATTACCTGATGATACTAAGGTAATACGGAGGTACTCGATGCTGGAACCTGTCCACAAGCAAACCCTCAGCGATGCCGTGTTCGAGCAATTGCGCGACCGAATCGTCGATGGAGACATGACTCCGGGCACCAGGCTGCCATCCGAGCGACTTCTATGCGAGATGCTGCAGGTCAACCGCGGCGCCCTGCGCGAAGCCCTAAAACGCCTCGAGCAGGCACGCTTGATCCAATGCCAGCACGGCGGCGCCACCCGGGTACTCGACTACCGCGAGAGTGCCGGCCTCGACCTGCTTTCCGCGCTCCTGTTCACATCGCAAGGCAATCTCAATATCGCCGTAGCACGCAGCGTCGTCGAGATGCGCTCCGCCCTCGCGCCCGACATGGCGAGGTTGGCTGCCATCCGCGGCGACGCCGACACCGCCAATCGGCTCGATGCACTCGTTGTCACCATGCGCGACGCCGAGGGAAACCTGGAGCGACTCCAGGACCTTGCCCAGGACTTCTGGGGGGAATTGGCGGCGGCCTCGGACAATGTCGCCTACCGACTGGCCTACAACACGCTCATCGAGAGCTACCGGAAGTTCTCGCGCCTACTCACCCACGTCTTAGGAGATGAGTACGCCTCGATCGACCACTACGCCGACATCGCCGACGCTGTACATCGCGGCGACGGCGAGGCAGCTCAGCACCACGCCGGAGCCCTGACCCGGCGCGGCGGCGAGGCCATCAAGGGAATGCTCGATACCGTACGCATCGAAGGGCAGAAGCTTTGACTGTCGAACAAGCAGCCAGCCCAGGGGGCGCTGGGCTGGCGCTCCCCCGCGACACACCCAGTAGCTTCGACGAAGCCATCTCGGTGTTCTTCTCGCACTGGAGTCCGCGGCTGCTCACCCTGGGCATTGCCGCAGCCTGCGTCGGACGCATCACTGAGGGCCCCTGGTCAGCAGCCGACCTATTGGGCCCTGCGGCCGTGGTCGTGTCCTGGCCGGTGCTGGAATGGCTGATCCATGTCCACCTGCTGCACTTCCGCCCCCGCACGGTACTCGGCCTGCACATCGATCCCCTCAACGCGCGCCGACACCGGGCCCACCACCTTGATCCATGGCGCTTCGGGCAGGCCTTCATCCCGGTCTCCAGCCTGGTGGTGACGCAGTTGCTTCTGCTCACCATCGCCGCCGTCGGTCCCTGGCCGGCGCTGTGGACTGTCGCAGCGATCATCACGGCACTGGGTCTGCACTACGAGTGGGTGCACTACCTTTGCCACGTCCGGTACTGCCCGCGATCCCACCACTACCGCACGCTGGTCCAGAACCACCGGCGCCACCACTTCAAGAACGAGAAGTACTGGCTGGGAGTCAGCATGCTCAGCGGGGACCTGCTGCTTGGCACTGCCGCAGACCCCGACGAGGTCATCCGCTCCGCCACGGTCCGCACCCTGAGCGACGAGCGTGCCGCCTGAGCCGGATCGTTGCCAATTCCCAGACAGTAGCCTTGCATCAAGAACAGCCTCAGAGGTATGAAGGCGCATGTTGGATACCGCGAGTTCTACCCCCTCATCCTCCTCCTCTGGAACAGCGATGACCGAGCCCCAGTCAGAGATTTTCAACGACGCACTACTGCGCCTCGAGAGCGCAGCAGCCCACACCGACGTCGACGTCGAGACCCTGACTCGATTGCGGCAACCCGAGCAGTCCATCCAGGTGTCGGTGCCGGTTCGCATGGACGATGGTTCACTGCAGGTGTTCTCGGGGTACCGGGTCCGCTACAACTCCTCGCGTGGGCCGACCAAAGGTGGCCTTCGCTACCACCCATCGGTGAACCTCGACGAGGTCAAGGCGCTGGCCTTCTGGATGACCTTCAAGTGCGCCGTGGTCGGCATCCCCTACGGAGGCGGCAAGGGCGGAGTCTCGGTCAACCCGAAGGATCTGAGCCGCATGGAGCTCGAGCGTTTGAGCCGCGGCTTCATCGCCAAGATCGCGCCCTTTATCGGTCCCGATACCGACATCCCGGCGCCCGATGTCTACACGAACGCGACGATCATGGGTTGGATGGCCGACGAGTACTCGAAGATCGCTGGATGCCAGAGCCCAGGGGTGATCACGGGCAAGCCCCTGTCGCTGGGTGGCAGCCTGGGGCGGGACGACGCCACCGGTCGCGGCGCCTACTACTGCATCAAAGAGCTCGAGGAGCGACGTGGTTGGGATCCCTCCCAGATCCGCGTGGCGGTCCAGGGCTGGGGCAACGCCGGCCAACACGTCGCCAGGCTGCTGCACGCCGACGGCTACAAGATCGTCGCAGCCAGCGACTCGCGTGGCGGGGTCTACAAGGAAGACGGCTTCGACGTTCCCAGCCTGATCCAGTTCAAGAACGAGACGCGGCAACTCAAGGGCGTCTACTGCAAGGGCTCAGTGTGCGAGTTGATCGACCACACCCAGTTGAGCAACGAAGACTTGCTGGAACTGGACGTCGACCTGCTGCTTCCCTCGGCCGTCGAGAACGTCATCACCGAAGAGAACGCAGACCGCATCAAGGCGCCTTGCATCGTCGAACTGGCAAATGGACCCGTGACATCTGCAGGCGACGCCGTGCTCCATCAGAATGGCAAGTTGGTCGTGCCGGATATCCTCGCCAATGCCGGCGGGGTCACCGTCAGCTACTTCGAGTGGGTACAGAACCGTGCCGGCTTCGCATGGCAACTCGACGAGGTGCACTCGCGTCTCGAGACGATCATGCGACGGGAGTTCGGTGCCATCTACTCGCTGATGGACGAGCTCGGTGCTGACATGCGCACGGCAGCCTATGTCCATGCCCTCAAGCGGCTGGCGACGGCGATCGAAGCCTCCGGTACCCAAGACTGGTTCCAAGAAAGCAACTAGCCCACAGCCCACAGTCCGCATCCTCCCCTGACTTGCCTCGCGTTAGAGCCAGCAGGTAGCGTGGTAATGCGCTCCCCCCAGCCCCCGCCCGGGGTCGTGAGTGTCACATGGAGGTCTCTGCCGTGACAGCGAAGCCCAGAAACCTGCTCCCACTGCTCGCCCTGACTCTTCTGCTGCCAGCAAGCTCCGCTGCCAACCCGGTGCGGGTGGAAGGGCTGGTCGGGGATCCACGCGAGGGCATGACACACCTGTTCCTCGAGGATTCGAGCAACGTGTTCTTGAATCCGGGCCTTGCCTACATCTACCAGAATCGCATCGACATCAGCCTGGGCATCGGAGCCGGAAATGGCCTCACGCTGGAGCCCATGGGGGGCACTCTGCTCGGCAACTCCCGCTTCACGTTCGGCCTGTACCTGAACCGCCCCGCGGCTCGCTACAGCGACCAGGCAGCAATGGACGCAGCTACCGAGGCCCTCTATGCGCTGGGGGTAAGCAGCACACCCCGGTACCTGCCCATTGACCTGATGGTGGCGTTCGACCTGGGACCTGTCACGCTGGGCTTTAGCGCCTACGGAGCCTTTGGGCGAACCCGCGACTACTCCGAGGTCTTCGTCATCGACGACCGCGAGGAGTCCGTCGTGACGGAAACCAGCAGCGGCTCCCACTACATCTCTGCGGCCATTGGGGTGGCTGCCGAACTGCGCAAGGTGTCGCCTCAGGGCTGGTTCCGTTTCACCTCGGTCAGCGACTGGCAGGACAGCCTCAGCTACCTGTGGAGTACGGGGCCTGACGGCGAGCCCGCCAACCACTTCGCCGATCTCACCGAGGGACTGCGAGCGCCGGTCAGCATCTCCGGTGGCTTCCGCATGCCGATCACCTTGCGCAAGAGCCTCTCTCTGCTGCCGGCAGTGAGCATCGCCTTTGCCCGCTCTTCGGTGTTCAGCAACAACCGTCTCGCCAATCTTGCCTCCGAGGACGACGAGTTGATCTCCAGCGCACTCGCGGTGACCATCGGCAGCGGAATCAACTACCGGCCTCCTGGCGACCGGATCCTGGCGATATTCAGCATCTCCACCGACATCCTGTACACCGGCATGTCCTGGGACAACCTCGAGAGCGACGAGGCGCGCTCCCAGGCAAAGGAGAGCAATGTCCTTGTCCGGCTGCCGGTGATCACCATCGGTGCCGAAGCTGACCTTCTGGCGCACCTGCGAATTCGGGGCTGCATCCGCGCTGGAATGGCACTGGGCGTGAACGACGGCGGCAATGAAACACGCGATGACGACGGGCTGCTGACCCTGTCGAATGTCACTTCCACCGACCCCGATCCCCTGCTCAGCGCCTCCTTTGGCCTGTCCTTTCCGTTCGAACCACTCGACATCGACGTCACCGTCGGTGGCGACCTCCTGTCCGGCGAGCAGGGCTCCTTCTTCAGCCAGGCCGGCATCACCGTCTACCTCTTCTAAGCATCCCCAGGAAGCATGACCATGCCACTCATTGCCCTCCGCAATGTACTCCGATGGCTGCCGGCACTCACGGCAGCGGGCCTGTTGCTGTCGACACTCGGCTGCGTCGCCCCCGACCGCACGGACCACAGTCCGGACGACGAGGTCGACGACAGTGGCGGCGGAGCCCCCTTTGGCGACGACGATGACCTGCCGCCACCCCCGATCCTCGGCGACGACGATGACGTCGCAGGCGACGATGACGACATCGCGGGCGACGACGATGACGTCGCAGGCGACGATGACGACACCGCAGGCGACGATGACGACATCGCGGGCGACGATGACACCAGCGGCGCCGAGGGTGAAGGGGACATCCGGCTGATGGACGGCTCCACTCCCAACGAGGGACGGGTCGAGATCTTTCACGCCGGCCAGTGGGGCACTGTGTGTGACGACAGCTGGGGCGCCGAAGAGGCACTGGTCGTCTGCATGCAGTTGGGATTTACCGTCTTCGAACCGACAGCCGTCGGTTCCGCGGGCTTTGGGATGGGTGAAGACCCCATCTGGCTCGACAACCTCAACTGTTCGGGGCAGGAGACCTCTCTCGCCGACTGTCCTCACAATGGTTGGGGCGAGCACAATTGCGGCCATTCCGAAGATGCCGGAGTCGTGTGCGAGTAGCAGCCTTGGCGCCCTTCCCAGCCCAGACCCTTGACCTGCAGGACCGTGTGCCTAGCCTTGAGCTGTGCAACTGAGACTCTCGATCCTGCTGACCGTCGCGACCATCCTGGCTACACCCCAGGAGCTACGCGCCGAGCCCGCCCAGGCCCCAGCGTCCGACGCTGTCGAGGGCACCACGCCAACAGGTGCTCGCTTTCTGCTGAGCATCACCGGCATGACATGCAGCGGCTGCTCCACCAAGGCGCAAGAGAGCTTGCAGGGAATCAAAGGGGTTCGCTCCGCCCAGGCCTCTCATCTACAGGGGCAGGCATGCATCGAAGCTGTCAGCGACGTGGACTTCGTCACCATCAGTGCCAGGCTCAAGCTGGCCAGCTTGGAGCTGGCTGGGCACGAGGCTGTCAGCGAGTGTCCCGAGGGCTTGCGGGGCAAGCTTCCCGATCCGTGGGACCAACACGGCAAAGGGCTGGACGTTGCCATCGTCTCTCGCGGCGAGGAAGTCGACCTCGAAGCCCAGCTGGTCGCGGACAAGTACACGATCATCGACTTCGGCGCTCCGTGGTGCGCTCCGTGCCACAGCGCCGCTGAGCAGTTGGCTGCCTACCTGCGGGAGCATTCCGATGTCGCGGTGCGGGCCATCAGCCTCGATGGCCAGGAACCGACCGAGTCCTACCAGCAGCCGGTCGTCGCCCAGCACCTGAAGTACGTCAAGGGGGTACCATGGTTCATGGTCTACGCCCCCGACGGTAGGGTTCTGCACAAGAGCATGGAGGTCGCCAAGGCAATGAAAGCGATCGACAAGCACCGCAAGCGCAACCGAAAGAAGCGATGAGCCCGCTTTCCCTGCGACTGATGCCCCTATGGCTGAGCACGCTCGTGCTGGCCATGGCGCTGCCGTCCGCGGCAGTGGCCTCGTGAGCGGGATGAAGCAATCCGCAGCTCCAGGTTGGAGCATCTGACACCAATCCCCTCCTCGACCTCGGTCAACTCCGTCTGGACCTGTTTGTCACCGGCCTGACCACGCGCGTGGTTCACCCTGCGAGTTGCCCGAGCATTGCGCCCAGGACTTGCGCCACACAGCCCATCCCGGATCACCTGCACGACCAGGGCATTACCCTGCTGCGACTGGAACCCGGAGTTACCGCGGGCCTGAGCAAGGGCTTCCAGGTGTCGTTTCACCTGCCGGTCGACCTGAAGGTCTCGACCATCGACTACCGCCTCGAAGACGGCAGCGTGTTCGATCCTCCGTACGGCGACGTCCACCATCGAAACGAAACCCTGTTCGGACTGGGGGACGCCCGGGTCATGGCGCGATGGAGTGGCCAGATCCCTGCTTCCCCGCTGCTTTTGGGCTTTGCACTCGGGGCTGCGCTCCCCACGGGAAAGACCGAAGAGGACCCCTTCGTCGCATCCAGCCGCGAAGAGACACACCAGCACCTGCAGTTCGGCAACGGTACAGTCGACCCACTGGCCTCGATCCTGCTGATTCTTACAGGCCCCGACGTGGGCCTGCTCGCTACGGCAAACGGCCGCTTCCCCCTATACGCCAACTCCAAGGGCTACCGGGGCCCCAGGCTCATTGACGTGTCGGTGGGCCCGACGCTGCGCCTGGCCGAGCCGCTGCGCGCTGTCCAATTGCAGCTCACCGGCACCTTCGAGTGGGCCTCGCCCGAGCTGTGGGGTGGCCTGCCCGGTGAGAATTCGGGCATGTGGGCCGTCAGCACACGACTCGGTCTGAGCTGGAATATCACCCCGCAGTTGGCGATCCAGGCCAACCTGATGGCACGGCTCTACGAGCAAAGCGTCGGAGCGCAGATCTCGCGACCCGTCACGCTGACCCTGGGAGTCTCTGGTTTTCTCGATCTGCGCAAGCTCGGCCAGCGCCCCAAACCCGAAGAGCACTCGCACTGAGTCCCCATTTCGGGCCGGTTATCCGACCCGAAATTGCCGCGCAGCACACCGTTTCCCAGCCCCTGACACAAAGCTGCCACAAGCCGCCACCTACGTGCCAAATGTTCACGCCTAGGTTGGTTCTCAGCGACGGACCCCGAACCCGGTCCACGCCAGGAGCCAACCATGAAGACCCTGACCACCCTGCTGACTCTCGGTCTCGCGCTGCTCCCCAGCGCTGCACAAGCTCAGGACGTCTGCAACGACACGAGCTACCAGGGAGACACCGACGTACGACTCGACGTCAACCTGTACTCCGAGGCCGAGTGGGGCTTCCGATGCCACGTCACCGACCGCATCTCCAATCTCAGTGCCAGCGAGAACTATGAAGTCGAGTACCGTGCCGCCGGTTTCTACGTAGGGCGCCTGATGCCGCGCCAGAGTCGGTCGGCGAACAGGTCCAGTTGGAAGTCATGCACCGTCAGCAATGATGCGGCGAAATTTACGCGGATCTTCCCCCGTCGCCAGGCAAGCCAGACAGTCAACATCGCACCTGCCTGCAGCTTCGGCTGGGTACTGATCCCTGAACTGAAGTCGCTACTCGACTTCTTCGGGTCGGCAAAAAAGCTCACTGCATCTCTCGACGAGAACGACCTGGACAGCGGTGAAAGCCGGGAACTCATGGCAGCCACCACGTCCTTCGACCTGGAGCAGGTCGAAGGCGCCTGGCACTACTCCCTGCTGGTAGAGAACGGCTTCGAGCACCCCATTGAGGTGTTTCTCGACGGTCCTTGGACTCGCCTGTTGGGCGAAACCCTCGAGCACAGCCTGGAACCGGGGGCCGCCGTCGAGTTCCTGCTCAAGGTGCCGGTCGGCGACACCGGCGACGAGCCGGCAGAGTACAGCGCCTCCCTGGAGTTCGATGACTTCAACGAAGACTACGGGGCCATGAACATCCCCATCATCGCCCCCCAGCACCTGGGCGACGAGTTGCGCGGCGACGTCAACGGGGACGGAACCCTGGGCCTGGCGGATGCCATCTTCCTGAATCACTACCTGTTTACCGGTGGCGCGGCGCCTGCCTGCCACGAGGCCAGTGACTTCAACGAAGACAGCGTAGTGGACCTGTCCGACAGCATCGCTCTGCTGAACCACCTGTTCATGGGGGGCCCGGGCCCCCAGGTCGAAACGGCCGATTGCTCCCGTCCCCGTAGTGACGTCCAGCTGGTGGTGACCGACCTGCCCGCCGCTGCAAGTGCAGTCACCAGCCCACTTCCCTACTGGGGGGGGGGGGGGGGGACCGCCCTCCCCGCCGCTGCAAGTCCAGTCACCCCCCCACTTCCCTACACCCCCCCCACAACCAAATCCCCCCCCCAAACCAAATCACGACCCCAAAGCAAATCCCCCCAAAAAGGCAAGTGACTACACGACTTCGCTCAACCCCCGTGGCAGCACTCGACGCCACAACACACTCGAGGAGACACGCTATGTCCAGCAACGCAACCTTCACAACCACCGTCGGGATTCTCCTGTTCCTGGTCGGCTGCGGCCCGCCATTCGACCTGCCCGAGGACGTGGAGGCGAGCTTCCAGGAGACCGAGCCCAACGCCTCGCGCAGTGACGCCGAAGCCACCGGCTTCGAACTCGATGGAGAGACCAGGTTCGAACTCAACGGAACCTTCGACGACGAGAATGACGAAGACCACTTCCGCCTCGACCTGCACCTCAGCGTGGTCGAATTCGACATGGTGACTTTCCGCGAATTCGAAGGCAGTGAGCAGCAGTACAACATGCTGTTTCCCGTCGACGTCCTCAACGAAGACAGCCAGGGCAACCTCGGTACCTGGCAGTTGTTCGCAGCAGGTGGCTACGGCACCGAACTCGACGTTGCCGCCCGATCGATCGTCGTGCGGGTCTACGGAAAGGAAGCCACTAATTCCGGCACCGACAGCTTCGCTCCCTACATGGGAGGCAAGCCCTACCGGGTACTCATCCGGTAAAGACCCTGGACCTGCGTTCAGTGCCATCGCCGGCGGGTACTCCGCCGCCGGCCCGGAACTGACTGCAGGGCGCTTTCCAGTGACTGGGACTTGCGGTCGCCGGCAGAGAGTATGGGGCTCTGCCGGCGATCCCCGTCGCTGAACTCAGGCGCTGACTTCGGCTTCCAGCACGGCGATGTAGCTGCCCAACTCCGACTCGGGGGGCGAGCCTATCCGCTGCGCTATGGCATGTACCTCGTCCAGCGCCGATGCCGCACCGCTCGGTCGCTCGAGAGCGACCTCGAGCATTCCCCGGCGACAAAGCAGCTTGCCCAACTCCACCTGGTTGCCGGACTCGCGAATGATCGCCTCACCCTCGGTAAGCAGCGCCTCGGAACGCTGCAGGGCACCCTCGCGGCGCTCCAGCTCAGCCAATGACCCCATGAACGCACCCTCTCCCAGCCGGTAGCCCGACTCGTGGCAGAGGCGACGAGCCTCCTCCAGCCGCGACCTCGCGTCCTCGAGCTCGTCCATGTCGAGCAGAACATCGCCCAGGTTGCCCATGGCCACCGCGAGATCTTTCAAGCTGTGTTCCGCAGCCAGCAGTTCGACGGCTCGCTCCAGGGAAACGCGCGCGTCGAGCTTGCGGCCGCGAGCCACGTGCAGGTAGGCCAGGTTGGACAGCAGGAGGCCTTCTCGAGTTCGATCTCCCTGGCGGCGAAACTGCTCCGTCGCAGCTTCATAGGCTCCTCCTGGACGAGATAACTCGAGCAGTGCCTCGACCCGGGCCAGGAAGCGGTCGGCGCAGTCCCGCATGCCTAGGTGCTCACACAACGCTGCCAGCGTGGTCATGGCCCACAAAGCCGACGGGTCGCCAAAGGTCTGTTCAACCAGGGTAAGCACCTCTTCGAACTGTTCGCGTGCGTCGTCGAAGCGACCCATCTGCGCGAGTTCGGCGGCCAGGTCCCGGGTACACAGAAGTTGCTGTTGCAACAAGCCGGCATCTCGCGACAAGGCGACCGCCGACTGCATGATCTCCACGGCACGCTCGCTCCTGCCCGCCGAGGCCCAGGCCTTGCCCAGCCTGGCGCGTAACGACGCACGGAACGCATCGGACAGGCTGTCGATGGCG
>CAZBDA010000110.1:0-17048 GCA_964490445.1 uncultured Rickettsiales bacterium | reverse complement strand
CCCCCCCCCCCCCCCCCCCCCCCCGCCCCCCCCCCCCCCCCCCCCCCCCCCCCAACCGCCCAAGCCTGTCAGTCGGCCATGGCCGTCCGCAGTTCCTCGGTCAAGGCGGGCACGACTTCGAACAGATCGCCAACGATGCCGTAGGTCGCGTGTTGGAAAATCGGTGCGTCGGCATCCTTGTTGATCGCAACGATGACCTTGCTGGTCCGCATCCCGGCGAGGTGCTGGATAGCACCGCTGATCCCGCAGGCAATGTACAGCGAGGGATTGACCGTCTTGCCAGTCTGGCCGACCTGCATGCCGTGCGGCGCGTAGCCGGCATCCACGGCCGCTCGCGAGGCACCGACCGCCGCACCCATGAGCCCAGCCGCCTCGTCAAAGATGGAGAAGTTCTCCGCACTCTTGAGGGAGCGACCGCCGGAGATGATCCGAGTCGCCTCGGTCAACTCAACCTTCTCACCACCGGCGCGCTCGATCTCGAGCACCTCGTAGCCGAAGTCCACGTCGAGGTCTGCATCGAAGTCCTCGACCTCGCCGGCTCCGGCATCGACAGCACCGATGACAAAGGAGTTGCCGCGCACGGTGAAGAAGCTGGGATCACTGTCGACCGCAACACGAGCCAGGCACTTGCCCGCATACAGGGGGCGCACCCCCTCGATGCCGTCGTCGCCTTCTCTGAGGTCGACAACATCGGCTCCGACACCAGCATCCACCAAAGCCGCAGCGCGGGGAAAGAGGTCCTTGCCCATCATGCCGGCCGTGCCCAGGACGACGTCCGGGCTGGTGTCCTCGACAACCTGCGCCAGGGCGGCTGCAAACGCGCCCGGCACGTAGTTCGTGCAGGACTCGTGATCGACCTTGATCACCTTGTCGGCACCCATTCCGCCGAGGTCAGAACCCAGGTCGCCGAGACCGCTGCCGATGAGCAGCGCATTGACGTCGCCTCCCTGGCAGAGTTCCCGCGCCTTGCCGAGCAGCTCGCGCGCAGAGCCCTTGACTCGTCCCTCGGACACTTCACAGAAAACAAGAAAGTCAGTCATTTCAATTTCTCCCGTTCCCTGGATTAGAGGACCTTGGCCTCTTCGCGAAGTAGCCTGACCAGCTCCTTCACCCGCTCCGGTGTCTCCCCCTCGAGAATGCGTCCCTCGGGACGCGGAGGGGGCATGTGGTAATCGAAGAATCGTACCGCCGAGCCCTGCGCACCGACCTCGCCGTCGAGGTCGAGGTCAACCGGGCTGTAGCGAACGACAGGCTTGCTCTTGGCCTTCATGATGCCGGGGAGACTCGCGTAGCGAGGCTCGTTCAGGCCCTTGTTGCAGGTGAACACGGCCGGCAGAGCCACCTTCGCGACCTCGACCTTGCCGCCACCAATGGCACGTTTGATCGTGGCACTGTCGCCATCGTGCTCGAACGATGTGATCCAGGTGGCGTGCGGCCAATCGAGCAGGCCGGCAACGATCTGCGGCACCTGGCTGTTGTCGTGGTCGATGGCCTGGCGACCCGCAAAGACGATGTCGAGGCCTTCCTTTTGGACAGCAGCTGCCAACGCCCGGGCAGTGGCCAGCGAGTCACCGCCGCTGAAGCCATCATCGTCGAGAATGACCGCACGGTCAGCACCCATCGCGAGGGCTGTGCGAGCGGCATCCAGAGTGCGAGCCTGGCCTAACGAGATCACGACCACTTCGCCGCCAGTCGCTTCCTTGAGGCGAAGCCCGGCTTCGACCGCGAACTCATCATAGGGATTCACGATCCACTTGACGTCGCCAGACTCAATGCCGGCAGCATCCGGCATGATTCGGATTTTGGTCTCGGTATCGGGGACCTGCTTGAGAAAGACACCAATCTTCACAGTTGCCTCCTGGGCGTTGCCGAAATCGGCGCTGCCAAACTATGCCCGAGCCTGTGGCTGGGGCGAATTCACCTGAATCCCGCGGACAAAGACCCGCGCGATTTGTTCTGCCGACTCCTTGAGCCCGTAGCGAGCACCAGGTGTCAGAATCCACTGCATCGCGATTTCATCCAGCGCGCCAAAGAAGGCGCGGCGCACAATAACCGAGCTCACGTCTGAACGGATCACTCCACTGGAAATCCCCTCTTCGATGACCCTGCCGATCACGTCCATGTATTGCTTCAGACGGACCGGCTTGTACTCCTTCATGAAGGTGTTGCTGAGTCGCAACTCCACCTGCAGGACCTTGGCGACGCTCTTGTGCTGCTCGACGTTCTCGAGATGAAAACGCGCCAATCGAGCCAGCTTGTCGAGGGGGTCACTGAGATCCGCCAGCACCGCTTCTGCCTGCTCGATCATGTCACCCATCTTCTGCTCGAAGATCGAGATCAGGATGTCGTCCTTGGACTTGAAATAGAGGTAGATGGTGCCGTCGGCGACCTCGGCAGCACGCGCTACATCCGCAACACGGCTCTTGTGGAAGCCCTTGCCAGCAAACACTTCGACAGCAGCGTCGAGAATCTGCTGACGCTTGTCGAGCCTGCGCTTCTCGGCCGTCGCGGTCACCCGGACCTCCTGGGGGTCGCTGATGGAGCAGCACTGAATACCGGTTCAGTGGACGCGGAGTGTATGCGCCCAGCGCCGCGTGCGCAAGACAGGCCCGACGTGGCAGTGCGCTACAAGCGCGTAGGGCTAGGCGGAAGCCTTGCGGCTCTCGTCGAGGAAGCGGCGCACCGTAGCCTCGAGGCCATCACCAGGCACCGTGGCCCAGTCGGCGAGAAAGCGCTCATTGCCCCGATCGGTCAGCGGGTGGAAACACATGGCCTTCATCACCTTGTAGGGCATGGTGCTTACGTGCGAACCGAGCAGAGCCACCTGCAGCGCGTGCGCCGTGTGGCGGACCGAGGCTGCCAACACCTCGGTCTCGAAATAGTAGGTATTGAATACGTCGATGATGTCGGCAAGCACTGCAATACCGTCCTGGCCCGTATCGTCGATACGACCGATGAACGGACTCACGTAGGCGGCTCCCGCCTTGGCTGCCAGCAGCGCCTGGTTGACGCTGAAGATCAAGGTCATGTTCACCGGCGTTCCCTCGTCAGCGAGGACCTTGCAGGCCGTCAGGCCAGCGTGGGACATGGGCAGCTTGATGACCACGTGCTCACTGATCTGCTTGAGCAGGGCGGCCTCTCGGAGCATGCCCTCGGTGTCCTGGGCAACCACCTCGGCAGACACCGGACCCTTGACGATCTCGCAGATCGTGGCGATGGCCTCTGCGAAGTTGCGGCCCTCCTTCGCAATCAGAGACGGATTGGTCGTGCAGCCGTCGAGGATGCCCCAGGAGGCTGCCTCGCGGATCTCGTCGAGGTTGGCTGTGTCGATGAAGAGCTTCATGGCCCCCCCAGGGTGGCAGGTGGAATCGGGATCGGGGAAGTAGCAGAGGGACCGGGACCTGTAAAGACAAAGGATCCTGAGTTCGACTCGGATCCCGGAGCAGGACTCAGGACAACAGGAGCCTGCCCTCCGCCGACCAGGAAGCGTCGAACCTGTGCAGACATCGCCCGGTACTCGGCCGCCTTCTCGGGCCGCTGTAGCTCGGTGTAAAGAGCCGCGAGTTCATCAGCCGCGTCGTACAGGTACGGAGCCACCAGCAACGATTCCTGGAAGTAACGCTCCGACCAGGGCGCTGACGACGACTCCACCTGCCGTGATGCCCGACCCGCAGACAACAGTCGACTGGCCTGCAAAGAGGCATACAACAGGTCGGCAGGCAGCAAGCCGCTATCCGGAGCCACTCCCCCCGAAGCATCGAGGGGGTCCCAGAATAAGTTGGCAAACAAGGGGCGACTCCACAGCGGCCCGGGACGCGGCGGCTGCAAGTGGCCTGGTTTCTCGCCCTCGTCCAGCACCTTGAACACTCGAAACCACTGGTTTTCATAACTCAGTTCGAAGTGCTCCAGTTGCTCGGGAGCAAAGTGCATTCGCGCCAACACACTATCGGCCGGCCAATCCAGTCGACCGGCGACATAGCGCTGGCTCATCTGCGGGTCAGTGCGCAACAGGTGGTGTGCCTCGTGGACGTACCACTTCACCCCAAGCTCCCGGGCCAACCGCCACAAAGCCTCCTCGTCACCAAAGCGCGCCTGGGTGATGCGGCGGTAGCGTTCCGGCAGGGAGCCCTCGAAAAAACAGTGCAGCACCGTGGGACGATCGCTGTACGTAAGAATGAACGGGCTGATGACAAACGAGGCCATCACGGTCTCGTCCTCGCCGGTCTCAACCGCGAGGAACTTCGCCAGGCCATCAAAGGATGTACTGGAGAAGACGACGACAGGATCCGGGCTGGACGCGGACTGTGTACCCACCAGCCAGTCCACGCCGGGCAGGACCTGAGTCGATTGCAGCAAACCACAGGTCAGAACGACCAGTACGCTGGCCCGAATCCAGCGGCGATACCGGGTCACACCAGCAAAACCCAGCGCGACGACAGTGACCAGGGCAATGGCTGCGAACAACTGCAGCTTGCGGAACAACAGGTAGATCCCAGCGAAGGACAGCAGCATCCAGAGCAGAAAATGCGACGCCAGCGGCGGCAGGTGCCCTGCGGGCCCGAGTCCCTGGGTGATGCTCACAGGCAACGGCGGCGGCACCCGATCTGTAGAGACATATCGTTTCCAGCTCGACAGCCTCCACCAGCGCAGGAGCAAGACCATACCCGGCACGGCCGCCAGCAACAGCGGCGGCCAATCGCGAAGCAGCCGAAGCAGGCTCGGACTCTGGTAGTTGCCAGTCCAATAATGACGAGCGTGGAACGACAGCAGGGTCGGATCCTCGGGCTTCGCGCCGAGGAAGCGAAGACGCGCGAAGATCGTCTCCCAAGCATGGTCGTAGCCCAACTCTAGCGGCAACAACCACCTCAGCGACACGAACAACAGCAGGGCCGGCAACAACCAGTACAGGGGGCGTACTTGCGGCCGGAAGCGAGCGAGGACCAGTGTCACCAGCAAGGCAGCAGCGGCGAGCAGCGGGGTAGAAGTCAGGTAGCGGTCGTAGTGCAGGTTGTACGGCGCCAGTGATAGGAGTGCTCCTGGAGCGAGCAGAGCAAAAAGTCCGAGGGCGAGGACCCCGGGGCGGGCGCGCCGAAGCCAGTGCGCTGATGCGACAAAAGCGACCAGCAACAGGACATAGAAGGTCAGTACCTTCCAGCACAGCAGCGCAAAGCCGAGCACAAGGCCCGAGGCGAGGGCCGTAATAAAGCGAGGTCGTACGGACCAGAGCCCCAGCAGCACCAGGTGCCAGCACAGAAGCGGCACTGCCAGGTCTTCGCGTAGCAATGCCTGCCCGGTGCCCCGCTCCGCCACGACCAGCGCCGTCGCGTAGGCAAAGGCGCCCAGCAGTGCTGCATCACGCCGCCGGGTCATCACCAGGCAGAGCAGCGCAATCGGCACAATCGCCGATGCCGACACGATTCGCGTCACCAGCCGAACAAAGGCGGATGTGTCGGTCCCAGGCTCTGCGAACTCCAGGTAAAGGGAGCCGTACAGCCACTCCTGAAACACTGTGTCGGACCACGGTGGATAGCCGTCCGGCGCTTCCATCCTCTTGTCCAGTTGGGGGATGGAGGCGCCCTCGGCAACCCGTTGGACATAGCGAAAGCGCTGCGCCGATTCCATCCAGTAGCCAGCGGTATCGGCGAGCCCGCTCTGACCGAAGTGGTACTGCTTGAGGCTCATTGCACCCACGAACAAGGTGGCCAGGACCACGATGAACACGAGCAGCAGGGCGATCTCGCGAGCCGGGTCCCGCCGCCAGGCCGCCAGAAAACGCGCGCGACGACCCTCGATCTGAGCGCGGATGTGCGGCGATATGACCGGGCCGCCGGGCTTGTAGCGCCAATGCTCTTCAGTCACCGGCGCCTCCGTCGGTCGGTGCGGTGGAGCTGGGGCCGGTGGCTGGCCGCTGCAAAAGGGCCGGCTGACCGAGGATATACAGGCGCTCCTGGAGCAGGGTCACCTGGGGATGCAGCGGACGCTGTTCGAGTACCGCAGCGGCATCCTCGCGGGCCCCTGTGATGTCGCCGACAAGCAGCCGAGCTGCGCCGCGCAAGGCCTGTAGCGAGACGGCCGTCTCGAGCTTCGGCCCAGCAGCAAGGGCGGCATCGAGTAGGCCTCCTGCAGCCCGATCGTCGGCAGCGGCAAAGGCCTGTGTCCAGGGACCAACCGCCACCAGCGGGTTGCCTGCCTGTCCCGCGACCGGGTCAAGGCCCTCGCGGAAGCGGTAGCGAGCAAGGTGGATCATGTGGCTGGTATCGGGATTCAAACGTGCGCCTCGTTCCAGGGCCAGACCAGTGGCAGCAGCCAGGCCGCGACTGCGATAGAAACCCGCGCGTGCTGAGAAATGGCGAGCCAGCACCCCACGGGCTGTTCGGTCTTCGGCGTAGCCGGCCTCAGCGGCAATCGGGGCCGCCAGTTGCCGCCAGACAGAATCGTCTGCGTCAGCCACGGAAGCATCCCCCGCACTCGACAGCGACAGCGGCCGAAGCCGATAGAGCAAACCGTCACTGATCTTGCTCCATTCGAGTTCGGGAGGCAGGAACGTGTTGTTCACCAGCACCGGGCGATCGCTTATCTCCTGGCTCAGGATGCGCAGAAAATGCTCCTGGCGCACCGACGAGGGTATGACCGCCAGTCGCTGCCGCTGCTCCGGGCGCAGCGAACCCGGCACGGCCACGCCACGATTTGCCAGGGCGGGCAGAGAGGCTTCGCTCAACTGGTGCAGGGCGAGCAACTCCAGGTCAGAGCGTCGACCTTCCCAATGACGCTGATAGAACGCTGGAAAGAACCACGAGTCTCCAGCCAGGAACAGGACTCCACCCGGCGGACTGCCATCGAGCACGGCATTGCCCAGTCGAGCCGGAACAAAGCGCTGCGCGTGATCGGCGTTCTCCACACTGCTCAAAGCGGGGCCAAGCAACACCGCAAGGCACACGAGCAGGTCAATGCTGGACGGCAAGCGGGGGAGACGTCGTCGCAGGGCTTGCACAAGAGTCGCCGAACCCACCGCCGCCGCAAGACCGAGCACCGCGACGGGGAGCAGCAGGTAGCCCCAAAGATCAGGGTTTTCGAGACTGAACACGCCCTGCAGAAGAGTCGGAAGCACCCCGAAAGCAACCAGCAACACACCGACAGCAGCCATCATCGGCACGCGCCGGGCGACCGCGACCACACCCACAACAGCGAGGATCAACGCCAGCACCCCCAGGCTCTGCAGTGCGAGGCTGCAGTGAGCCTCAGCGTTGAACGCCAATTGTCCCTCAGCAAGCCCGAAGGAGCGACGGTAGGGGCCGGCAGTCACCGCCCATAGCATCCGCTCCCAGGTCGTCACCGCGCCAAAATCGAGCACCGGCCCCGTCCTCGCGCGAAGCGGCAACCACAGGTATTGCAGCAGGCCCGGAACCAGCAACACAGCCGCAGAGACGGCTCCGTACTTCAAGCCTCCTCGACCCCGCTGCCAGGCCAGCAGAGCGAGGCCAGGCACGGCAGCGACCAACAAGGCGTAGTGCACGCCGCCGGCAACACACAGGGCCAACACGGCCAGGGCCGGGCCGCGCCGCCGGGCAAACAGCAGGGCCGCCAGGGCAGACAGTCCGAGCAACAAGGACAGGCCATACAGCTCCGGTCGGGTGGCCTGCAGCACAGACGCAGACGAGACGGCGAGAAGACCACCGGACACCTGTGCCGCGAGGGTCTTTTCGGTAGTCGCCGAGGAGTCGCAGAGTTCCCACAGTCCGGCGCCAAGGGCGCTGGCGATGCCAGCGCTAAGTGACACGGTCGCAGCGCTGAGCAGGGTCAGGCGAAACGGCAGATCGCCTACCGGAAGCAGCGCCGCCAGCTTTGCCAGCACCAGGTAGGCGGGCTCACCGGGTGGGTGTGCAACGCCCATCGTGCCTGCCGCGAGGGCCAGTTCACCGCCGTCAAACCAGGTAAGGCCCGGCGCCGCGAGCGCCATGAAGAACGTGAAACTGAAGGCGCTGACCAGGGCAGGTACCGCGAACGTCACCGTGCTCCCTCCCCCGCCTCACCGTGGATAGCGAGGTAATAACGGCGGACCAGTCGAGCCTGGGCATCGCCCGCAAACGTCGACCGATTCATCTCGGCGAGGAGTCCCCGACGCGCCGATTGCAGGTAGCGACTCTCACGCACAACGGGCGGGGACGAACCACGGCCCGCCACCCGCTCGACCATGCCGTGACGCGCGAGCGAGGACGCCTCGGGGCCGACATAGTCGTTCTCCCGGCTCTCGAGGAAGAACGGACGCTCCACCTGCGCCGACCGGTGCACCGTCAGAGGACGATCGCGCAAGCTCTCGCTCCAGGGCAGCCGTGTGCCACCAATCGGCGTACCTGGCTCGGGATCGACACCGAGCAAGCGGTTCCGCTCGTGCAGATGGCCAAGCAGCACCCGGTGGACAAGGACCAGGTCCGCCCGACGTCCCTCAACCCCCTGAAGATAGCCCCACAGGAAAGCTGTTCCATTGCCAGAGGTGAGCAGAATGCTACCGGGCGGAAGCGCCGTGGCCTGGGCAACAGCAAAGCGTCGCGGCAGGTTGTTGGCCGTGCGATCGGCTCCGTTGCCATCCAATGCCTGGCCCAGCAGTGCGACGATCAGCACACCGAGCGCCGCAATGCGCAGCAGCGTGGAATGGCCGGGGCGGGCAATGGCTGCGACCAGGGCGACCGCCGCCAGGGGTGCGACCGCGGCGGTACCGACGAACAGGTACCCAAGCACATCGGGGTTGGCCTCGTAGAGCTTGTTCTGCGGCGCCATCGTCAGCAGGTTGCCCAACAACCACAGCGGCAGCGCGAGCACCAGCGCCCGTACCACCGGACGAGAACGCCAGGCGATCCCGGCAAAAGCCGCACAGACCAACAACAGGGGCAAAGCGGCGCGAGTCCACTCCGTCATTAACAGGCCGAGATTGTCCGCCAGCGCAAGGTCTTCGCCGCCGAAGTTGGCTGCAAAGCTGCGTGCCAGGAGAGTGTCGAAAAAGCGCTGCAGGGTGTCCGGAACACCCCAGGCGCGGTGCGGCACTGCCATTGCCCGTAGAGGCAGCCACAAGATCGTGGAGAATCCCCACACGCCGGCGCCAATGGCCCATGGGATCTCGCCGAGCCGCAACTTCGACCGCGCCAGGCGCGCCACCACCAGAGCCGGCAGCGCGGCAACCGTCAGTAGCGGATGGACTGCCGCTCCGAGGCCAACCAGGAAACCGATAGCACAGCTCGCCCGGTAGCCGGTCAGAAGCACTGCAGCTGCCAGGGCCGAAAGCAACAGCAAGGCTGTCAGCGAATACAACTCTGCGCGCACACCCTGCAGTTGCGCACCGAAGCCGAGCAGCGCCAGCAGCCCGGCAATCACAGCGCCCGCTCCGGAAACCGACCGCGGCAGTCCTGCCGCACGCAGTCCCTGGCGTCCGAGAGCTGCGATGGGCAGCGCACACAGACAAAGGCACAGAGCAGAGAGCAGGTTCAGGCGAAAAGCGATGTCTCCGACCGGCAGCAGCTGGGCAATACGCGCCAGGCTGAGGTAGGCCGGCTCCCCGGGAGGGTGGGCAACTCCGAGGAACCACGCGGAACTCGCCAGTGAACCGGAGTCCAACCATCCCACGGAGGGAGCACAACGCCAGACAACCAGGGCAAACAACCCCGCCAGCAGCACCGCTTCTTCTGCAAAGAGGCGAAACTCAGGCTCGGCCTCAACGGTGTTCGGCATCAACGCCCTGACCGCCATGAGTGCCACGTCCAACACTGCCAAGTCCCTTGTCACGGACGATGGCGCTGAACACGGCAACGTAGGCACTCGATACCAGGGAGCCCGGCTCGGCATTCGCCGCCGTATCCCATATCCACCGACCACCCAGCGGATCGTCGGGCAACGACAGGCCCAGGCGAGCAACATCCTGCGGTTGCTCGGGGAACACACCGTGCTGGTCGCGGAACTGCTGGAGCACGGAGACCGCATCGCGACGAGCGATCAGGTAGCGCGTCTCGAGAATCTTCACCTCGACGGCCTCCCTGGCGGCGGACGGCGGCAGTTGGCGGCGCTCTTCCTCGAGGAACGACAGGCCAACGTCCAACTGGTCGACATCGGAGTGCAGAGAAGCGGCCAGGTTCGCCAGGTAGGCGGGAGGCGCCCGGCGCGGATCCAGGACGACGGAACCGAGGTCATCCCGCGTCCGCGCCTCCTCAGCGGCCTGCTCGGCCCTTCTCGCAGAGCGCGCGGCCTGTTCCATGTACAGAGCTGCCAGGCGACGGTCCTCGTTGTAGAGGAAATAGTTCATGGCGATGGCAAATGGGAAATACCACTCATCAGGAAGCGCCTCTGAACCCTTCTGAAAGATCAAGTTGCTCTGGTCGACCAGTCGCCCGTCAATCCGCAGCATCGTGCCGCCGTACTTGTACGCGGCTCGGAACTTCGGATCGAGATCCGTACTCAGGTTAATCATGTGATAGAGCCACAGGTGCCAGTCTCCGCTGGAGTCGTAGCGCTCACCGAACATGGCCGTCGCCCGAAGCCACAGCAGGTCTGCTATCAGGGACTCGTAGCCGAGAGATGCCAGCTTGAGAAAGCGGCCAGAGGGCAGGTAGAGGACTTCGTCGGTCACCTGGCTGACAGGAGCCCAGGCGTCCGTATGACGATGCGCCGAGTGCAGGGTCGTGCCGAGCAGAGCCAGGATCAGCAGGCAGACCGCGATGTGCCGAAGGAGAACCACGAGATGATTCTATCCCCAAGCAAGTCAGCCCCGACCAGCGGGGCTGACTGAAAGTGCTTTGGAGCGGGACACGGGATTTGAACCCGCGACCCCCGCCTTGGCAAGGCGATGCTCTACCACTGAGCTAGTCCCGCGAAGCGGCGCGAATTATAGAAAGCGCCAAGCGCCTGTCAAGAGCTTGGACTGATAGTTGACAGCACGAGCCCAATCACTGAATTCTTCTCCTGCCTCCCAGCCCTGCCCCTCGGACGAAATAGATCATGCCGTCGAGCCGACCGCACCTCCGCTCCCTTCGCACTGTCCTCGCCATCCTCTGCGTGGCTGGTACAGCAAGCCTCGTCGCCTGCCCCAAAGAGCAGACGGCGACCGGCACAAGTGGCGAGCAGGAGGCGTCGGCAGCCGACGCCAGGTACCGAGGAGACAGCGCAGTATTCGTCAGAGACTTGTGTCGCTTGAAGGTGTACACCTTTACAGTCAGCGATACAGGGGCTGCGGTCGTCTACGACGAGTTGTCATTCGACGACGACGGCAGCTACGAGGCGGCAACCTCGGTTCATCTCGGTGAAGAGCCCTTCACCTGCCGGGAGACCGGCACCTGGACGATGGATGATGATGATGCGGACGACCGAACCAGTGCAGCTCTCAGCATCGAGGTCACGAGCACGGACTGCGCAGGACGCAGCGCGCCCGATAGCTTCCGCGTCCGAGCGCGGATTCGCGCCGGAGAAATTGAACTGAGCCACATCTAAAGGCATCGAAAGGAAAGCAGCCATGAAACGAAAGATCCCCAAGAGCCAGGTCCGCTCCACCAAGAAGACCAACAAGACCGCCCGCCTGACGGCGAAGCTGAAGGCCAAGGACAAGCGCCGCCGCAAGCGCGTGTCGAGCTGACGGCCGGCGGACCCGCCCCCAGCCCAGTTGCAATGGCAACGGCAGGGGACGAGTCAACCCCTATGGAGTCCATCGAAGCAGCAACCCTTGAGTTGCAGCAGCGCACCATCGTCGAACAGTCGATCGAGGGCGCCACCTTCGGACGATTCAACAAGGAAATTCTGCGCGCGGTCACCCCCAGCGACCGCTGCCTTGCTCTCGTACGCAAGCATCGCGAGGACCTGCAACAACACGGTGCGGTGCTGCTCGTTCACGGCTTTGCGCAGAATCGTTACTCCTGGCACCTGAGCAGCCGCTCGCTGGTCAACTACCTGGCTGATGCGGGCCTCGATGTCTACAACCTCGAGTTGACCGGCCACGGCCGCTCTCGAGAATTCGGTACTGCTCCAGCCAATTCCTTCGACGAATACGTCGACGATGCGTCCTCAGTGGTTGCTGCGGTCGCTGACTACAGCGGCTGCGGACAGGTCTTCCTCGTGGGCCACAGTCTCGGCGGTGCAGTCTGCTACGCCGTGGCGCCGCAACAGTCGAGACACGTCGCGGGGGTTGTGACCATCGCCGGCATGTACCACTTCGGTTCGAACCCCATCACTCGGCACGTTGGTCGCCTGGTCGGCATGGTGGCCGACATGAATTCGCCCCTGGCCCGGATTGGGGCAAGCATCAAGATTCGCTTCCTGGGCAAGATCGTCGCTGAGCGTTTCGACACGGCCGACGCACTGTCGGGATCCTTTCCGCTGGCCGGATGGGTGCCTGGTTCTACCGAGCCCCACATCGTCCAGGAGCGCCTGCTCAAGGGCTTCGACTGGACCGGAGTCAACATCTTCCTGACCATGATGCGGTGGGCGGCCGAAGGCACGATCGAGAGCGCCGGCAGCCGCAACTATGCCCACGAGTTCAGCACCCTGGACATCCCGCTGCTGGTGATTGCCGGTGATAGTGACCGCATGCTCCCCGCCGCGGACGCCCGCCCGGCCTACGATCTCAGCACCAGCACAGACAAGATCTTCAAGCTCTTCAGTCCGGTCCACGAAGAGGTCCACTGGGGCCACCTGGACCTGCTGTTGGGCAAGCGAGCGCCCGACTACACCTGGCCCTATCTACTCGACTGGCTATTGGAGCGGTGCGAGCAGACCACTCGCTAGCCACGTCAGTAGGTCGGCAGCTGGCCATAGGCCCTCGACCAATGACCTATTGAAGGTGAGACCGGTACTTCTGTAGCGCGTCCCTGTGGACTCTTCCGCTGGCAGCAGGTGCGTCACTCCGCCCAGTGACGACGAGCACCGCCGACCCTCTACCGCAGAGCGACTCAGGCCAGCCTCGTCAGAGGTGCTGGGAGAAGTTGATCAATGGGCACGCAACCATTACCCTTGCGCGCCCGTCTGCAAGACCGTCAGGAATCGCAGGCAATCATGCTCCACGGAGGTCACGGGGCGAACCCATCGCTGCCGTCCTCCCAATACAGCCCCAGGAGAACTTCGATGGCCATTCGTGTCGGCATCAACGGCTTCGGTCGAATCGGAAAATGTGTGCTTCGCGTCCTACTCGGCAGCGACGACTTCATTCCGGTTCTCATCAATGACCTCGCAGCGCCCACTCAGTTGGCGCCGCTGCTCAAGTACGACACCGTGCACGGTACGACCCCGTACGAGGTGTCCGCCGACGAGAACAGCATCACAGCCGCAGGCAAGACCATACGCTGCACCTCGATTCGTAACCCCGAAGAAGTCCCCTGGGGTGACACCGGCTGCGACGTGGTGCTGGAGTGCACGGGCATCTTCCGGGATCGTGCCGGCGCAGGTCGACTGCTGGCTGGCGGTGCACCGAGAGTAATCATCTCAGCTCCTGCGAAAGATCCCGACGTCACCATCGTGATGGGAGTCAACGATCACACCTATGACCCGTCGTCCCACCGCATCATCAGCAATGCATCCTGCACGACCAACTGCCTCGCGCCGGTAGCGAAAGTGCTGCACGAGTCGTTCGGCGGCATCGAGCAGGGTCTGATGACCACCATCCACGCCTACACCAACGACCAGAACATCCTCGACCGCTTCCACACGGACCCGCGGCGAGCGAGGGCAGCCGCCCAGAACATGGTACCGACCACCACCGGTGCCGCGCAGGCTGTCGCCCTGGTACTGCCGGAACTCAAGGGCAAGCTGAGCGGCATGGCCGTGCGCGTGCCAACCCCGGATGTATCCCTCGTCGACCTGGTCGTACGTCTCGGCAAAGTCTCGGTCACCCGCGACGAGATCAACAGCGCGCTGCGCGACGCCGCTTCCGGGCCGCTGGCTGGCGTGCTGGCTGTCTCCGATGAGCCCCTGGTCAGTTGTGACTACGTCGGCAACCCGAACTCATCCGTAGTCGACGCTCTCTCCACCGACGTCGGCGATGGTTCCCTCGTGAAGGTCCTCTCCTGGTACGACAACGAGTGGGGCTTCTCCAATCGCATGGCGGATCTCAGTCGCCTGGTTGCCGACTGAACCGGTACCTGACCTGGCCTACCGAGCGCAGCATGACCCTACGCACCCTCGAAGAGTTGGACGTCACCGGCAAGCGCGTGCTCGTGCGGGTCGACTTCAATACGCCCATGGAGGAGAACGGCGCCCGTGTCGGTGACGACACCAGGATCCGCGCCGCGCTGCCTACCATCGAGCACCTTCGCGAGCAGGGCGCACGCCTGATCCTCATGAGCCACCTGGGCCGCCCTGCCGGAAAGGTCCAACCGCACCTGAGCACCGAGGCGTGTGGAGCCCGCCTCGCGGAGTTGCTCGGTTGCGACATCCTGCACACCGACGACTGTGTGGGATGGGGTGCACGAAAACTGTCCCGCGAACTGCCCGAGGGTGGCGTACTGCTGCTCGAGAACCTGCGCTTTCACAGCGGGGAAAAAAGTGGCGAAGCAAGCTTCGCCGATCATCTCGCCGAACTGGGCGACTGCTATGTGTCCGATGCCTTCGGCGTACTGCATCGAAGCCACGCATCGGTGTGCGCCCTGCCCTCTCTGTTTCCCGGCAGGACCGCCGTCGGCTTTCTCGTTCAGAAGGAACTGGAGCAACTCGGCGTACTAAGCGAAGAGCCGAAGCGACCCTACGTGGCTGTCCTCGGCGGCGCCAAAGTTTCCGACAAGCTCGGCGTGATCGAGTCGCTGCTGCGCAGGGTAGACACACTCCTCATCGGCGGCGCCATGGCCTATACATTCCTCAAGGCGCAGGACATCGCCACGGGCAAGTCGCTGGTCGAAGATGCCAAGCTATGGCAAGCGCGCAAGACACTCGAACAGGCCGCGAAGGCCAACGTGAAGGTCCTTCTTCCCACCGACCACGTGGCCGCGCCGGCCTTCGATGCCGAGGACCAGAGCAAGGTGGTCACCGTCCTGGAAGACGGGATGATGGGGCTGGACATCGGGCCGGACACGGTGCACCGCTACGCCCTTGAGTTGAGTGCTGCCAGCACCATCCTGTGGAATGGGCCGATGGGTGTATTCGAGAAGCCTGTCTTCCGTAGTGGTACTGAGGGTGTCGCGAGGGCCGTTGCCCGAGCCGAAGCCTTTTCGGTAGTCGGCGGCGGAGATTCGGCGGCAGCCATTGCCATGTTTGGACTGGCCGACGAGGTATCGCACGTCTCCACCGGCGGCGGCGCCAGCCTGGAATTCCTAAAGGACCAGGATCTACCTGGCCTGAAGTCGCTGGAGGCCACCTGATGTCGACACGCAGACCCATGATTGCGGGCAACTGGAAGATGAACGGTACACCCGAAGAGGCTGCCGTCCTGGCCCGCGCAATGCGACAACTCTGTTTGGATCTGCCAGCAGTGGATGTGGCAGTGTTCCCCCCCTTCCTGAGCATTGAAACGGTACGGACTTCCCTGCAGGGCACTCCCGTCATCATCGGTGGCCAGGATCTGCACCCCGAACCTTCCGGTGCCTACACCGGCAACGTGTCTGGCGAGATGCTCAAGGCCACAGGCGCCGGAGCGGTGCTGGTCGGCCACTCCGAACGCCGAAGCTACGAGAAGGAGTCGGGTGAGTACTTGAATCGCAAAGTCCGAGCGGCGCTCCGGGCCGGCCTGCTGGCCGTCTTCTGCTGCGGCGAAACCGCAAGCCAACGTGACGACAACGCCACCCTGGACGTGGTTCGTACGCAACTGGACGAGGGGCTCGAGGCTCTCACGGCCTCCGAGATGGACCATGTCGTCGTCGCGTATGAGCCGGTCTGGGCGATTGGCACCGGGCGCGTCGCGACTCCCGAACAGGCACAGGAGGTCCACCAAGCCATCCGCAACTGGGCCGGCCTTCGCTGGGACGTCGGAACGGCGCGCGCCTTGCGCATCCTCTATGGCGGCAGCGTCAAGCCAGGCAACGTCGCGGGAATCATGGTGCAATCGGACATCGACGGGGCGCTGGTGGGGGGAGCCAGTCTCGCGGCGGACTCATTTGACGCTATCATTCGCTTTGCTCGCAACTGATAAGGACGGATCGTCATGGAAGTTTTCATTACCGGGCTGCACATCGGCCTCTGCTTCTTCCTGCTACTCGTAGTGCTGCTTCAACCCGGCAAGGGTGCAGACTTCGGTGCTGCCATGGGCGGAGCGAGCCAGGAGGTCCTCGGCGCCAGCGGTGGCGTCTCTCTCCTCAGCAAGATCACAGCTGCAGTAGCCGCGATGTTCATGGGCACCTCCCTTTCGCTAGCCTGGTTCAGCAACGCACCTCCCGGAACTGACCTCACCCCCGAACAACTCCTGGAAGGAGCGCTCGCCCCCAGCGATTCGCCCGGAGACGTACCCCTCCCCAGCGAAGAGCCCGGGGTACCGGCTCCCTCCACAGAGGAGCCTGCCGCCTCAGACGGTGCGCAGGGCGCCGCTCTCGATGCCGGGGGCACCGAGACGCCTGAGCCTGGTTCCGAGCCTGCTGCGCCAGTGCCAGGAGGCACCGAAGCCGCTCCAGAAACTGACTAGCAGCACAGAGGAGCGAGAACAGAGGCTCTTGTTCGCACCAGGGCCCTGTGATACCTTCCCGCGGCTTCAGGGTGGACCCGCCACCCTGCAACGGCAGATTGACATGCGAAGGTGGTGGAATTGGTAGACACGCTAGCTTGAGGGGCTAGTGGCCATTGCGGCCGTGGGGGTTCGAGTCCCCCCCTTCGCACCAAATCTCCGGCCAGGGTGCTACACCCGGCAGAACGACAAGAGCCCCTCCAAGGACGGGCTCTTGTCGTTCTCGGTACTTATACGGCGAACCTACTCTTCTGCCATCTCCTCATCCGCCTCCTCGGCGGCAGGCTCCTCGGCGGCGGCCTCTACGGCCTCCTCGGCAGCAGGCTCCTCGGCGGCAGCCTCTACGGCCTCCTCGGCAGCAGGCTCCTCGGCGGCGGCCGCGGCGGCCTTCTCGGTGGCCTCGGCGGCCGTGGCCTCGGCGGCGGCCGCGACGGCCACC
>CAZBDA010000109.1:0-17553 GCA_964490445.1 uncultured Rickettsiales bacterium | reverse complement strand
GCCGTCGAGCGGGGCCGCAGCACCGCCGGGCGGTAGAGCTTGCCGATGGGCTTCACGAAGTCTCGATACTCGTCTTCGGACGCCGCCCAGTTCACGAAACGCTGCGCCGTCTGCAGCAGCTTCTCGCGCGTCGTGTCGGAGCGCGGCTCCCACTGCGATTTAGGTCGGTTGCGATTCTTGACCGAGGTCTCGGGCTTGCCCAGCCAGTCCCAGAACGCCTTCATCGTGGTGCGCGTCAGCACCTCACCGCTCGGATGCGCAGCGGGGCCGTAACGATCCGACAGGAAGCGCAGGAAGACCGTCACATCGCTGGTGTAGCGGCCCATCGTATTGGCTGCGCGGGTGTCCTGCATCTCGTCGAGCCAGGCCATCATCATCTCGCCGACTGTGGGCTGCGAGCGCAGCTCCAGGCGACGGCGCAGCTTCGGCGGCAGCCAGTCCTCGCCCTGCTTGTCCAGCGCCCTGACCTCATCGCGAAGCGCCAATCCCTCGGCCTCGCTCTCTACCATCACCCGCGCGCTGCGCTGGCCCACCCGCTCGGGGTAGCGGAAGTGGACCATCACCCCCCAGGTCTTGATCTTGCGCCGCGGCCGGTCCAGGTAGGCCCGCGCCATCAGGGCTGCTTCCTCGCCCGCTCCCGCAGGACTTCCAGCCAATCAGCAGTGCTCCGGTCGCGCTGCGGCTCGAGCGCTCCGCGCACTACATAGTCCGGCAGAGGGGGCGGCTCGGGCTTTGCCTCGACCACCGGCTGGGGGGCAGGTTCACAGGCAGCCTCAGGTTCGGGCGCTGCAACCGTTTCCGGAACCTTTACGGGAGGGTCTGAAGGCTCCTGAACGGGCTCGGATTTTTTTTCGAGCGAGCGCAGCTGCCGGCGCACCTCGGCCAGCTCATTGTTCAGCGCCGCCAACTTGCAGTCCGCTTCGTAAGACTCGGCCGACAGCCCCCTGTGCAAGGGGGATTCGGCGGGGATCTTCTTGAGCGCTTCGCCTAAGTGGTTGGCCTTGTACTGAGCCGCGTCGCGCAGCTCGCGCAGCTCGAGCCGCCAGCGCAACAAAGCGGCGTAGGGCGTGGGCTGGAGGGGCTGAGCGGAGGCCATCGATCCAGACTATTCATTCTTACGTAAAACTTCACGTAAAAAGATCGTCCGGATCCTGTGACACCTGTCATTACTTATGTTTACAGGTATTTTGGCGGAGACGCATGGGAATCGAACCCACCGACGACGGGAACACCGCCGCCCACCGGTTTTGAAGACCGGGCCAGGCACCAGCCGCGGAAGCGCCTCCGCGGGCGAGGATAGGTGCGGGGCCCCAGCACGGCAACTGCCGGGCCCGGGCAGGCGGTGGCTACTTCCAGCGCTCCAGGGCTGCGCTGCAGGCCTCGCTCTCCTGGAGCGGGGGCAGGCTGCCCTGGAAGGTGACGCCCATGCACTGGGCAAGGGGGTTGGCCCAGGTCGACATCTGCTTCTCGCTCACCTCGGCGGGGAAGTTCAGCTCGCTGGCGCACTGCTGGATCGCGCCTGAGAGCATCGTGCGGCATTGCTCAGCGGCCACGCCGTGGCAGTTCAGGGGGACCGACTCGGGCCCGCAAAATGCCGCCGAAACGTGCTCTGTCATCTGGCTGACGATGAACTCCAGGGAGTAGGTGGGGCCCTCGACTACCTCGGGGCCCTGGGGAACCGTCGTCACGCCTTCCATGCGCCGCACCTTGTAGCCGCGAGCCGTCAGCAAATCCACCAGCCCGTGCTCGCCGAACATGTGCCCCGCGCCCACCGCCACGAACGTCGACGACTTCTCGAACAGCGCTTCGAGCTTCGGCACCCAGGCCTTGTTCCGCTCGATGAACATCCGGTCCTCCCAGTCCTCGTCCTTGCTCTCCTCGCGCAGCTTGTCGAGCCCCGAGGTGTCACCGCTGCGGCAGACGTCGAGCACCGCATTGAGCGACTCCTTGGCCTTCTCGAGCTCGGCCGGATCGGTGAGCTCGCGCAGGGCATCCAGCAGGTACTCCTTGGGCATGCCTAAGAAGATGGCGAACTGCTCCTCGAGCGTCTCGAGGAACTGCTGCTCGACCCCCGCCGCCGCCGCCATCGCGCCGAGCTCGAAGTCCATCGCCTGGGTGGGGGGCGCGCCGGCAGACATCTCGTCCGTCAACAGCTTCATGACGTACGCGAGCAGGGCGAACGGATGCAGCTTGTCAAAGTTCGCTGCGATGGGGCCCAGCGTGTAGGTCTCTACCAACTTCGACCAGGTCTCTTCCCCCAGCATCGCGCTCACGCTCTCACCCTCGGGCAGGCGCAGGAGCTTGGCGACTGTCTGGGGATCCATGGTCGACGGATCCACCTCCATGACGAACTGGCCTGCGCCTTCCAACAGGTGGCGGTAGTCCCGTGGCAGCGACTCGTCGAGCCGCACACCCAGGTGGCAGGTACCGAACAACCACGAGGTCGGCTTGCCCGGTTTTCTGACTTCCCACATCGTCAGCGGGCGAGCATCAGCCGACACCGCGCTGGAAGTTTTCGTCGCTACTGCCTTCGAGCCACCGCTGGTGGCACAGCCAGGCACCACGAGCAGCGACAACAGCAGCAGCAACAGCGACACCGAGCGCGCCGCTACACGCAGGCAACGATTCAGGTGGCGGGAAACCGAATCAAGCATGGCGTACCTCGGCAAAAGGGCTAGCGGGAAGAAGGCTCGGGAAGAGAGCCAAAGCGCTCATTCCACTCGGACTCGTCGATCGCTGTGAACACCTCGCCGGCCGTCCATTCCAGGTCGCCTGCGGTGGTGTAGCCCAGCTTCGAGACCACCAGCCGGGGGCCCAACTCCGGGTCTTGCATCAGCGTGTCCGTAGACGCCACCGACGAGCCGTCTTCTGCCGTCGACAGCGACTCCCAGGACGTCCACGCCCAGGACGGACCCGTCAACGTGCCGGAGCCCGTGTAGCTGCCGTCCGCAAAAGCCAGCGTAAAGGTGCTCGCCGCCACATCGACGTCCAGCTCGACCAGGTAGGCCGTGCCGTCACCGGTGTTGTAGAGCTCTTCGCTGATGCGCGACTCCCCTGGGAACAAGCTGCGCCGCACCAGGTAGCTGCTGGTGGAGACCCAGTCGTCGCTGACGCCGGTGGCCGTCGAGTCGCCAAAGTAGTACTCCACCATATCCACGGGCGGCGGCCCGTCGTCGTCGTCATCGTCGCCAGAACCGTCCCGGGCGCAGCCACTCAGCGACAGCGACAGCAACAGCGCCACGAGCAGCAAGGGGGCAGGCCACGACACTGAAGGCATGAAGATCTCCGGGCAAGGGCGGAAGCCAAGAATACCTGCTTCGACCCTTCCGGGCCCCGCCGTGCGGCAAAGCGCACACGCAGGCTGCTAGGATTGCGCACCATGCCCGCCGAAACCGCCCAGGATCTCGCCCTCATCAAGCCACTGCAGGTCGCCATCGAGGCCGCGCAGGCGGCGGGTGGACCCATCATGGAGCGCTTCCGCGCCGCCGACCTGGACATCGACACAAAGGGCGACGGATCACCTGTCAGCGAGGCCGACAAGGCCGCCGAGAAGAGCATCCGCGGCATCCTGAAGGGCGCCTTCCCCGACATCGACATCTTTGGCGAGGAAGAAGGTTTCGAGGACACGGGCAGCAGCTATCGCTGGGTGGTCGACCCCATCGACGGCACCCTCAGTTTTATCTCCGGGATCCCGCTGTTCGGCACGCTGATCGCTCTCGAGGAGCGCGCCACCGGCGAGTCGCTGCTCGGCGTCATCCACCTGCCCGCCCTGGGCGAGACCTATGCTGGCGGACGCGGCCTCGGTGTGCGCTGCAACGGTGCCCCCCTCGCCATTCGCGACGAGCAGGGGCCGCAAGCCGACAACCCCTTCGCATCGGCCATCATCGCCGCCGGTGACCCCCTGCAGTTCCAGAACGCCGGCTGCCCCGGCGACCACGGCAAGCTGTCCCTCAATCCCCTGTTCCGCGGCTACAGCGACTGCTTCGGCCACGCCATGGTGCTGCGCTCTGCCGTCGGCGCCATGGTCGACCCGGCGCTGGCACCCTGGGACTTAGCCGCGACCTCTGCACTCATCCACGCGGCTGGTGGGGCTGTCTTCACCCGCCCCTCGCAGCTGCCAGGCCACACCGATGCCATCCTCGGACGACCCTCGCTGGTACGTGCCCTGGTGGCCGAGTTGGGATGGACACAATGAGCACCGAACAAGACTTCGACGCCGACTACGTCATCATCGGCAGCGGCTTCGGCGGCTCGGTCTCGGCCATGCGGCTGACCGAGAAGGGCTACAAGGTCGTCGTCGTCGAGGCCGGGCGGCGCTGGAACGCCGAGGATTTCCCCAAGACCAACTGGACCGTCTGGAAATCCATGTGGCTGCCCAGCCTGTTCTGCCGCGGCATCATGCGCATGACCCTGCTGTCCGATGTGCTGGCCCTGTCCGGAGCCGGCGTCGGCGGCGGCTCGCTGGTCTACGCCAACACCCTTTTGGTACCGCCCGACCCGTTCTTCAATGACCCGGGCTGGGCCGGGATGAAGGATTGGAAGAGCGCGCTGATGCCCTTTTACGACACCGCCCAGCGCATGCTCGGCGCCAACAAGACCCCGCGCGTGTTCCTCGGCGACGAGAGCCTGCGCAGGGTGGCCAAAGAGATGGACCGCGAGGAAACCTTCCACAACGCCAATGTCGGCGTGTTCTTCGGCGAGCCCGGCGTCGAGGTCGACGACCCCTACTTCGACGGCAAGGGACCCAAGCGCAGCGGCTGTACCTTCTGCGCCGGCTGCATGGTCGGCTGCCGACACAACGCGAAGAACACCCTCGACAAGAACTACCTGTACTTCGCCGAGCAGGGCGGCGCCGAGGTGGTGCCCGACCACAAGGTCTGCGACGTGCGGCCGCTGGATGGCGGCGGCTACCAGGTCACGACCGAGCGCACCGACCGGCCCTGGGGACCCCGCGGACGCAGCTTTCGGGCACACAAGGTGGTGTTCTCGGCCGGAGTACTCGGCACCATGCGACTGCTGCTCGACTGCAAGATGCGGGGCTCACTGACCGGCCTGTCACAGCGGCTGGGCGACTTCGTGCGCACCAACTCGGAAGCCATCATCGGCGTCACCAGCCGTGGCAAAGAGCCCACTCACAGCGACGGCCTCGCCATCGCCAGCGGCTTCTACCCCGAGCCGGGAACCCACATCGAAGCGGTGCGCTACTCGGCGGGCAGCGACCTGCTCAGCGGCCTCGCCACCCTCATGACCGACGGCGGCGGCAAGATGCCCCGGCAACTGCGCTTCCTGCTCACCATCCTGCGTCACCCCATCGACTTCCTGCGCTCTCTAAAGCCCTTTGGCTGGGCCCGCGCGACGCTAATCCTGCTGGTCATGCAGACGCGCAGCAACTGGCTGAAGATGCGCCTCGGACGGCGCTGGTTCTGGCCCTTCAGCCGGATGCTCGTGACCCGCGCCGCTGACGGCGAGGACAAGCCGCCGACCTACATCCCCATCGGCCACGAGGTGGCCCGCAACCTGGCCGACGAGTACAACGCCTTCCCGGTGTCGTCGATCAACGAGGTCCTGCTCGACGTGCCGACCACCGCCCACCTGCTGGGCGGCGCCTGCATCGGCCCCGATGCCGAACACGGCGTCGTCGACGGCCGCAACGAGGTGTACGGACACCCCGGCCTGTTCGTCATCGACGGCTCCATGATTCCAGCCAACCTGGGCGTGAATCCGTCGCTGACCATCACCGCCCTGGCCGAACACGCCATGAGCCAGGTGCCCGAAAAACAAAGCTGAACAGCGCACGGTGGTGCCACAGAAGGCACGCCCACCTCGTAGAGAAGAAAAAAGCTGACCCGCCCACGGCGGAGCTCTCGTCTCCCCCTCGTGCCGGGAATCTCCCCGGGCACACACCCCGGAGACACCATGACCAATCCACACCGCCCACAGCGTCCACCCAAGCGTCTCGTCTGGCTTGCTGGCGCACTGATCGTCGCGGTAGGCGAGCTCGCCTACTTCGAGATCTTCGAGCCCACCACGGCGGAGAGCCTCGAGATGAATGCCTACCTCGTGATCGCCCTGGCCGCTGGCCTGCTCGCGCAACGAAAGGCAGCAGGCAGCACCACGAGAGGCAGCGCCGCCCTGCTCGCCCTGTCTGTGCTGTTGTCCACCACCACGGCTGGCAACGCACGGGCCGACTACCAGTTGGACGAGCAGGACGAGTTGCCGAACCAGTCGACCTTGTCCGATGAGATGGGCTTCGGAGACGAGTTTCCCCGGGGCTCGCAGCCCGACCTGGGGGGGCTGCCCTGCTGGCAGCTACGCATGAGCGACGACATCGAGGGCCTGATCCGTTTCTTCTGGGGCGCGCTGATCGGATCTACCGCAAGTACCGGCGTCTACCTGCTGAACCATGCCCCGGCCCTGGGCGTGCCCGGAGCCCTTGGCAGCGGCGCGGCCGCAGAAGCTGCAGTGATCCCGGCAACCAGTGCCTTTGTGGCCTATATCTCGTGGAACGCGCTGTTTGCCGAAGGCTGCGGCGGCTGTGGCGAAGAGATCCCCCTGGACGACTGGGAGCTCGGAGAGTGCGGCCCCTTTAACATCGAGTGCTGCGTGCCGCCCGAAGACTCCAAGCCCGCGACTCCCGCAGACGAGGACGAAGAGGAAGACGCAGTCGCAGACTCTCAGCACGATCCGGACCTGCCGCTGTCACCCACGTTGCAAGACACCAGCTCGGGCTTTCAGGGAGCCCAGGACCTGGCCGACTATGGCTGGCTCGGCGGCAGCAACCGGCCCGACCCCGACGACACCGACTGCATCGATCTGTTTGGTGCCCAGTGCAACGGAATGTGCCCACCGGCAGGCAACGGCATGTGCGTGAACAGCTGCAACACCTGCGGCGGCTGCGTGTACACCCCCTGCGAGTAGCAACCGACAAGAAGGAGCTCGCTCGACGAAGCGCTAGACCACCTTGAACCTGATGCCGGGCACACCCGGCTCCCCGGTCACCGCTTCTTCGAGCAGCTCCAGGGTGTCCAGCAGCTCGCTGCCGAGCACGCCAGCGGCGCGGACATCCAGCGCCGCAATCTTCGGGCTCGAACTGCGCAACTCATCGTAGGCGGTCACCGACGGACCCCAGCTCTGCTCATCGTGCAGCAGCGGCAGTGACAGCTGCACCCAACTGCGAGTGACCGGGTCGGCGACCTCGGCGGTGCCAGGCTGGTCGGAAGCCTCACTGAACAGGTGGTAGCGCCGATAGCGCTTGCCACGCAGCGGGTGCGACAGGGTTTGGAAGGCCTCGTCCAGCCGGGCGCACAGCGCCTCGACCTCGTCGCTACCGAGCACAGGCGTCATCGCCACAGCCGCACGGCGCTTGTCCTGCCACGCGTCCAGCACCGTGTCCCGGTTGGCATCGACCGGCACCTCGAGCAGCTCGTAGAACGATGAAGATCGGGAAAACAACACAACTCCCAGCGCGGACCCCGGCTAGAGGTCGAGACGCCTCCAGCAGACCTCTCCAAAACTGTCGTAACACGCGTCGACCCAGTTCGAGAACGCCACAGTACGCTGGATCTCGTCGTCCGTGGACAAGATCTCCGCCAGCCACGAACCGAGCTGATCGCACTCTCCGTCGGTCGCCCCCTCGCCGAGCAGCATCGCCACCAGGGCACGGGGGTCGTCACTGCCGCCGTACTTGTGCATGTCCTGCATCAGGCGCGCGGTGAGCAGGCCGTGCGGACCCTCCCAGGTCTCCAGAATGACCGCGTCCCGCAGCAGGCGCGGTAGCGCAGAGAAGCGCTCTTCGATGCCGTTGCCGCCGAGGATCATCATCGCGTCGTGCACCCGGCTGGTCGCACGCCGCGTGGTCACCATCTTCGCCATCATCACCAGCAGCCGCGTGCGCAACGCATCCTCGGCAGCAGGCGTGTCGCCGGCGCGCTCAGCCGCGACGACCCGCTCCCAGGTAGCCAGCACCTCGAAGGCGGCGGCCAGCAGGCGACGCCGATCCCACTGCAGGTCGGCGAGGGTCTGGGCCACCAGCGGGTACTCGGCGATGGGCTGGCCGAAGGCCTCGCGGAAGCCGGCATAAGCCGTGGCGATGCGCTCGGCGCTGCGGATAAAGCCCGTCGCCGCCATGGCGCACCAGAAGCGCGAGGTGGTCAAGACGATGCGCACCACGTTCGACAGTCCCGAGCGCTCGTCGCCCATCGGCCAGGCCACCGCACCATCGAGGGTCATCTCGACCGTCGGCAGGGAGCGGGTGCCCAGCTTGTCCTTGATGCGGTCGATGCGGAAGCCGTTGGGGACATCCAGGGGCAGCTCGCGCGGCACCATGAAGAGCGCCACCCCGCGGCTGCCTTCGGGAGCATCCTGCGGACGCGCCGTGACCGCCCAGTACTGCGCCCAGATGTTCGAGCAGAACCACTTCTGGCCATACAGCCGGTAGCTGCCGTCGCCTTGCGGCACGGCGCGCACCCGGTTGGTACCCGCGTCGGAACCACCCTGCACCTCGGTGACGAACTGCGCACCGTGCACGGGCGCGTCCTCGTCCTGGCGAAGAATATGCTGCAGGGCCTGCTGCGCAGCCTCGCCACAGCTCAGCTCCTGGAGCGAACGCACCAGCCCGTCGGTGCAGGCCAGGGGGCACATGACCCCGGCGTCGCCGACCTGCGAGCTGAGGTAGGCGAGTGCGTAGCGAAGTTGCACGTTCGGCTCGTAGGCGAGACCGGCTTCCAGCGAGTCGGCAAGCACGACGCGGGTGGCATCGGGAAGCTCGACGCCGACCGGGTGCGGCTGGCCGTAGGAGTCACAGGTCACCAGGCGAGGCAGCTCGCCGGGACGATCGGTCGCATCCGCACCCTCGGCCGCAACCGTCGCGGCATAAGCACCCCACTCGGCGAGGCGAGCCAGGGAGCTGGGATCGTCCAGGCCGTGGTGCGCGAGGAGCGCGGCCAGCTCGGGATCGTCGCTCCAGAAGTCCTCGCCAACGGACTGCAGGTATGCGCCAAAGCTATACGGCTGATCGCCGCGACTCGGATCGGTTCCGGGCAGGTCCAGGGATCGGGTCATGACTGTCCTCTCTGCTCCTTGACGGCCCACCACCACAGCAGACCGGTAAAGACGAAGACCGGGAAATCTGCCGCGAAAAACATCACGTACAGCGGGTACTTCGCGTGCACCAGCAGGGCGACCAGTCCGCCCAGCGAGGTGGTCAGCTTGCTTACCAGCACTACCACCGTGAAGTCTCGGTATTTCACCGCGTCCCGGGACACGAACCAGCAGCAGATGACCAGGCTGGTCATGGTCGACATGGCCAGTGCAGTCCAGGCGAACACCCGGGTCTCGGGCATCTGCGGCCAGTCGGCGAACATCGGCAACACGCGCATGGCCTTGTCGAGGCCCCCGAAAACACCGTTGGGCATGGTCGCGAACGCCGTTCCCGAGGCGATGTACAGGTAGACGCTGATATGCATCCAGCGCTGCAGCAAGACGGTCTTGGGCATCAACTCTCCGGCGGAACGGAAGCGAAGATAGCAGCAAGACGGATGCCATGGGAGAGCCCGTTGGCTGTACAATCCCCGCGCAATGCACCCGACCCTGTTTACCTTCGAGATCTTCGAACGCGAGCTGCCGTATTATTCCTACGGGGCGATGCTCGCTATCGCCTTCCTGGTGGGCGCCGCCCTGGCAGCGTGGAACGGCCGCCGCGAAGGGGTAGCCCGCGAACGGGTCATTACTCTCAGCATCCTGATCCTGGTCTCGTCGCTGCTGGGCGGGCGGACCCTGCACGTGATGATGGCCGACAACCCCGGCGGCGGGGTCCTCAGCGCCCAGAGCGGCGGCTTTGCCTACTACGGCGGGCTGATGGGCGGCATCGCGGTGTCACTGGCCTATTGCCGCTACCACGGGATCCCATTCCTGCGCATGGCGGACACCATGGTGCCTTCCATCGCACTCGGCCAGGGCTTCGGCCGCCTGGGCTGCCTTCTGGCAGGCTGCTGCTGGGGACGCTCAGCGCACTCACCGCTGCCCGACTGGCTGCCGGGCGTCGCGAGCCTGGAGTGGCCAACGAACCTGGCGATCACGTTTATGCACCCCGATTCGCTGGCACCGCGCGGCATCGCCATGGTGCCTACCCAGGTGGCCAGCAGCATCAGTTGTTTCCTGATCTTCGTGGTGCTGTGGTTCGTGGTCCGGCCGCGCAAGACCTTCATGGGCCAGCAGCTCGCCGCCTACCTGTTGATGTACCCCGTTCTGCGCTCCTTTTGGGAGTTGTTCCGCGGCGACCCGCGCGGCCTCTACCTGGGCGAGACGCTGAGCACCTCGCAGCTGGTCAGCGTGCCGATGTTCGCTTGTGGGCTCTGGCTGATGTGGCGAGGCCGCAAGCAGGCGGCCAGCACGGGCTAGCGTTCGTCAGTCCAGGTTCTGCGGCCGCAGCTCGGAGTTGCCCTCGCAGATGTAGTACATCCAGTCGCACTCACACGGATAGTCGTTCCAGCAGCCGCCAGCACCCCAGTTGAGCATCGCGCAGTCCTCGTTGCTGGTCGGAGAGCACTCGCTGCCGTGCCCGTTGTTGGGCTCGTCCGAACACCAGTTCTGGAAGCCCACCACCGAGGAGTCTTCCCACACCCAGTCGCCCTCGGACGCTTCATCGTTGAAGCCCAGCCACCAACGATTGCTGGTGGCGATGCCGATGGCCTGGTCGGTCGCCCAGGTCAGCTCGGCCTGGCTGTCGAAGGTCACCAGGCGATACTCCGATGCGCTGCAGGCAGCGGCGGCCTGGTACCAGGTCGCGGTCTCGGTGCAGAACATGTAGGGGTGCATCACGTCGGGGTAGTACTCGACCTGGCAGGGGCAGACATCGCCGTCATCCGCGGTGCCGTTGCAGTCGTTGTCGAGGCTGTCGCAGACCTCGCTCGTGCCGGGATTGATCAGCGTGTGGTTGTCGTTGCAATCACCGGCCTGGGCAACCCAGTCTGAGCCAGTCTCGTCCGGGCACAGGCTCTGAGCTGTCGATTCAGTGCCCCAGCCGTCACCGTCGAAGTCCTGGTACAGCGTCACCAGCAGGCCTTCGTCCACCTGGTTGTCACAGTTGTTGTCGATCCCGTCACAGAGCTCCGTCGCGCCCGGGTAGGCCGCCGGGTCCTCGTCATCACAGTCCTGGTCAGAGGCGAAACCGTCGCCGTCGCTGTCAGTCACCGCGTCGTCATCGCCAGCATCGTCATCGCCGGCAACGTCATCGCCAGCATCGTCGTCGCCAGCATCGTCGTCGTCGCTGGCTGCGGTGTCGTCGTCGCCGGCCCCCCGGTCATCATCACCGAACAGCCCCGCCGTCGAGTAACACGCCGACAGCAGCAGGCCCGAAAGCAGCAGGCCCGAGAGCAGCAAGGAGAGCAGCATTGTGGAGCGCGGTTGCACGGACTTTTCCTCCTGGATGCTGGACGCCGCGGCGCGGCCTGTTACGAACAGAGCATTGAAACGCAGCGAAGTGGTGAGACTACATAGGACTTGTGGACATTCTGTGACGGCCTCCCGGAGGCACTACTTCGGCTACCCTCTGTGCATGAGCCTGCCCATTTCCCAGGCTAGGACGCTCGCCGGATTGAGTCTTCTTGCGCTGTTCTGGGCCGGCTGTGGCAGCTCGCCCGAGCCGGGCGATGACGACGACAGCACTGTTGCCAGCGACGATGACGACAGCACCGAGGCTGTGCCGCTCGAATTTCCACTTCAGCTCGAGGTCCTGGTCACTGTGGAAGGCAAGCCGCAAGCAGAGATCTCGGTACTCGAGGGCGGCGGCGAGGTACAGGCGCAAACCGACGAGCAGGGCCTCGCTACCGTCGTACTGCAAGGCATCGTTGCCGACGAAGTGTGGGTCATTGCGGCCGCCGAGGGCTACCGCAGCGTCGGGGTGAGGATCGAGACCGCTCCCCTGGAACCGGTCGAGCTCGCCCTGCTGCCAGTCCAGGTGGACAACGGCGACTACCAGTTCCTGCCCGCCGGAGTCGAAGAGGGCGAGAGCACGGCCTGGTGCTCGCACTGCCACATCACCATCGCCGAGCAGTTCGGCGGCTCGGCCCACTACCAGTCGGCCCGCGACCCTCAGGTCCACGACCTGTTCGCCGGCACCGCAGCCGCATTTGCCGACCCAGGGGCCTGTGCCGAGGCCGGCGGACGCTGGCTGCTGGGCACCGCACCGGGCGGCGCCGGCGACGCCGAGCGCTGCTACATCGGCGATGGCCTGCTGCCCGACGCAAGCACGAGCTGCGGCGAATCCAGTCAACTGCCATGCGACTCGCCAGATCTTCCCGCCGCCGAACAGCCGAGTGTGACCGGGGCCTGCGCCGACTGCCATGCTCCCGCGGTCAACGAGCCCCTGGGCGGCGGCCACTCGCTGCTCGAGGTTTCGGGCCAGGCCTTCGAAGAAGGCGTGACCTGCGACTTCTGCCACAAGGTCGCGAGCATCGACATCAACGCCGAGCCCGGCGTCGGCGGCCGCACCGTGCTCGGCCGCCCACTCGAACCGGCCCAGGGCTTCCCAATCCCCTGGAAGCCGGTGATGTACGGCCCCTATGCCGACGTGATCAACCCCTACATGGGCGGCAGCATCTCGCCCATCTTCGAGACTGGCGAGCTTTGCGCCGGCTGCCACGAGTACCGGCAGAGCCCGCTGTGGCAGGCCACCGAGACCGCCATCGACACCAGCCGCTGGCCCGACGGCACCCTGCCGATTCACAGCACCTGGCAGGAATGGTCGACTTCACTGCTGGCCCCGGCGACGCCCTGCCGGGTCTGCCACATGCCCGAAGCCCCCGCACTGAACAGCGCCGACATCGATCTTCTCGGCCTGGATCCGGGCATCGTCGGTGGCTTCCACCGGCCACAAGGCGCGGTTCGCGACCACGGCTTCTACGGTGCCACCGACATCCTGCCCGACGGCTCACGACTGCTCGACACGGCCGCGTCCATGAGCCTTCAGGCATCCATCGAAGGTGCCGAACTGGTGGTGTCGGCGAGCGTATCCAACAACCAGACCGGCCATGGCCTGCCCACCGGAGAGCCCCTGCGGAACCTCGTGTTGGTGGTCATCGCCCGCTGCGACGGCGCTCCCCTGCCACAGTCCTCGGGACAGACCATCACCGAGGTGGGAGGCGCGCTGGCCAGCCGCCAGGTCGGCGGCGACGAAGTGATCAGTGGCAACACTCTGAGCTGGGCGGATCTGCCCGAAGGCCTCGATCCGAGCCAGTTGGTGCTGCGCGCCGTGCGCGATACCGGCGCCTTCCTCGACTACAGCGGCTTCGAGTCCTTCGGCGACGGCACCTTCAGCGCCGAGCAGAAAGGCCTGCCAGAGCGCCTGCCCCTCGGCGAGACCCCAGTCACGAGCATCACGGACGAGCAGTTGGTTCTCGCCGAGACCCTGCCGCTGCAGGCCGGCGACCTGCTGTTCCTGGGCGAGGTGCTGACTCTTCCTGAACAGGGCCAACCCTCCCTGCTGCTGGCCGGCGCAGCGGGTGCTGACTTCGCCCGAGTCCTCGCCGACGCGCAGGGCACCACGATGGTGCCGCATTTCCGGGCCAACGATGTCGTGCGCGACAACCGGCTGCTTCCCTATCACTCGGCGAGCTCAGCGCATCGCTTCGCGCTGCCGGGCACCTGTAGCGAAGTCTCCGCCGAAGCCCGCCTCGTCTACCGTCGCTACCCGCCTGGCCTCGCGCGTGAGCGCGGCTGGCCCTCCGTTGACCATGTCCTCGCCAGCCGAGAGCTATTGGTCGAGTAAGCGACCACGATTTGTGGGACAATCGCTCCATGCGGACACTGCCCCTTTGCAGCCTGGGCATCGCGATGACGCTGCTGCTCGCAGTGGGCTGCACGCCGGCCAACGAGGACGGCGACTGCATGAACGCCACCCAGGAAGCGGAGCACGGCACCTCCGACAACGCGACCGATACCGACGGCGACGGCGTCGATGACTGCGAAGAAATGGTGCATGGCACCGACCCCACCACAGACGACAGTGACGGCGACGGCCTCACCGACCTCGAGGAGATCGAGTGCGTAAGTGACCCCATGGACGCCGACGAGCAGTGCTACGCCTGCGGCTGGGCGCACGGCAATCCCGGCAACCTGGTTTCTGACGGCAACGACGTCGGGGACACCATCGCCGATGTCGACCTGGTCGATCAGTGCGGCGAGTCCGTGCCGCTGTGGGACTTCACCGGCAAGTACTACATCCTGTTCCTCACCGCCGCCTGGTGAGGCTCTTGCAGGAACGAGGCGGTCAGCCTCGCGGATCGGATAGACGAGTTCAGCGACGAGTTCGGCTTACCTATGAGCTACGCGGTCATCCTGTTCCATGACGCCGGCGGAACTGCCCCCGACGGCGACGATGCCCTCGCCTACTGGGAGTCCCTCAATGAGCCGAGCTACCCGGTGACCGCCAACCCCGACCAGGCAATCTTCGAGGCGGCCGACTACGTGTATCCCGGCTCTTCCCTGCCCGGGCGCGTGCTGCTCAGTCCGCAGATGGAGATCCTCGGCACGACCACTGGTCACCAGGACGACAGTTGGGCCTGGGACATCGTGCGCGAGCACGAGGGCCTGTAGGCGCTAGTCCGAGCTAGAGCGGTCGCTCCACCAGGCAGGTGCTGGTCATGTGGCCACCACCGCCGGGCAGATCGTGCGAACCGAACCACAGCGAGCCGCCCGCCCAGGCGCTGAGATCCACCGGTAGCACCATGCCCTGCTGGTCGCAGACCATCGAGGCCACGTAGTCCAGGTGATCCCAGGCGTTGAGACCCTGGTCTTCCCAGCCCTGGCACCGGTCCACGCCGTCGGACTGGGTGGGGCCGGTGTTGGCGGAGATGTAGCTGATGCCACCCTCAGCTTCGCTGCAGAGAATGCCCGACTCCATGCCGGCCGACGGAACCCAGAAGGACTCGTCGTCGCAGATCTCGGAGCCGTTGCGGGCACAGGCTACGATCGTCCACTCCCCCGAGCTGCCGCCCGAACTGGAATCACCGTCACAGACCACTTCCACCTGGCTGGACACCTGCTCTCCGAACCAACGCACCTGCTCGTGGACCATCTGCCAGTCGGTGGAGTAGGTCCCCTCCTGGGACGGCATATCGAGTTCGATATGGAAGGTCCACAGCTGCCCCGGCTCGACTGCAACATCTTCGGGCAGCCAGACACGGGTCCCGCCACTGTACAGCGGGTCAGTGTCGTCGACGGCGCCCAGCTTGTAGCCCTGTTCGCGAGTCCAGGTGGCCGTGCCACGGTTGAGCATCGTCACCGTCGCGGTGATCTGCTCGCCACACTGCCCCTGCACCGGTAGATCCGCACCCAGTACTTCGGCGGCATCCTCTTCGGGCGGAGGATCGACAGGATCGTCAGAGCCGTCGTCAGAGCCGTCGTCGGGGCCGTCGTCGGAGCCGTCCTCTAAGCCGTCGTCGGACGGGTCGTCGGACGGGTCGGTGTCTTCCTGGTCGTCGGTGTCCGAGTCGTTCCCCGAGTCCGCGTCGAACACGCTGTCGTCGGACTCCCCGCTGCCTTCATCATGCGCCAGGCTGTAGCAGCCCACGGTCAAGCCGAGCAGCAGCACGAGTCCCAGAGAGGAAAGGATGCGGCATGTAAACACTTGAGCGGTCATAGATTCTCCTTTGCTCGACGGCAGGAACAGAGCCGCGGACAGTGCATTGCACCGCACCCGGGTTACGCTACTGTCGCTGAGTTGCGGAGATTCTGTGATGCCCACAATCGACACTTTCACGGTCAATGCGTTCACCCGCGGCGGGTTGGGGGGCAACCCCGCGGGCGTGGTTGTGGACGCGAACGAGCTGAGCGAGGGCCAGATGGCCGCCATCGCGGCCCGGCTCGGGATGTCCGAGACCGCCTTTGTCATGGCTTCGCAGTCCTGCGACCTGCGGGTGCGCTTCTTCACGCCGAGCTCCGAAGTGCGGCTCTGCGGACACGCCACCATCGCCGCCTGGCACCTGCTGCTCGAGCAGGGTGCGATCCAGCCCGGCGAGTACACGATGGAGACCCTGGCCGGGCCACAAAGCATCTCCTGCAGCCCGGACGGACGGGTAACCATGAGCCAGAACCTGCCGCAGTTCGGTGCCACCGTAGCGCCCAACCGGGTCGCCGAGGTGCTCGGGCTCGAGACCTGCGACCTGCTCCCCACAGAGCAGATGCCCGTACAGACCGCCTCGACGGGCCTGCACAAGATCTTCGCCCCCATTGCCTCCCTCGCCGCCATCCGGCGCATCGCCCCGGACCTCCCCGCCATCGAGGCGCTGAGCCGGGAGCACGGTGCCATTGGCATCTACTGCTTCACCCTCGAGACCCTGCGCGGCGCCACGGCGCACTGCCGGAACTTCGCACCTGTCGTGGGGATCAGCGAGGATTCTGCGACCGGAACCTCAGCGGCCGCGACCGCCTGTCTGCTCGTTCACCACGAGATGCTGGCCACAGAGTCACGCACGGAGCTTTCCTTCGAGCAGGGGGATGCGATAGATCAGCCCTCGGAGATCCTGGTCAGCCTGCAGCTGGACGGCTTAGATTTCCTCGGCGTCTTTGTCTCGGGGCGGGCACAGACCAAATCCATCGACGTCCTGGAACTCGACGAATTGGAGCTGCTGTGAGCAAAGCCGCGAGACGCATCGGAATTGTCGGCTACGGCAAGCTGGGCCAACACCTGAGTCGGGCGATCCTCACCCAGCCTTCTCTTTGCCACCGCTTCAAGCTGGCCTTTGTATGGAACCTGGTCCCCGAAGACATCGGCGACGAGATCCCCGGCGACCTGCGCCTGGCCAACCTCGATGACTTCGCGCAGCACGAGCCCGACCTGGTGGTCGAAGTAGCCCACCCCACGATCACCTGGGACTACGGCACACGCTTCCTCGAGGTGGCCGACTACATGGCGGCCTCGGCCACGGCCTATGCCCGCGGCGACACCGAACAGAAGATGCGCGCGGCAGCATCCCAGCCCAACGGACACGGCCTCTACATTCCCCGAGGTGCTCTTCCCGGCCTCGAGGAAGTGCTGCACATGGCTGCCAGCGACAGTCTGGGCGGCGCGACGGTCGCCATGAGCAAGCACCCCAGCAGCCTCAACTACCTCGGCGAGTTGAATCCGCCGCTCGCCGACACCACCACGAGCCGCGAGATTTACAAGGGCCCGCTGCGCGAGCTGTGCGAGCTGGCTCCCAACAACGTCAACACCATGGCCGTCCTGGCGATGGCCAGCGAGCTCGGCTTCGACGCCATCGAGGCACGCTTGGTGGCCGACCCGACTCTGCTGCACCACATCACCGAGGTCACGCTGTTGGGCCCCGAAACGGGCGGGCCGCGGTACAGCCTGGAGCTGCGTCGCACCAGCCCTGCGGCCGTCGGCGCGGTTAGCTCTACCGCCACCCTGGACACCTTTCTCAGCAGCACCATCGACGCACGGGGCCGCGGCGACGGGGTGCACTTCTGCTAGCGGGCAGTGGCCGCGCCGCACCCGCGCCCCAGGGTGAACAAAAAACCCCCCCAAAAAAAAATAAAGAGCACCACCACGCGCCC
>CAZBDA010000108.1:0-17634 GCA_964490445.1 uncultured Rickettsiales bacterium | reverse complement strand
AGCAGGCGTGCGTTGTCAGAGGTCGGAAAAGACACCATTGGCTCCTTTTCGACAATCAGCATAGCCCGCAGGGCGCTGCGATTCCCAGATCTTCGTCAAGGCTCGCTGTCCCAGGGGCCTGCGCTACGGGGCTAGTCCTGCTTGCGTCGCCGCCTGAGCAGAACGGGTACCGCCAGGACAATCAGCGCGGCCCCACCGAAGCTGCCACCCTGCGAGCAGCCGCAGCCATCGTCGTCATCGCCAGCGGCTGTGTCGTCATCGCCAGCGGCTGTGTCGTCATCGCCAGCGGCTGTGTCGTCATCACCTTCGGCGGAATCGTCATCGCCAGCGGTGGAGTCGTCATCGCCTGAGTCGTCGTCTCCTGTGCCTGAGTCGTCGTCATCACCTTCGCACTCGGGTAGCGCCTTGCACTCGGTGTCGCTGCAGTCAGCCGCGCCATCGCAGTCGTTGTCCAAGGTGTCGCCGCACACCTCAGTGGCACCCAGGTTCACCGCCGGGTTGCTGTCGTCGCAGTCGTACCAAAGGGGCGGATTGGCGGGATCGGGAACCCCCAGCGGGCAGGCGCGAAAGCCGTCCTCGTCGACGTCGTCGTTGTAGGGGCTACCTCCAGGGGGGCCCTTGTAACAGGTGAAGTAGCAGCCCAGTGCGCCGTCATTCATGTCGTCGCAGTCGATGAGACCATCCCCGTCGTTGTCGAGGCAGTCCATGCAGGGGTCACATTGTTCCTCGCAGTCGACCTGGCCTTCCGTGAGGCAGGCGGTGGCCCCGATTCTGGGGCCGCAGTCCGTGCAGTCCGAGCCGCACCCGCTGTCCCCAAGCCACAGGGTTGGGGGTGGTTGCAGCGTGTTGTCGACGCAGTCGCTCGTGTCTGACGTCGGGCTGAATGGGTCGGGCCCGCCATCGTCACAGGAGCCGTTGTTGGCGAAGGGACAGGCGTCCGAGCAAATGGGGTGGTCCGCATGGGCTGGGGCTGCGGTGAGCAAGATCCAGGCTGCCACGGTGGAGAAGATTGCCAGGCTGACGCAGACGGGTGAGGGTCTCATGATTCCCAGATCGTACCTCAAGCCAGGGGCCAACACATCTGTATTAGAGCATCAGTCATCGCCGGACAGCGGCAGAGTTGCAGGGTCAGACCTGTCCCCTCAGCGGAGCAGCGCGAGCCGCCGGGCCATGGTCGGACTGAGGAATTCCATGCGCTCGAGAGATTCCAGCGCGGGCCTGTCGCTGTCGCGGTTGAAGTACCCGGAGTGGGAACTCGAGCGAATTCGCGCGGTGACAGCAGCTGCAAGGCACCAGAGTCCCAGCTCGTTGCGAGGGGCGATGGCATCGAACTCGGGATCAGCCACGAAGAACGGCTCGTCGATCTCCACGGTTCCGGCCACCACGTCGTCGACGAGGGAGCCCAGCACCTGCACAGCCGCCATCCGAGCGCCGCGCTCGCGCAGCATGCGCGCGAGGGTGTGACGGCGCCCGGCCGTGGGTGAGGCAGAAACAGCCTGCGTCGCCGCGGCAATGGCGGCATCCAGCGCGGCCAGTCGCTGTGCCGGACTGAGTTCTCCCGGCTGGTGCGCCATCGCATAGGCCTCGAGGGCCTCGAGGTACTTCTCGGCACCCTGGCGTCGGCCTGCCCCTTGCCAATAAGGGGCGAACTCGAGGCAATAGGGCCGCGCGGCGAGCCAGGCCTGTAGCGCCTCGGGGCCAGTGGCTGACAGGTCTTCACCAGTGCGGGCCAGCAGCCCCCTCTGCTCGAGGGTGGCTGCCTGGTCACCCTTGCAGGCAAACAGGTTGAGCTGGAAGGCATCGAGGGTCTGGGTGGCATCGTAGGGTGCCAGGATCTGCAGACCCGGCACCAGCAGGTAGAGCTCATAGCCGAGCGCAGTGAATGCCTCGGGGAGGCCCAGGTTCGAGGTGCCGGCGTGCTCGATCTCGAACAGCACGAGTGGTGAGCACGTCCTGAGTGTCTGCTCGCCGCCCGCGACAATGCGGAGCTCCGCGCCCTCGGCATCGAGCTTGATGAAGTCCAGGTCAGGCCAGCCACGACTCGCCATGAGGGCATCGATAGTGGAACTCGGCACCTGGACGGTTTGTCCCTCGTCACCGGGCTCGTCGGCAAGAGCATTGAGCTCGGAGTCAGCCTCCAGGCGCAGGTGCAGCATGCCTTCGCGGTCCGAGAGCGCGGCTTCGACCAGTTCGAGGTGGGCAAAGCCGTTGGCCGCGATGCTGTCTCGCAGGCAGGACGCAGTGGCCGGCGTCGGCTCGACTGCGATCACGCTGCCCTCGGGCCCCACCGCTGTGGCCAGGCTGAGGGCGAAGGTGCCGTAATTGGCACCGATGTCGAGCACCCTTGCACCCGGCTGCGCCCAGCAGCGCAGGAAACGGATCTCGTCCTCGAACCAGTCGCCCTGCTCTGCCAGCACAAAGGGAGTAAGCAGGTGGTGCCCGGGCGGAGTGACGACCTGTGTTCCGTCCACCAGCGTATGGGTGACGCGCTGTTGTGAACTGTTCATGGCGCTGCACCTGTCCCAGGCTCTGGGGGTTCCGCTCTGCGTCTGTGAGCAATGCACATCATGGCTCTTATCGGACCTGTACGCAGCACCATGAGGGCTCGAAGAGATGGCAAGCCCCTGGCCGGGAGCCGCCATGTCCTTAGCGGCGGGCGATGCGCAGCCAGACCTGCTTGCCGAACTCGAGCGAAGGGTCGTCCAGTGGCCGGACCGCCAGGCCTCGTGCCTGGCAGGCCTGCTCGATCCAGGACGGCGCGTGCCGAACGACGCCGGGCTGGTCGCAGGCATGGCTCCTGCCGACCCACTCGTCCCCTCGGTAGTCGCGGCCGAGCATGCGCCGCAAGCCGGTGGCCGGGAGGTAGGAGGTCAGGAAGACCCCCTTGTCGGTAGCGTGCTGGACAAAGCCATCGAGCATCGTCTCGATCTGCGCTTTGGAGGCGTGGCTCCAGATCGACCGCGCCAGCAGAAAATCAAAGCGCTCGCCGAAGCCCCCCAGGTCGAACGTGTCGTTGTGGTCGAATCGAGGGCTCTTTTCCGCGACGACGCCAGCCTCCAGCAGCAGCTCGACTCCTGCCTCCACCATCTGCCTGTTGGGCTCGATGCCGCAATAGCCGTTGGGCTCGAGGTAGTGGACGAGCACATAGCCGCAGCGCAGGCACCCGCAGCCAATATCCAGGACCTTGTCTCGCGGCGTCAGCCCTTCGGCCAGCAGCGCGGCCAGCGCCAACCTGCCTGCCGTCTCGAACAGATGCACAGGGCCGCCGAGGAAGATGCCTCTCTCCTCGAGTAGCCTCGCCCGCTCCAACAGGGTGCTTCCTTGCGTGCTCATCGTGGTCCCATTCTAGCCAAGGCGCCCTGCGGCAGGACCCTTGCCGCAGCATTGGCTGGCGGCGGGCCGCGAGTCCCCGGCGGGCGCAGGTTGCAGCAGTTCAGAGCCGCTGGTAGCCGAGGGCCGAGCAGACCTCGGGGTCGAGTCCGGGACGCAGGCATTCCAGCTCGGCAGCCTCGAACACCTGCTCTGCGTCGAACTGCCTGGCCTTGTCCAGGTAGTCCTCGAATGTCATTGAGTCGTTGTTGGTCGATTTGGCCGGCGGCGAGGGCGAATCACAGACCTGGATTCCTGCTCCGCGCAGAAACTCGAACAACTCGGCGAAGCGACTCACCACATCTTCGTAGCGGACCACCACCAGGTTCGAGAGGTCGGACAGCTCGAGGTAGGAACGCACCTTTCTCGTCCACAGCTCGGCGGGGCCACTGACGATGCCACAAGCAAGGTTGTCGCGAGCGTTCAGAAAGATGGGCTCGCGACAGAACGCTGCCCGGGTCCGGGATCGTTTCGCGTACAGGTTGTAGGGCCGCTGGTACAGGGAATCCACGAAGGCGTATGGATTGCGCACGATGCACACGAACAGGGTGTCGGAGAATGCGGCCACATCCTGTAGCTGCTGCCTGCGGAGGGCGGCGTGCTTCCAGCCGAAGTTGTGGGGGAACTCCCGCATCCGCAGGTCGTCGATCGCCCGCTCCAGCAGCACCTTCCGGGTCCAGAAGGGCTGTCCCTTGACCGCATCCAGTGCCGGCTGCTGGTCGCCGTGGACCAGGCTCTGCAGCCCGCTGGTGTTCATCTCGAAGGCCTGGACCAGGAACTTCGTGCCGCAGTTGCGCTCGCCGAAGACCTTCACCCGGCTCAGTGCCCGGAGGTCACCACAGGCAGACAGCGGCTGCGATTCGAAGAAGTTCACACCGGTCCCTCTCACGACGGCAGAGCTGGGAGACTAGCAGTAGCGGGACGCTGGCACCCGCGGCTGGGGCGGGCAACGCTCCCGCTTCGATAAGAGCCACCAGTTCACAACGCACTCTGCGAGAATCATGCTGAACAAGAGGCGGCTGGACGGTGGCAGCGGTCGGCGTGGAAGGGTGACTTGTATGGCGGTGTCGAGGGAGGCTCCCTGTCCGCTGCACAGCGAGTGTGGCGGCTGCAAGGTGATGCGCTGGCCCGAAGAGGTGCAGCTGGCCGACAAGGCGAAGGCGGTGAGCCGGCTGTTGGATCACCCGGTGAGCCGAGCCCACCCGTCGCCTCGCGCACTGGGCTACCGCGCGCGGATCTCGATGAAGAGCAATGCACAGGGGCGACTCGGCTACTACCAGCCGCGCAGCCACCACTGGGTACACATTCCCGTTTGCGCCATCGCACGGCCTGAAATCAACGCTGTGCTGGAGCGCCTTCCAGCCCTTCCGGGGATCCCGGCAGTCGAGCTGCGCAGTGACGGGACCCGAGTCGTCCTTGCCGCCGCGACGAGGCTCCCCGGCGGCAAAGGCCCTGGCAAAAAGGGCACAAAGAACGCCCGCTCGCAGCTCGCTGGTCTCGATCTCGAGACGCTGGGCCTGAGCGGCATTTGCCTCGACGGCAAGAAGCTGCAGGGAGATCCGCACCTCCAGCTCGAGGTCTGCGGGATCCGCCACCGACTCTCTGTGGGCTCGTTCTTCCAGGTCAACCTGGAGGTGAACCAGCTGCTGGTGCAGGCGGTGGTGGACACGGTCATAGCGAGCGAGCCTGCCGGGGTGCTCGACCTGTACGCCGGCGCCGGCAACCTGAGCCTGCCTCTCTCAGCGCGTGGCATCCCCACGGTCCTGGTGGAGCAGGCGCCGTCCTCGGTGGCAGACGCGCAGGCAACGATCCGCAGCTACCAACTCAGCGCGAGGATTCGCAAGGGCGATGCCGGCAGGTTCGAGGCTGGCGATGCCTTTTTCGATGTCGCACTGCTCGACCCACCGCGGGCGGGTGCTGCCAACCTGCTCCCCGAGCTCCTGCTCACCCGGCCCAGGATCATCCTGTACGTTTCCTGCAATCCCAGGACCCTGGCCAGAGACATCGCTCCAGCCAGAGAAGCCGGCTACCGCATCGATAAGCTGGAGGTCTTCGACATGTTTCCCCAGACCGACCACGTCGAGACGCTGTGCGTGCTGCTCAGAGGGTGACCTTCGGCTGGGCCTGGCGGGCGAAGAACTGAGCGAGTCCGCCCCGGGCGCCTATGGATCCAGGGGCTCGGCTCGGGGGGTGCGGTTGCCGAGCTCAGCCTCGACAGGCGCCGTAGGCTGCCAGCCCCGAGGACTGCGCTGTGCCATCGAGTGCCCAGAAGCTGGCAAAGGCACGCCACAACTGTCCGGACAGGACCGGGCCATCGGTGGAACGGGAACCGGAACCGGAACGCAGGAAGTCATTGAGAACCTTGCCGGCGCTGTCCTTGTGTTGGCCGGGACGATGCAGGTTCATGCTGAACAGCAACACGCCACGATTGGACTTGTGGACCATCTGGATGGTGCCGTCTTCGTCTACCGATTGCACCACTGCGACGTGTGACAGAGGGTCATCTCGTTGTCCGTTTCGGTTGCGGTCATAGGTGTTGTCGAAGAAGACTACGTCGCCCGCGAAGGGCTGCTTTTCGTGGTGAAGCGCCCCCGAGCTTTCGGCGAGCGCGAACATGGACCTGCTGGAGCCCAGCAGGGGAATGCCAGCCCTGGCGTGCGCAGCCATGACCAGGCCCGAGCAATCGTAGCGATAGGACTTGTCACCGACTACGAGCTGCTCCTCGCCTAGCAGGGCTCGAGCGCTCTGGGCCACCCGTGTGCCGCGCTGAGTGGGGGGCTTTTGCTCGGCAGTCTCGGCAGGTGCGCTCGGCTCGGGTTCGGACTCCGCTGGTGGCGAGGGAATGGGACTGGCTGGCGCGGGCGGGGTGACGGATGCCTGGACCCCTGGAGAGCGGGGGTTTCGGGGGGCACATCCCGCGAGCAGCACCACGATCAGCGCAGCGACGAGCCAGCAGTAGTTACGAAACCCCATGACCTCGGCAGGGTAGACGGCTTGGCGTGTCGGTATCAACCATGGAACTCTCAGCCCGGACGATCATCGCGCCGTTCGCCACGGTCTTGAGTTGGGGGGAATGCTTCGCGTAGAGTCCCGATTCTTCGCATTCTGTCCATTCCACCTGGCGCATGGCGTGTCGGTCCGACAAGCCCCATGATGTCAACTGCTGCCGAGTCGGCGGTTTGTCGCGGAGTGGCGAACCGGGCTCGTTGACCTGTCCGCCTAGAATGGTTGGTCTTCGGCGGGCTTCACTCGCCACCATGAGAAGGAGCTTCGGGTGTCCGCCAGGTCGATTCCTCAACTCAGCGAGAGCGAGCTTCGCGCGGCGTACCTCCATTCGGTCGAAGAGTTGGGCGTGAGCCGGGGGCGGCTTCTGGGTGCCACGATGGGAACGATCAGCGTGGTGTTCGGAGCCTACGAGCTGGTCAGCACACCGGACGTGTTCCACGACACTCTCTGGCAGCGCGTCATCTTCCTCGCTGTCTGCATGGCGCTGGTGTGCCTGCGGCGCGGCTCCCGCTGGACCTACCTGGCGCCGTGGCTGGGGGCAGCATTCGTGATGGCGATGTTCGTGATGATGGAGGGGATCGTTGCCGCCAGCGATCCGACCAAGCCCATCTATCCGTTCAACGGGCTGACTCTTCTCGGACCCGCCGCAGCCCTGCTGCTTCCCCTGCAACTACGTCACGGTGTCGTGATGGTGGGATTCATCCTGTTCGGACACGCGGCGGTGGGACTGCTCGCCTGGCAGGCGAGGATGGCCGTGCTGGTCAACGAACTGTTCGTGCTCACTGCAGCGAGCCTGATCACCCTGGTGGCGGTGCAGGTCACCGATTCACTGCGCTACCGGGCGTTTCGCGCGAACCGGGCACTCGAAGCCGAGAAGGCTCGCTCGGAACAGCTTCTCCTGAACGTGCTGCCTGCGAGCATCGCTGAACGTCTGAAGAACTCGGACTCCGCCATTGCCGACCGCATGGAGCACGTCTCCATCCTGTTCGCCGATGTCGTCGGCTTCACGCCACTGTCGGCGAGCCTGTCACCGGAGCGATTGGTCGAGGTGCTCAACGACCTGTTTACCGAGTTCGACGCGATGGCCGCCGAGTTGGGCCTGGAGAAGATCAAGACGATCGGTGACAACTACATGGTGGCCTCGGGTCTCCCCGTCGCTCGCACCGATCACGCAACTGCGCTCGCCGAGATGGCGCTCCGAATGAGAGACAGGATGCAGACTCGCCCACTGGTCGAAGGTCAGCGCCTGCGCGTGCGGATTGGCATGAACTCGGGCCCGGTGGTAGCGGGGGTGATCGGCAAGACGAAATTCGCGTACGACGTCTGGGGCGACACCGTCAACGTCGCCGCTCGGATGGAGTCCCATGGCGTCAAGGATGCGATCCAGGTGTCCGCTGCCACCGCCGAGCTCCTTGAGACGGGCTACCGGCTGGAGTCGCGTGGGACTATCGCCGTGAAGGGTAAGGGCGAGATGCCAGTCTTCCTGCTCCTGGGCGCGGCCGGCTCCGCAAGCGAACCTCAGTCCTCGTAGCTCCGCCCGCGCTGCCCATCGGCCTGGTCGATGCACAGCGGCAATGACGCAGGCCCCGGCGAGGGTGCGCGTCCAGGTCTGACAACCCGCATGCCATCAACTCTGCCTGGCAGGTTGTTCTACCTGGCGAGAACCGTGGAGAACGAGGTGGACTGGTCGGGCGTCCTCGCCATTACGACATGGCCGAAGCTGGGGAGTTCCCCCACGGATGTCAGGACGCCGTCCTGGTAGCTGAATGGCCACACGACGCGGCCGAGACCGAACTTGTAGACCCCGCCCGTGGACTTGAGCCGTACCCGGTAATCCTCCCTGTGGCCGCCTCCATAAGCTGCAGCCCGCACAGACAGTGTGCCTCGTTCGTTGGTCTTCATTTTCAGGGTGAGGTCTACCCGTATCTTGGGACCCCTTCGGTCGAACTGGCGCCACGCGCTGTCGCTCTTGAAGGTTCCGGCGATGATCTGGGCGTAGCCGGCCTCTGTGAACTCTCTTCGGGAAGACTCGGTGAACAGGGTCAGGGTGCCCCCAGCATTGTCCATGTACAGCTCTTTTCCGCCCACGTGAAAGGACTTGCTGGTGTCGTCCAGGGTGTAGTGCTCGCCAATGTTCAGCACCGAGACCTGCTGTTCATCCAGGTAGAACAAAGAGGACACATCGTCTCCACTGATCCAGTGCTTGAGTTTTGAGGACGCGATGGCCTCGACACTCTTGTCTTTGAACGTCTCCATCGCCTCGCGGTACTTCTTGGAGCGGGTCGGATCAGTCATCGAGTGCAGCTTCTCGATGTGTTCCGAGCTCAACTGTTGTTCGTTGGCAAACCTCTCGGCACCTGCCCTGAGCCTGGATTCTGCAGCCTTGATGCTCTTGAACAGGGCATAGCCCGACAAGCCGGAGCTGCTGGTCTCGCCAATGGCCGAGTCCAGCTCACGCATCAGCTCGCTCGCCTTGCCGTTGAGTTGGGGCCCGCAGCCCGTGGTCATCGCCGAGATGATTAGAGTCGCTGCGGCGAGCAAGATGGTCTTTTTCATGTTCACGGAGCGATTCCACCCTACGTGCTTCGGTTCGAGAATAGATGCCGTTTCGCGTCGATTCTAGCGCAGTTCGGCAGGGGGAAGAACGTTGTCCAGCGAACCCAGGGGCGGCCTCGATCTGCAGAGGCTGTGCGACAATCTGGCGCCAGGGCGATCGCATCCTGTCGAGGCTGCTGGTGCGCCTGGCGTCGTTCTCAGGGACTGGATTGACCGTAGTCGTCATCGCCCCAACAACGCACTGAGTTGCTGCTGTCGATGGCACAGCTGTGGTCGCCGCCGGCGCTGATCCCTGTGAAGCTGCCGTGCGGAGGGGTGGACTGGCCCCTCTGGTTGCTGCCCCAGCACTGCACGGCGCCGCTGCTGTCGATGGCACAGCTGTGCCGCTCGCCCGCACTGATCTCTGTGAAGCTCCCCGGCGGGGCTGTCGACTGGCCGTCGTCGTTGCTGCCCCAGCACTGCACGGCACCGCTGCTGTCGATGGCGCAACTGTGGCGGCCGCCGGCGCTGACCTGGGTGAATGCTCCAGGGGGAGGGATGGACTGGCCGCACTCCAGGGGAGCGCCCGCCCACTCCGATACCGTGATGCCAGCGCCCCAGCACTGCACGACACCGCAGCTAGCGAGGGCACAACTGTGGTCGCCGCCTGCGCTGACCTGTGTGAAGGTACCCGGAGGAGGCGTCGACTGGCCCCGCTGGTCGCGACCCCAGCACTGCACCACACCGTTGCTACCGACCCCGCAACTGTGGTCGCCGCCGGCACTGACCTGTGTGAAGATCCCCGGCGGTGGCGTGCACTGCTCGTCGCTGTTGTAGCCCCAGCACAGCACTGCGCCCGCGCTGTCGATGCCGCAGTTATGCCACGAGTCCGCGCTGACCTGGCTGAAAGTGGCCGGCGGAGGCGTCGACTGGCCGTCGTTGTTGCGGCCCCAGCACTGCACGGTGCCGCTGCTGTCGATGCCGCAGCTGTGGTTGCCGCCCGCGGCAACCCGGGTAAGCGTGCAGGACGACAGGCCATCGCAGTTGTTGTCGTGGCCATCACACTCGATCTCGGTGTTGGCCGAGAAGTTGAACGGGTCGGCATCGTCACAGTCTCCAGCACATGACGTCTCGCCATCGGCATCTTCGTCAAGTCCGGTCAGGGCTGCATTGCTGTCGTCACAATCGTCATCCGGAGTTCCCGCCAGGCCATCGGGGCCACAGGTAGTACTTGCATCGGAGTCCTCGTCGAAGCCCTCGTCGATGAGCAGGTTGCAGTCCTGGTCACGGCCATCACAGGTTTCTTCTGCGCTGGGGTGAATCGCTGGGTCGAGGTCGTCGCAATCGATCTCTGCGACGCCGCAGCTCCACCAGCCATCGAGGTCGAGGTCCTGGCCCTCGTCCACCTCGCCGTCGCCGTTGTTGTCGATCCCGTCGCCACAGATCTCTGGGCCAGGGAGCAGTGTGGAATCATCGTCGTCGCCGGCGCTGTCGTCGTCGCCGCTGTCGTCGTCATCGCCACTGCAGCCGGGCAACAGTCCCAGCAACAGGCAGGCAAGCAACAGGATCCACAGCTTCTCGAGCGTCATCACCACATCCAGGGGCGCAGACTATCGCAGCCACTGGCGGGGGCGGGCTATCGGTTCGATTTCACCATGGGGCACTACGGTGGGTGCGCCCGGCGCCGAGGTCGAAACAAGACAAACCAGGCCAGCAGTGCCAGGGCGGAAACCACTACCACCGCGGTCGCTATCGGTTCACTTCCCGCCAGTGGCCCCGGGTGCCACCAGGGCCCTGGAGCGCCACGGTGCAGGTGGAACAGGGGTGACAACTGCCAGTCCATGTAGATGCGGTCCTCGCCGAAGGGCCAGATCCCCTGGTCGCGGTAGGCCCTTTGCAGGAAGTGAAACCAGACCACCGGCTCGCCCAGGCAGAACCAGGCTTGCTGAGCGGCTGCTGCTGCCCCCAGGCTCCCTGCAAGCCACCAGCGTCGTCGTGCCTGCTTGAAGTCGACATGTTCGTCGAGCCACACGGCGATCGGCAGCACAGCAAAGGGCAGGATCTGCACCAGCAGACGAGGCCCCAGGGCGAAGCCTCCATGCCAGTCGCTGCGGGTCGCAAGGAACAGCCAGCGCAGCACGCATGCGGCTGCCAGGGCATCACTCACCTGGGGCCAGCGGGCACGCAGGGTGCGCCAGCACAAGAGGCCCAGGATGACGATCGGGCTGTACCAGAACAAGCCCTTCGAGCTGCTGGTCAAGAGCCCCACCAGGGCCCGCCATGGGGCAGCGAAGTGTCCGTAGCCAAAGGTCACCGCCGCCTCGATGTCGACGCTGCGTCCGGTCTCGAGCGGATTGCCAAAGCGAACTGCATTGAACAGAGCCAGCAGAGCCAGCAAGCAGCCAAAGGCCAGGCACCAGCCGAGCAAGACAGCTCGCCTCGGTGCCTTGCGCGAAGAAGCTTCGTTGGAACCGTGGAAGGCCAGGATCCAAAGCCAAAAGGGCGCGAATAGGATGGATGTCAGGTGGGCAGTTACAGCCAGGCCGGCCAGGGCACCCGAGAGTACGGCCATCCCGATGCGGTGACTGCTCGCGCAGCGTAGGAGCGTGCCAAAGGTCAGCACATTGAGGAGCGTCGCCAGAGGTTCGCTGAAGAAGGTCCCAGCGTAGTGCAAGGCCACCGTTCCCAGGCCAAACAGCAGCGCCGCAGCCCATGCGGCCTGTTTTCGGCGGACCAGTGGAAACAGCGACCAGGCCATCGCCCAGACAGTGGCCAGGGTCACAGGGATGTTGAACAGGGTGACCAGGGCACGCAGGTTGTGCGCTTCGGGCTCCTGGATGGGAGCTCCCTGCAGGTAGGCGCGCAGGTTTCCATCGACGTAGTGACTGGGATAGGGCGGCTTGCGTAGCCACCCGCGCCGGCCTTCGTCGCTGAGGGTGTTGATGACCGCAAACCAGGGCGCGCAGAGCAGCGGCTGCAGCGGACCAAAGATGCTGAATCGCTTGTCGTCACGGCCCGTCGCCAGGCCAAAACCAGCCCAGGGGAGTTCCTCGCTGACAGCAAAGGTGCCTTCTTGAGCAAGAGCAGCGCAGACGCGAAAGTTCACCTCGCCATCCGCCGAGCGGATGGCGCCATGGTGCAGGGCTCCATAGGCAATCGAGGCCAACAGCAAGGCGCAGCAGCCCGCAAGCCGAGCTGTGCCTGGCCGAGGTGGCCCTGGTGTCTCAGACATCGCTGCTATTTGCCCTCGAGGTCTTCCTGGCCCGGCGTATCGAGGGGCTTTGCCCCCTCTGTCCCCTGGGAGCGTCCGGCCAGGTCGATGGCGAGCTTCAGCAGGGCCTGGGTCGCGGCGTCGCCCTGCTCGCGCTCGTTGGCGGCGGCGTAGTGGGTCGCGGCTGCGGCGTAGTCCCGGTCGGCCAGGGCGCGGTGCCCGAGCAGCCGGTGGACCCTGGGGTCGGGGTGCCCTGAGGCCGGGCGCTGCTGCAGCTCGGCCTCGAGCAGGCGCAGCTCGTCGTGGTTGGTCCCCAACCGCCACAGGACGAGGGTCCGGTAGTCCGTCGTCGAGAGCAACTCGGCCAGCTCGACGCTCATGTCTCGTTCCGGCCCAACGGCCAGGTGGCGGGGCACCATGCTGTTGTGCAGCGCAATCCTTGCGTCGAAGTGGGGCAGGCTGCTTTGCACCATCGCCTCGGGCCACAGGCGCCCGATGTGCTCACTTGCCAGGAACCGTTGCCGGGCTGGACCGGGGTCGAGCAGAAACGGGTAGGCGCTCTCGAGATCCGACAAGGTCCGGGGAATGCGCATGTAGGGGAAGGCGTCGGCGAGGGGAGGAATGTCGCCGGTGAACTCGAGCATCCCCTTGCCGTCGAGCACGAACATCGCGCCGAGCTGCTCGGGCGACTCGACGCCCAGATCGTCGAGCTCGGCGGCCACCTCGGGGTCGTGCCACGGCCGCCGGAACTCGTCTTCGCTGACCGAACGGCCGCCCTCGCGCACCCCGAGCAGGATCCAGTTGTCACCGCTGGCAGCCCACAGCGACGACTCGGGGAACACGTCCACCCAGGCGCGCACGATGGCGCGAGTCTCGGCCTGGCGGAGTTGGAACACAGGCAGCCAGTGGGTCGCCATGCCGCCTGGCGCGAGGCGGTCGTGGACCAGCTGGAAGTACTCTCGCGAGTACAGGTTGACCACGCCGTGTGCCAGCGGGGGAGGGGGCTCACTCGTGATCAGGTCGAAGCGCTTGTCTGTTGTCTGCAGGAAGAAGCGGCCATCCTCGATGGTGACCTGGACGCGCGGGTCGTTCAGTGGGTGCTCTGTGGGCGAAGGGTAGACGAGCTCGCCCATCTCGATGACATCCCGCGAGATGTCGACCACGTCGATGCTCTCGAGGCTGGCGGTGTTGGTCAGTGCCCTGGCGGTCATGCCGACGCCGTAGCAGATCAGCAGCGCACGCCGCGGCTGGGGGTGGAGGGCGGCCGGCAGGTGGACGAACAGCTTCATGTAGCGCTGGCCACTGGTGCCTGTGCCCGACATCGAGTAGCCGTTGGTGACCATGCGGTGGTAGTAGGGGCGCTCAAAGCGGTCGGTGCGCAGGTAGAAGATGATCTCGTGGGCGCCCTCGCGGAGTTCCTCGAGGTAGGCCCCGCCTTTGGTGAAGCGCTCGTAGGAACTGGCGAAGATCTGCTCGCTGACGGTGCCTCGCGGGAACAGCGCGCAGGCGAGTACGAAGGCAAGCACAGTGGCGATCAGCGCGATGCGCTCTCGGCGGACCAGCGCTCCCAGCGGCCAGGCAAGCGCCAGCAGAGCCACGCCGCCGTAGCCGACTGCCAGCACCGCGAAGGATGCCTCGAGCCCCCAGCCGGGGACGAGCAGGAAGCCTGCGAGCAGCGCGCCTATCATCGCCCCCAGGGTGTTGGCGAGTGCCAGGTAGCCGGCGGAGCGCGTCTCGGAGCCCAGCTCGGCGTGGAGCTCGGTGCCCAGGAGCGTGAACAGCACTCCCGACAGCACGCAGACCGGCAGCATCAAGCGCACCGCTCGGCCGATGAAGGCCCAGTTGTCCGTCTCGGTCCAGCTCAGCTCGAGGCCCAGGGCGGGCGATGCGTACAGACCCAGGGTGAGGATGACGGCAGTACCCGAGAGCAGGGCGATCGCGGCCGCAAGCCGGTCCTGCCTGCGCAGCCGCGAGTACCTGGATGCGATGAACCCGCCACTGCCGATCCCAGCCAGCACGACCGCGAGCATCACGGCGAACACGACGCTCGTGCCCAGGATGTGCAGGCGCAGGGTGCGGAACCACACGACTTCCAGGGCCAGCAGCAGCGCACCGGCCAGAAATGCGGCCAGTAGCAGGCACAGGGCCCGCCGGCTCAGCGGCTGCGGCTTCGCGGCCGCCCCCGGCTCGGGGTCCGCCGCTCGTCCTACAGCGCCCCAGCGCTGGGCTCCTCGCAGCATGACCAGAGCCACGCCCAGGTTGACGATGGCCGCGACTGCGGCGGTGCCTGGGACGCCGAAGTGCTCGATGAGGAGGAACTCCCCGGCCAGCGCTCCCGCCATCGCACCCAGGGTGTTGAGCCCGTACAAGACCCCCAGGGAGTCGCCGAAGCCGCGCTGGCGGGTGCACAGCTCCCGGACCAGGATCGGCAGGGTGGCCCCCATCGCAGCGGCGGGAAGGAGCATGAGCAGGAAGGCCAGGCCGAGGCGCAGGGAGTTGACCGCCCAGGGCCAGGCGCTGAGAGAACGGAACACGGGAGCCAGCAGCGCGTTGAGCACTGGGAACAGCAGGACAAGGCCCAGCCCGAGCCCTCCGATGAGCAGCTCGAGCAGTCCGTAGGCGCGCAGCCGGTCGCGCAGGTGCTCGCCCCAGCGGCCGACCACGCCGTTGCCGATGGCGAGCCCGCCCATGAAGCTCGCCAACACCAGGCTGCTCGCCCAAAGACTGTTGCCGAAGGCCAGGCCAGCCAGGCGAAACCACAGGGTCTCGAACACCAGCGCCGTGGCGCCGGACAGGAAGAACAGGGTGTACAGCACCCCTGCAGGGAAGGGCCTGGCCTCGTTGTCGGTGCGCACCGGGCTCACCACAGCCGCGGGTGGCTCATGGGGCCGCGCTGAAATGGGGCCGTGGTCACAGCAAAGCTCTCTCGAGTCTGGGAGGGATCGGTCCTACCCGCCGCGGGCTACCCGATCACAGGTCCCAGTTGTTGCAGAGTTGCTGGACGAAGACCCCGTCCTGGTAGAGGTCTGCGCAACCGTCGCAGCCGCTATAGCTTGCGGTCGCAACACCAGCCTGCCCATGGAATGTCAACGTGTAGGACGAGGCGAGCGGTCCCCCGGCGGGCTGGTAGACGTCCACGGTAAAGGTGCTCGATGCATCAGGTTCCGACAGGCAGCCCTGCTGAGAACCGACAGGGCTCGAGGGTTCGTGGTCCCATGTGAGGTTGAAAGTCGCGACCCAGCGTTCACCCGGAACGACCAATTCAGCCGTGCCGGCAACGGTCTTCGTGCGGGTGTACATCTCAAAAAAAGCGCCCACCTGGCTGATCCAGGTACGCGAAGCCTGCCAGTCGTAGCTGCTCGAACCGGGGAGCAAGACTCCAACCGAAGCCCCTTCAATCTGCACAGAGAGCGGAAGTCCCGATTGCCCCATCGACCATGTCCGCAATTCATAATCATAGGACATCGAAGACATGCTCCCCGGGCTGAATGAGGCCTCCTCAGACAGTTCAATCGAACCATCGAAGAGGACCAGGCGACTGCTGCCTGGCGCAGTAGTACCTGTGACACTAAAGCCGACACCTTGAATGGACTGTTGCTCCGCGTCTTCAGTGGAAGTAGCACCGGGTGGACCAAACCCCTGCGACCAGGATGCAGAGGCGTAGCCGGACTCCCATGCCAGGCTGCCCAGAACCGACTCGTTACTGCTGTTGGTGCATCCTCCAGTGTAGGTAGCCGTGCTGCTGCTGCCCCAGCACGAACTGATCGCGCCGAAAGGACAGGAACCGGTCCATACAGGTCCCGTATCGGAGGTCGCGACAGCGCTGGGGCAGGTCTCGCCCGCGGCTGGAGTGGCTAAAGTGTGGACGGCGTCGGTCTGTGCGTCGATGCTGTTGAAGTCGAGTTGCACGATGTCGACCGCCCACTGGTAGGCAGCGGGCAAGGGCGGAAGAGGGCAGTCCTGCGCGGTGTCGAAAGTGCCCGAACTGCAATCGTCGCAGCCGTCAGCGTCTATGTCCGAGCAGACCGTGGGGTCTGCATCGTCGCTGTCTGCGCAGGCCAGGGCGCCGTCGTTGTCAGCATCCACCTCCGAAATCGAGTTCGGGTCGGCCGTGGTGATGGTCATGTCGTAGAGCCCAGAAGGGGTGGCAAGGGGAGTCCAGCCATTGGCTGGAGGAACATAGTTGCTCGGGGTCCATACGCCGCAGGCGGCACTGGCCCAGGCTGGCAGGCTGGAAGAGTTTCCGTAGTAGATCTGGCCAGACGTCGTAGAGGTGGTGATCAAGAAGAAATACTGGGATCCGGCAGCAAGTGGGACATTGAGTCCCGACGCCTCGTAGCCACCCGCTACTTCCACACCCACCTCTGAAGAGACGACTGTTGAGGGCGAGCCGGGGGATTGTTCGACAATCGAGAGAGTCACCGCAGCCGAGATCGGCGCCGGGGTATGCATCTGCCAACTCGTTACCGTCGTTCCTTGCGACACCGTGAACTTGTTCCCCTTGGTGTAATCGCTCACGGTGATTGAGTTGCCGGTATCCAGCACCCAGGTCCCCCCCAGTACGTACCCAACGGTTCCGTCGCAGTCGTTGTCCAGGCCATCACAGACTTCGGCAGCGCCCGGATAGGTTGACGCATTTGCGTCATCACAGTCGTCGTCTGCCGTCCCGGTGAGAGTGTCTGGCCCACAGGTGGTCACACCGTCACCGTCTGCGTCGAAGCCCTCGTCGATGTCACCTGCACAATTGTTGTCGATGCCGTCGCAGACCTCTGTGTTGCCCGGAAAGTTCGTTGGCAGCGCGTCATCGCAATCGGCACATGACAGCGAGCCGTCCCCGTCGCCGTCTACCTCGCCGGCTGTGTCGAAGTCCGCGCCACCTAGGCAGTCGTTGTCCTGGCCGTCGCAGATCTCGACTGCGCCGGGATTGACGGCCGGGTCCGTGTCGTCGCAGTCATCCCCCCCGGCGATGCCACCACTGCTACCTACGAAGCTGCACTCCACGAATCCGTCACCGTCGTTGTCCAGCTCGGTGATCGGGATGCTGCCGTCGCAGTCGTTGTCCTGTCCGTCACAGATCTCGACTGTGCCGGCATTGACGGTCGGGTCCGTGTCGTCGCAGTCGCCGGCACAGGGTGCCTCACCATCGAGATCACCATCAATTTCGTTGGTTGGCACGATGCTGTCGCAGTCGTTGTCGAGGCCGTCACAGATCTCGGCATTGCCCGGGAACTGTACAGCGCTGGTGTCATCGCAGTCCTCGCACGACAGTGAGCCATCCCCATCTGTGTCGACCTCACCGGCAGCATCGAAGTCCGCTCCCCCTGTGCAGTCGTTGTCCTGGCCATCACATAGCTCGGCGGCGCCGGGAGTGTTGGAGGGGTCGCCATCGTCGCAGTCGACTCCTTCGGGGGAACCATCACCATCCGCATCCACGGGGCTCGTATCGTCGTCGCCGGCTGTGTCGTCGTCGCCCGCGGTGTCGTCGTCGCCCGCGGTGTCGTCGTCGCCTGCGG
>CAZBDA010000107.1:5415-17847 GCA_964490445.1 uncultured Rickettsiales bacterium | reverse complement strand
CGACGACTCGGCCGGCGATGACGACGACTCGGCCGGCGACGACGACGACTCGGCCGGCGACGACGACGACTCGGCCGCCTAGGGTTCAGTCGCTCTCCCGGGCGCCAGTGAAGCGCCTCGCTACCGGCCTGCTGTCTTGGGGTCCAGGGCGTCGCGCAGCCCATCGCCCAGCAGATTGAAGCCCAGAACCACGAGCATAATGGCGATGCCTGGGAACACTGAGATGTGGGGCGCAACCAGCATGTAGTGGCGTCCTTCATTGAGCATGGAGCCCCACGAGGGAACCCCGGGCGGGGCCCCCAGTCCCAGGAACGAGAGGCCAGCCTCTGCGAGAATGGCGCCGGCCATCCCAAAGGTGGCCTGGACAATCATCGGCGACAGAAGGTTGGGCAGAATCTGCCTGGTCATGATGCGCAAGGGACCCATGCCCAGGGCTCGAGCGGCCGTGACGTACTCAGACTCTTTGATCGCGAGTGCCTGTCCGCGTGCAAGCCGCGCGTAGCTGACCCAGCCTGATACGCACAGGGCGGCGATTACCAGGTCGATTGAGCGGCTGTGGAATAGCGCGGTGATGGTGATGGCGAGCAGAATTCCAGGGAATGCCTGGAAGCACTCGATGACGAACATCAGGGCACGGTCCACGTTGCCGCCGAAATATCCGGACAGCAGACCGATGAACAGGCCGAGGGTGAACGAGATCGCTACCACCAGTACGCCTACCTTGAGGCTGATCCGTGCGCCGTAAAGGATGCGCGACAAGATGTCGCAGCCGCTGGGGTCGGCTCCGAGCAGGTACACCTCCGACATGCTGGATAGTTCCGCACTCAGCACGCACTGGCCGGGGTCCATCGGTGCCAGCCAGGGCGCAAACGCCGCTGTGCCGACGAGCAGCGCGACCAGGATGAGTCCCACACGTGCGAGGCGTTTGTTCCAGGTGCTGGCCAGTAATTTGCGGAACATGGTCGAGGTCAGTCCAATCGGACTCGGGGGTTGATCAGCGTGTAGAGGATGTCCGTTGCAGTGTTTACGGCGACGTAGGTCACTGAGATGAAAAGTACGCAGCCCTGGATCATCGGGAAGTCTCGCGCTCGGATGGAGTTGATGACCTCGCGTCCCAGGCCCGGCCAGGCGAAAATCTCTTCGGTGATGATGGAGCCAGTGAGTAGTGCGCCGAACTGCAGGCCGAGAATCGTGACCACAGGGATCAGCGCGGTCCGGAGCGCGTGGCGGTACAGGACCGTCCACTCACTGAGGCCCTTGCCCCGGGCCGTGCGAATGTAGTCCTCGTGGATGGTGTCGAGGACGCTCGAGCGTGTGATCCGGGTGAGGATCGAGCTCATGCCGAGGCCCAGCGTCACCGCGGGGAGCACCAGCGCCGACGGGTGGCTGGCTCCGGATACGGGGAACCAGCCCAGCTCGATGGCGAATGCGAGGATGAGCAGAGGACCGAGCCAGAAGTTCGGCATGGAGATGCCGACCAGGGCCGCCACCATCGAGCAGTTGTCGACCCATGAGTACTGTCGCCAGGCGGCAAGGGTCCCCAGTGGCACCGCCACCAGCATGGCGACGAGTAGTGCGGTGGCGGCGAGCACGAGCGTGTAGCCGAACTTCACCCGCAGCGTAGAAAATACCGGTTTCTTACTGTGCAGCGAGCGCAGGGTTCCGGCCCGCAGGTCGCGGAAGAACCAGGCGTATTGAGTCTCCGTGAACGTCGCGACCAGCCGCTCCCCGAGAGGCGGCTGCTCGGCACCGGCTTGCGTCTCTGTCCATGGCCTGAGATTGAGGATGATTGGCTCCTCGAGGTGCAGGGTGCGGCGCAACTCGGACTTGCGTTCCAACGCAGCGTTCTCGCCAATCATGAAGTCGACGGGGTCGCCCGGGATCAGGTGGACGAGCAGGAAGACTGCAGTGAACACCACCCAGAGCAGCGGAACCGAGAGCAGCACTCGACGTAGCAGGTACTCCTTCATGGAAGGTCCCGAGTCCGGACCTTGCGGGTCCGCGAAAGGCTGTTGAAGTCCGCCAGTGGGGTCGGAATGAAGCCTTCGACATCGAGCCCGGCTACCGCCACCGTGTGCTGGTACCACAGGGGCAGGATCGGAATGTCCCGAGAAGTGATTTCCTGGACCTCCCGGTACGCCGCCCGGCGCTCGTTCCGACTGGCCGCCTGCCGCCCCAGGTCGAGTAGTTCATCGACCCGCTGGTTCTTGTAGCGCGGGCGATTTGCGCCGTTGGGTGGGAAGGAGGCGCTGTGCAGCACATAGCGATACCAGTCGGGGTCTGAGACACCTACAGCGGTGAGGCTGTAGAGGTCGAACTCGCCCTGCTTGATGGCGGCGAAGAACACGCCCCACTCGTTGGTCTGGAGATCGACCTCAATGCCGACCGCGGCCAACTGGCGTTGGAAAATACGTGCCACGTCGATGGCAGTCTGGTCCATTGAGGTGCGGTAGACGAGGCGCAGCCTGGGCGCCCCATCGCTGCGCTCCGGGTAGCCCGCGGCGTCCAACAGGGAGTGCGCACGCTCGGGGTCGTATCGGTACTCGCTGCTGGTCTCGGAGAAGGCCCACGAGGTGGGCAGCATGAAGCTTTTCGCCACGGTGGCATAGCCGCGCAGCTTGTACTTGATGATGTCCTCTCGGTGGATCGCGTGGGCGATGGCCTGTCGTACGCGACGATCTGACAGTGCCTTGTGCTCAAGGTTGAAGGCGAGGTACTTCACCAGGGAAGACTTGCCGGTAGTCACGGTCAGGTTCTGTTCTCGAGCGAGCCGTTCGACCACCTGTGGGGGGATGTCGTTCTGGCTGAGGTCGGCGCTGCCGTGCAGCAATTCGAGCACCCGCACCGTGGCGTCCGGGACGATTCGAAATCGCAGCTTCTCCATGCCAACGCTGCCACCGAACCAGCGAGGGTTTCGCCGTAGCAGCACGTACTCATCGGCCACCATCGAGTCGAACACGAAGGGGCCGCTGCCGATGAGATGGTCGCCGAAGTCCATGCCGTGTTGTGCGAGCGCAGCAGCGGGTGCGATCCCGATCCCGGCGAGGACCTCGGGGAATGGTGCGTAGGGACGCTTCAAGGAGAACACCACCGTGTGTGGGTCGGGTGCCGAGACCGACGCGATCGGCTCCAGGAACAGTCGCTTGATGGTTCCCAGTTTCGGGTCGAGGATCGACTGGTACGTGGCGACGACGTCATGTGCAGTGACTCTGCTGCCGTCGTGAAACAGCGCGTCCCGACGGAGCAGCGCGATCCAGGTGTGATCGTCGGGCTGGTCCACCGCCGTCGCGAGGTGGCCACGTAGCTCGCCGTGTTCGTTGCGTTGCAGAAGGGACGAGAACACCAGGTCGGCGATCTTGTCCGAGAACGCGTCGGGCGCGAATCGGGGGTCGAGGTTGGTGGGCTTGGAGCCAATCGCGACCACCAGTTCGTCGTCTGGTGTGCCCTGGTAGCTCATGCACGCTGCCAGAACCGGGAGCACGGCGACGGCGACGAGCAGCGGTAGCGCGCAGGCAAGACTGCTTCTCAGCATCGGTAGGTCCGAGAACGATGCGAAGCGGTACCGCTTCGGCCTGCTCCGAGAGGCCACTTCCCGCCCGTCGGGAAAGCCGCTACCTGCAGTGGGACCATGATAGCGGACGCCCCCTCGTGGTGGTCGGTACTGGCAAGGCCCTGGGACAGATGGACCGCCCAGTACAGGTAGAGGGGCTGTGGCGTTGACGGCACGAGGCTAGAAGCATTACCGTGCAATATCGCGCACGCGCGTTTCAAAGAGTGGCGTGTGCGCAAACAGGGTGGTGAGGGAGCGCTTCACCGAGTCCCAGTCCGGAGTCCTAAATGGTACGCAAGGTTCTCTTTCACGTCCTTCCTGGCCTCCTGTTGCTGGCCTCAATGTCCCCGGCGTTTGCCGCCGATGCCTCTCTTATCGAGGGGGAGGCGCTGCAGGTCCAAGAGGGTGATGAGAGCGCCGACGAAGGTGCTGGCACCGAGGCTGAAGCAGCCCCTGCTGCCGAATCCGGCGCGGATGCGGCAGGTGATGTCGAGCTCAGCATCTTCCGGGAACTCAAGACTGTTGAGAACCAGGTCGACGCGCTCAAAGAGAAGGTGTTCCGCAGCAAAGCGCGACTGTTGTTGCTCGAAGAGAAGGTGATCCGCGGAGTGGTCTCCGGCGCCAAGGCCGTCCTTCGTCACGTCAACAAGTTGGGACCGGCCTATGCCCTCGACTCGATCACCTATTACTTCGACGGTAATCCCATCTACCAGAAGACGGATGCCGGTACCCAGGGTTCGCTGAGCAAGGAGAAGAAGGTCGAGATTTTCGAGTCCAACATCCCGCCCGGCAACCACACTCTGAGCGTTACTGGAGTGATCAAGGGCAAGGGCAGCGGGCTGTTTTACTACCTGTCCGACTATAGCTTTCAGTTCTCGTCGTCTTATTCCTTTGTTGCAGAGGATGGTGAGACCACCCGCCTCGACTCGGTGCTCTACAAGAAAGGTGGCGCCCTCGCGGATTACGTAGAAGGGCCGGCCGTGGATTTCCGCTTCCGAGGCAACAAGGGCAAGAAGGGCGAGAGCGACAAGTCTGCTGACGACTCGGCGGGCAAGTAGGCAGTTCAAGAGCAAGTAGACAGTTCAAGAAGAACAGGTGCGGCTGGAACAGTGACTGCAATGGCAAATTTGATGGACGGTGTCGCTGGGCGACTCGGCTGCGCTGCGATTGCTGGCTCGTTGTACGTGGCGGTGTCTCTCGCGCCGGCGCAGGTCGTTGCGCAGGACAACCGTGCGGCGACCCTGGAGAATGATCTCTCGCTGGTAGAGGCCGAAGTGGTCGGGCTCGAGCGTCGCATCGCTGCTATGCGTTCCGAGCTCTCATCGGGAGCCCTGACCCGCAGTAGTCGTCTTACCTCCGAGCGCTACAACGAAGCCCGCTACGCGTACCTCGTCGAAGACTACGAGCGCTGCGCGCTGCTGTTCTTCTCGCTGCTCGAGAACAAGGATCTGAAGGGCGATTCTCGACTCCCCGAAGCACAGTGGTACCTGGGCGAGTGCTTGTACCAGGATGGCAACCTGAGGCCCGCTAAGGACCAGTTCCGCACCATCGTCAACCTCGGTGCAACTCATCCGTTCTACGGTGACAGCCTGCTCAGTCTGATCGAGATCTACGGTCGAACCGGTGACCTGCAGGACTTCAACTACTACTACAGCAACTTCGTCAGTTCGTCGCAGCAGGGCAGTGCCACCTCGCTTCGTATTCGGTACCAGATGGGCAAGACGCTCTACCGGCAGGGCAAGCTTGCGGAAGCCCAGGCCATCTTCCGCGCTTTCCCGCGCGGCTCTACATTTACCCCGCAGGCCCGCTACTTCAGCGCCGTCATTATTGTGGCCGAGGCGCTGGCTGCCCAGAAAGAGGGCGACGACCTGGCCGCGACGCAACGCTTCCAGCAGGCAATCTCATCGTTCAGCGAGGTGTTGACGCTGCCGATCTCGACTCAGGGACACCAGCAGGTCATGGATCTCACCCACCTTGCAATCGGCAGGTTGCACTACGAGTTGGGGGACATTCCGGCAGCGATTGGCGAGTACACCTCGGTGGCCTCGGACTCGAAGTTCTATGACGATGCGCTCTACGAGATGATCTGGGCGAACATCGAGGCGGCCAGCCAGGAGAAGATCGAGTTCGTCCGTGCTCGCAAGCTCCAGGAGGCTTTGCGGGCTGCGGAGATCTTCAACCTTGCGTTCCCCGATGACGTCCGCGAGTCCTACCTTCGGATCCTTGCCGCCCAGGTGCAGCAGAAGATGGAGCAGTGGGATTCGGCAATCGACGAGTTTGACAAGGCGTCGGGGCACTTCGAGGAGTTGTCGACCTCGTTGTCCGGCATCGTCGACTCGGGTTCCGACCCGATGGTGTACTTCAACCAACTGGTCGACGACGAGCGCTACGTGGCCGAGGCCGCGCTCACAGTTCCGGCGGCTGCCCGGCGCAAGGCTCGTTCGGACGAACGCGTTGCGAAAGCGGTGCAGGTTTCGGGCGACCTCTACAAGCAACAGGATGCGCTGAAGGAAGCCAATGGACTGCTCGAGGTCCTCGAAGAGGCCCTCTATGGCAGCGAGACCATCGGCATCATCCAGACCTACCGGATTCAGCGTCAGCAACTCGCCTCTGCCGAGGCTGCCGCCCTGTTGCTTCGCTCGAGGTTGGTCGACATCGAGATGCTCTACCTGGACGCCCTGGTCTCCGGGTCCCGCAAGGCTGATCTACAGCGCATTCGTGCTCAGCGGGACGAGGGTGAGGGCAAGGCCTCCGGGCTCACCAGGATGAGGAATGCCTCGGTGGAGCGCCAGGCGGCCTTCAACCTCCAGGCCCAGGCCGTCGAGACGCGTGCCTACCACGTGGAAGTCCTGGTTTCCGACCTGCTCGCGCAGGTGACCGGGGTCGAGGAGTACCTGCTTGGAGCTCGCAAGCGTGGCGAACGCACTCGGGAGGAAGAGGTCGAGCTGCGCGGAGAGATCGAAGCCGAGCGCAGCCGACTTACCGAGGTGCGCGATCAACTGCGTGCGATTAAGCGCCGCCTCGAGCCCCGAATCCTCACTGCCCGCCTGGTCAACAAGAGCAGTGAAGGCGAGGGTGCCATGCGCGGCGATGCGCAGCAGGAACTGCAGTCTCTTGAGCGGCGCCTGGCCCGCATGCGTCGTGATGTGTCGGCAAGCCGGGTGCACTTCCTGACCCGCCTCAACGGCGTTCGCTCGCGCCTGATTGAACTGGCACGAGTCGCCGGTGATGCTCGGGCCCTCATGGACCGCGCAGAAGTGGTCGAGATCGACGAGATCAAGGCCGAGGTCGAGTTTCAGCGCCGTATGGTCTCCAACCTCGAGAAGGAAGGAGGCGGCATTGCCGATGCAAACCAGCAAGTCAGCGGCAAGATCGGTCGCCACGCCTTCGAAGAGGTGGCGGCGTTCTACCAGGACATGTTGGCTCGTGCCGACATGGGCGTCATCGATGTCCTCTGGTACCGAAAGGAGTCGACGTCGCTGGCCAAGAAGGAGATGGCACGAGACAAGAATCGTCGCCTTCGTGCCCTCGAGACGACCTTCTCTGATGTGGTGGGGGAGGACCAGCGTTGAGACCCCTGTACCTCCTGCCGGTCGCTTCTGTCCTGGCCATGCTCCTGGTGCTGCCTTATTCGGCATTGGCGCAGGACTCCGCAACGGCTGCGTCGGTCGAAGCCGACGAGGAGCAGGCAAAACGCAACCGTGCAGGAGATGAGCGCTTCGAGTGTGTGCCTCCAGAGCGGCCGGAGCCGGTGCTCGAGGACCTGGGCTTCGACCAGTACGCGCTGCCTTTGGATTCGATGGTGGCTGGCGGCCAGCTCGCCTCGTCGGCCGAGGGCGCGGAAAGCGCTGCTGGGGAGGCAGAAATCGCTGAGGGGGCCGAGGGCGAAGGGGCGGCCCCGGCTGGTCCGGTATTCGCGGAGGCTGCGCCCGAGGACTTCGATGCCTGGCGCGATGCTGTGGAACGTTTCAAGGCGCGCGCTGGCGAGTTCAACGACGAGATTGGCCGACTGATTCGGCGTGACTACGACGAAGAAGTCGGCGAACTTCGGACCGGCTATGACTCCATGGTCGACCGCACCGACCTGGAGGAGCGGCTGCTGCGTGACAAGGCGATCGAGGCGCACGAGAAGTTCGTCAAGAAGCACCCCGCCTCGCCCTACACCGCCCGCCGCATGTTCCGCCTCGCCGAGCTGTACTTCGAGCGCTCGGGAGAAGAGTTCATGGCCGAGGAAGAGAAGTGGTACGAGCTGCAGGACAAGTTCGACGCAGGCAAGGTGAAGTTCCTGCCGCCGCCGCCCGAGAAGGACTACCGCAGTTCGATCGCCCTCTACAAGAAGATCATCCGCAACTTCAAGGACTACGGGGACCTCGGTGCGGTCTACGACATGCTGGGCTACTGCTACAGCGACGAGACGGGGCGCCACCTCGATCCCGTGCGTGCGGCCGAGGTCTATCGGGCACTGCTCGCGAACGTTCCTGACAGTCAATATCGAGCCGGCGCCTACCTGCGCCTGGGCAACCTCCACTTCGAGGAGAATGAGACCACTGAGGGTCTGAGGTACTTCAACCAGATGGTGGCCGACTTTGACGAGCAACTCGTCAACGGACCACTCGAGACTGGCGAAGAACAACTCTACGAGATGGCCAAGTACAAGGTGGCCTGGTCGCTGTACAAGCTGGATGATCTCGAACCAGCCATGCAGAAGTTCATGGAGTTGATCGACTGGGCGGAAGCGAAGGAGGCTCGAACGGGTAGGGGCGGGGACCTCAAGGCCGAATCGATTCGCTACCTGGCGATCGCTATCAACGACCGTGCCAGTGAGTTGGAGATCTCGCCTGTGCTCCCTGCCGCCCGCATGGTCGAGGACAGGGGAACGCCGACTTGGTCCTATGAAGTGATCAAGGAGTTGGCCGGTATCCTCATGGAACAGGTTCGCTATGAGGACGCGATCGACACCTACCTGTTCCTGCAGGAGAAGTACCCGCTCAGCCCCGACGGTCCGGTCTTCCAGAACAACGTGATCGAGCTCTACTCGATCAAGTCTCCGCCCGACCTGGCCGCTGCGTCAGCTGCCAGGGTTGCCCTGTCCGATCAGTATGGGCTCAACAGCGCCTGGTACGAGGCCAACAAGAACAATGTCGATGCCATCGAGGCATCCAAGGAGTACATCCTCGATTCTCTGTACAACGTGGCCGTCCAGAAGCACCAGGACGCACAGGAGAGTGGTGAGCCGTCGGATTTCCTGGTCGCGGCGCTGAAGTACGAGGAGTACCTGTCCCAGTATCCCTATACGAAGAACGCCTACGAGTTGAGCTGGTACCTGGCTGAGTGTTACTTCGAGATCGGCAACCAGCCGGTTCGTAACGAGGATGGCCAGATGATCACTGGCTGGGAACGGGCGATTATCCAGTACAGTCGCCTGTTCGGCTTTCCCGAAGACGAATACCGCAAGCAGGCCATCGAGGCGATCGCGGTTGCCTACCAGCTCCTATGGATCGAGCGTGAGGGTGGCTACAAGACCGATCCCGCGTCGCTGCACAACCTGAAGCCCACTCTCGGAGAGACCGTGGAGTTCGCGGCCCTTCCCCTGTCGCCGCTGTCCCAGAAGTACATCCAGTCCGTGCGCTGGGTCGAGAAAGAGCTTCCTGATGCCGAGGGTCTGCCGGCGATGCTCTACCACGTCGGCGACATGTTGTACTTCTCGAACAACCTGGAGAGCGCGCGTGCGGTTTTCAATGGGCTGATCGAGCGCTACCCGGCCACCGAAGTGGCGGGATACGCGGCCGACCTCATCGTCACCTCGTACCTGTATACCGGTGATCTCGAGCAGATGCGTCAGCAGGCGGAGCGCTTCGCCGCTTTGACCCTGGGCGCCGACGAGGAGAACACAAAGGCACGCAACGTTCAGTTCGCCAGTTGGGCGCGTCAGTCTTTGCTGAGCGACGGCACGATCGCCTACTCCCAGAAGAGGTACGAGTGCGCCCTCAACGCCTTCCTCGACTTCTACGCTCTGTATGGCGAGGCCGCCAGCGCCAAGGACATGCAGAAGGTTGATACGGCCGTGTACAACATTGCGGCGTCCTACTCGAAGCTGGGCCGAACGGAAGAATCAAACGAGTACTACGAGTTGTTGCTGGCGCGCTTCCCGGAGTCGCCACAGGCGGCCCCGACGTTCTGGCGCATGGCCAGCAACTACGAGCGGACCCTGGAGCTCGAGAAGGCCGTCAGCTACTACGAGGACTTGCTGACCTATCACCCGAATAACAAGGATGCGATCAACGCTCTGGCCAATGCGGCTACCCTCAAGGTGGGTCTCAAGCGTTTCGGCGACGCCGCTGCCTCCAAAGAGAAGTACCACGACCAGTACACCGACAAGGACGACGCAAAGGACCAGTTGTTCGGGGCTGCGGAGTTGTGGGAATCCGCGGGCAATCCGGGTGATGCAGAGCGTGTCTACAAGCGCTGGCTCAAGTTGTACGGAGACCAGGATGCTGACCGCTGGGTGCAGACGCAGTACAAGCTCGCTGAATATGCCGGCTCGCGCCGCAAAGCCAGGGACCAGAAGAAGATCATCCAGTTGATCTACGACTCCTATCCCGACATCAAGGCTGATCTCGGCGGCACTGTCGGCTTGCGACTCTGTGCCGAGATCGCGTTCCGCCCGTTGCTCGCCGATTTCGCCGAGTACGAGAAGCTCCAGTTCCCCAACACCAAGGACCAGGACGCGTTCAAGAAGGTCTACGAAGAGAAGTTGGCGTGGAACAAGAAGCTGGCTGCCGACCTCGATGCCTTTACCATCGAATATCCCGACTTCCTGTGGCAGAGCGCTGCATTCTATTACAAGGCGCTGAGCTACAAGCGCCATGGTGAGACCTGGGTTGCGGCGCCGATCCCGTTTGATGTGGATAACCCGAACGAGGAAGAGTACTACTACGCCTACAGCGACCAGATGATTGCCCAGGCGGCTCGCCTCGATGAGTTCGCCGTCAAGTTGTTCGAGGCGGTCGTCGACGCCGCTCAGCAAAAGAAGCTGTACACAGAGTGGGTGGATAAGGCGTTGGCAGAGCTCAGTGTCATCGACCCCAACAGCTACGCCCTACCGAAGCCCGAGGAGTCCACGGTCATCCCCTCGGAGTCTCTGCGTTTGCCGCCGGCAATCGAAGAGCCGCCTGAGATCTCTGCTGCTCCCGTGCGCCGTCAGGGCACCAAGCTCGCCCTGGGAGAACAGCCGTGATCGTGTTGCGACGACAATTGTCGATTGCGCTGCTCGTCGCTGCGCTGCTCGTGTCCGCTTGTGGCGAGAAGCAGCCCACAGAGACGTCGGGAAGCATCGAGCCCGACTCGGCTCCGGCTGTGGAAGAGACTGAAGCCGAGGAAGCCGAGGCGGACGCGGCCGAAGAGCCCGAAGCTGTTGCCGAGGAGGAGCCAGCCGCAGCTGCCCAGGTAAGCCTCGAGGGCGCGACCATCGACGAGAATGGCCTGTATGTCTCAGCCGATGGCCGCAAGCAGTCGGTCGATAGCTACGGCAACCCGCTGTTCGATGCCGACGGCATGCCCATCTGGGAGCCGCTACCGCGCGAACGCGCACGGCAGTTGTTCGAAGAAGCCGTGATGCTGCGCAAGGGCGTGGCCGGAGGCGAGTCGGACCTGATGGGCGCGGCGACTCGCTTGAACGAGGCGCTGAAGTTGTTTCCTGACTGGGTAGAGGCTCGCTACAACCTGGCGCTTGTGCAGTTGGACCAGGACCTGCTCAAAGAAGCAGTCCAGAGCCTGGAGAAGGTGCTCGAAGCGCGGCCTGATTGGGGCGAAGCGCAACTCTCGCTGGCGATCGCCTACGAGCGTTCCGGAGATTTCACGGCAGCCACACAAGCTTACTCCGAGGGCCTGGAGAAGAAGAGCGAAGACGTGGACCTGCTCAACGGCCTCGCGCGCATCTATCTCAAGCAGGGCCAGGCGGAGCTGGCCCGGGACAACGCCCGGGACATCATCAAGATTGATTCCAACAGCATCGATGCCTACAACACCCTGGGGCTGGCCTACCTCGAGTTGGATGAGTTGGAGCTCGCGAAGTTCGTCTTCCTCAAGGCAATTGCCTCGGTGCCCGACGCCGAGGAGAACAGCGCCATCCAGGCCAACCTGGGGCTTGTCTACTACCGCTGGAAGAAGTGGAGCGCCGACAAGCGCCTGGTAGAAGCGAGGGACGCTTTTTCCCGGGCCCTGGAACTCAACCCCGATGACGTGGGCGCGATGGTCAACCTCGCGCACCTGCGATTGAATAACCGGGACTTCGAAGGGGCCCGAGAGTTGCTCGAGCGGGCTCACCGTCGAATGCCCGCCAACGTTCCTATCCAGTTGAACCTGGCGGTTGCGCGCCGCGGTACTGGCGAATACGAAGGGGCTGAAAAACTCTACAACCAGATTGCCTCGGTGCCAGGCAAGCACCGTGTCGACGCGCTGCTGAACCTGGCCATCATGCAGGGTGACTTCCAAAGGGAGTACCCGACTGCCATCGCGACCTACAACGAGTACATCTCGGTGGTGGAAGAGGGCGGTGGCACGGTCGCTGAAGACCACAAGGTTCGGGGCTATATCAAGAGCATCGAGAAGATCGTCGAGCGCGCAGAGAAAAAACGTCTGCGCGATGCGAAGAAGAAAGCTCGACAGGAGAAGCGAGAGGCCAAGAGGAAGGCCGCTGCTGAAAAGGCCGCTGCCGAAGAGGCCGCCGCTGCTACCGAGGCCGCTGCTGCCGAGGCCGCAGCTGCCGAGGCTGCTGCTGCCGAGGCTGCTGCTGGAGAAGCTGGCGCTACTGGAGAAGCTGGCGCTGCTGGAGAAGCTGGCGCTGCTGGAGAAGCTGGCGCTGCTGGAGAAGCTGGCGCTGC
>CAZBDA010000107.1:0-5315 GCA_964490445.1 uncultured Rickettsiales bacterium | reverse complement strand
TGAGGACGGCGCCGGTGGTGCGGAGTCCGGCGAGGGCAGCGACGGGGCGGACTCAGGTGAGCAGAGCCCAGGCCAGCCGGCGGGTGACGAGAACGGTGGCTCCTCCGAAGGGGGCGCCGACGCTCCCGAGGAGACATCACAGTGAGCGCTCCCTTCTTGCCAGCGAAGCGAAGCAGTTCTTATAATTGCCTGCCGATGACAAAGTACGCCGCTTTTTTTCCCATCGTCCGCGCAGCCTGTGTCGTCGCGCTGGCGCTGCTGTTGGTGTCGGCGTTGCTGCTCCCAGCGGATGCCTCGGCCCAGCGCAAGAAGGTCGTTTTCGGCGCGGAAGAAGAAGGTTCGGTCGTCGAAGGTACGATCCACAAGCCCGAGGTCAGCTACATCATTTCGCGCGAGGAGCAGGAAGATTTGGAGACTCTTCAACTGAAGCAGAGCTTCACTCCGAAAATCGTTCGTTCCGTCGACAAGGCGCCCTTCTAGGCGAAATTGTGGTCGACCACTTCCCGTAGCAGTGAATTACGAGTAAAAGAACACGTCGCTGGCTCTCCGAAGTGGTTCGGAAAGTTGGGACGAGTTGAATCCTGAAAGATAACCACAAGAGTCCCCGGAGGTTCCCATCGACTTCATCCTCGAGTTTTTTTCCAAGGGCGGTTCCTTCATGTACCTCATCCTCATCGTCTCCGTCATTGCGGCGGCGACAGTGGTGGAACGTGGTTACATGGTGCTTCTGCGCTACAACATCAACGGTGCGTCGTTCATGGCCCAGATCCAAAAGCTGGTGATGGCCAACAACATCGACCGTGCGATTAAGCTCTGCAATGCGGAGAGTAGCGCTGCTCTTACCCGGGTCCTCAAGGCAGGACTCACCAAGGCCAACCGGGGCCAGACCGAGATTGAGAACGCCGTAGAAGAGGCGACTCTCGAGATCCTCCCGCAGGTAAAGAGACGTACTGCGTACCTGTCAATGTGGGCGAACGTCGCCACCCTGACGGGGCTGCTCGGCACGATTTCTGGTCTGGTGATGGCGTTTAAGGCTGTCGGTGCTGCTGCTGCTGCTGATAAGCAGGAGATGCTCGCGAACGGTATTTCGGTCGCTATGTACACCACCGCCTACGGCTTGGTGGTCGCCATTCCGACGATGATCTGCCACTCGATTATCGAGAACCGCACAAAGAACCTGGTTCAAGACGTCGAGCAGTACAGCGTCAAGCTCATCAATCTCTTGACGGCCCACAAGCGTGGCACCCTCAAGGATGAGGGTGGCGAGTAGCTGGAATGACGAGCTGGTCCCGTGGAGCTACGCGGGATCCGGCTTTCTCTGCAGGGGCTACGGGCCCGGCATAACGGCAGCGGAGAGCAACTTGAATGAGAGTTAAACGAACACGTCGTGGTGATGCGGAAGTAAAGGACATCAGCCTGAATCTGTTGCCGTTCATGAATCTCATGACGCTGCTGATTCCCTTCCTCCTGTTGTCGGCTTCGTTCATCACCATTGCGGTGATCGACTCGTCGTTGCCGGCCATTGGTGCCCCGCAGCCCAAGGATAAGGCGGACGAAGAGGACAAAGACCCACCCCTTAACCTTCAGATTGCCATCACCGATGAAGGTTTTTCGGTCAGTGGCAGTGCTGAGATTCTGGGTTGCCCGAAAGCTGGCGACGCGGCCGGTGCGAGCAGCTGCAAGAAGATTCCTCTGCGCGAGAGCAGGGACTACTGCCAGCAGACGCAGTGTGGTGGTGTCACAGCTGGAGAGTGTCGTGCAGACCCGGCATGCCACGACTTCGAGGAGTTGAGGGCGCTGGTCACAAAGCTCAAGAATCCGCGCTGGGAGGGGGCCGCGATGATGACGGCGTACCCCGAAGAGGGCAACGTCATTCTGGCTCCGAACGCGTCGATCAAGTACTCCGTCCTGGTGGGGGTAATGGATGCAACTCGCGATGTGCCCGAGTGCGAAGCGGGCAAGACTACGGGCTGTTTCCCCTCTGGTGGCACTCTGAATCCCGTGGGGGCTGGCCAGGTCAAGGAGTCGGCTAGTGAGTGCTATCCGAACGTCTGTCTTTTCCCCTACGTGGTGATTGCTGGCGGCGCCAAGTAGTTGGCGTTGCTGTCGGGTGTCGAATCGATGTCGAAACCTATGGTGTTAGCGAGGTAATGGCTCATGGCTAGAAAAATGAGAAAGTCATCAGTCGTTGACGAAGAGGCTGAACTGAACATCACCTCTTTGATGGACATCATGACCATCATCCTGGTGTTCCTCCTCAAGAGCTACTCTACCGAGGAGATCACGGTCACGCCGTCAGACGATCTCAGCCTTCCCAACTCGACGGCAAGCCTCAAGCCGGAGCTTGCAGTCAACGTGGTCATAACCAAGGCTTCGATCACCGTGGATGGTGTCGAACTGATGCCGATCGTCGGCAACGCTGTGGATCCCGGCCAGAAACGCGCATTGATCATTTCGCCGTTGTTTGATCGGCTGAAGGAACTCGCAGACAGAGAGAAGGCCAACGCGGAACGACCGGGCTATTCTCCGTTTACCGGCCGCTTATTGCTCCAGATTGACAAGGACATTCCTTTCAGCCTGGTGCGGGAGGTCATGGTTACCGCCGGGCAGGCGCAGTTCGGCGAGTTCAAGTTCGTAGTTTACGGGCAAGAAAGCTAGAGGCGCCGCCGTGGCGAGGCTTCTCTTGGTAGGCTTCAGTACAGCGCGGGTTGCGCTGGTTGGAGAATCTGGGTCGGTGGAAAGGCTGTCGCCGCCGCCCAAGCAGGACGTTGAGGACTTGAATGGCCGCTAAGGGAGCCAACAAGCGGGCAGCGAAGCGCAAGGGCAGGGGTAGCCGCGGGCGGCATACACCGACGCGCCGCGTGGAACTCGGCAAGATCCTCCGCATTGGCATCATCCAGAGCGGGCGCATCGTCGAGGAGCGCCTCATCCCCGCAGACTCCGCAGTCACCGTGGGTGACCACGCGAAGTGCACTGTGGTTATTTCCGGTGCAGAACTTCCGAGCCACCGCTTCGAGTTGTTCTCTAACCGAGGCGGTAAGTACAGTCTCCAGTTCACCGACAAGATGCACGGCAAGGTTGCCCAGGGCGGCGAGATCAATACGATCGCGAGTCTTGCAGCCACGGGGAAAGCTGCCAGGAAGGGAAGCTGGTTTTCGTTTCCACTGACCGAAGAAAACCGTGGCAAGGTCTACGTCGGTGATTACACGGTACTGTTCCAGTTCGTTACCCCCCCCCCGCAGCCAGCGCGCCGTCGTAGCGCCGACTTCCGGCCCTTCCGCTGGGATGAGGTCGACTGGTTGTTCCTGGGCGTGTTGTTCGTTTCTGCTCTGCTCCACACGGCTGGGGTGATCTGGATCGAGAGTCAGCCCCCGCCCAAGGAATTCACCATCGACGACATTCCTGCGCGGTTCGTGAAGCTTGTCGTGGAGGAGGACACGCCTCCGCCCGCTGAGGAAGCTGCCGAGGAAGAGGGCGAAGGCGAAGAAGAAGAGGAAGAGGCTCCTGAGGAAGCCGCACCGGAGCCCAAGGAAGAGAAGAAAGAGAGGCCGCAGGAAAGTGCTGAAGACCGCCGTGCGCGCATTGAGGAGGAGGTCGGTCAAACAGGCCTCCTGGCCCTCATCGGCACGGCCGGCGAGGGCTCCGGCGGCGACGCGATCGCCGACCTCCTGTCTGACGGGCTGAGTGGCGATGCCGGTGATGCGCTGGCGAACTCGTCAGGGCTCGCGGTGGGTCGTCGCGACTCGGATAGTTCCGGCCTTCGCAAGGGCGGCGGCGGTGAGGGGCTGGCCGACGTCGGCGACCTCAAGGGTGGCGGTGGCGGTAAAGTCGAGGCCGTGAAGAAGAAGAGGACAAAGTTGAAGGCGAAGATCAAGACTGGCTCTGCAGACATCGTAGCCAGCTCTGGTGACACCTCCTCGATCAAGAAGATCATGAAGCGCTACAACGGACGGGTTAAGTCCTGCTACGAGCGCGAACTCAAGAGCAATCCGGATATCGCGGGCAAGGTCACCGTCTCTTTTGAGATCGAGACCAACGGCATGGTTGCAGCGGCAGACATCTCCGACAACACGACGGGCAGCGCGGATCTCGAGAGCTGCATCCTCAAGGTAATCCGCAGTATCAGGATGGCTCCGCCGCCAGAAGACGTCGTTGAAGTCGCGGGCTATCCGTTTATTTTTTCGGCCCAGTAGCGACTGCCAGGCACGCTCCTCCGAGACCGTTTCAGAAACGTTGGAATCCGCCCCGCGGCGACCTATTCTGAGGTTTGACAAGGTACTGGAGTGGCACCATACTCAAAGGTCGGTGCACGCGAATTTTTTGACGGGAGCAGCAAGTGATGCGAGCCGAGCCAATCCGCACTCTGCGCCTTTCTTCGGTGGTCTTTGTGGTTTCGCTGGCGATGCTTTGCGCCAGCGGCCTGGCAACGGCCCAGGACGAAGAGGAAACACTGCCCACTGTGACCAACGAGCCGGTCGTAGGTGAACTGAGTGGTCGGGATCTGAATCCCCGCCAGAAGCAGGAATTCGCCCAGGTGGCTGTCCAGGAGTTGGAGTCGGCTACCAATCGCATCTTGCGGCTCATTGAAGAGGCTCAGAAAAAGAAAGATGTAGTCCTTCTTAACTGCCTCAATGACAAGCTCGGTGCTTTGCGGGGCCTTCTCAAGGTTGCAGGAGACTCCAAGCTGAACCTCGCCGAGGCGGCTGCGAGAGAGAACCTGGACCTCCAGGAGCACAATTTCAGAAAGCTGTTCATCGCTCAGCAGCAGGCGACGACGGTAACTGCTGAGGCTGATGCCTGTGTCGGCCAGGTAGGCATTGTCACTGCCGGTCAGACGCGTGTCGTCGTGACCGTAGAGGGTGGCACCGAGGGTGGAGAGAGTGGAGGCCCAGCCTCCACCGGCGGCAGCAGCCGACCTCCTGACGCCTCGCCATTCCTGTAGTTGGCAGACTTGCACTCTTTGCGCGACTAAGGCAGAAGAGCGCTACGACCATCTAAGTTCTGATTTTCAGTGAATTTAGTGGGCCCATCGGCGGGCGCTTTTTCGTGATGAGATGTAGGCTGTACGTCCGCTTCGATTCGGTTCCGTTGGAGGCAGAGAGGTTGAGTGGTGTGATGGGGAGGCTGCACTGGGTTGCAGCATGCTTGCTGATCGTCACATTGGTCTGTGGGCCGGGGATATCTGCGCCTGCCCATGGCGCTGAAGATGGCCTGCCTCTGGGAGAGATTATCTTCAAGCCGGGTGTGCGGGTCGAGGCTGTTTACGACTCCAACGTTCGCCGCGCACAGCTCGCCCCAGAAGCCGACTTTGGACT
>CAZBDA010000106.1:0-17915 GCA_964490445.1 uncultured Rickettsiales bacterium | reverse complement strand
CAGGGCGGATTCTCGGCGAGCCTGGCTCACGAAGCCATGCTGGGTGGCCGGGCCGTGCTGACGACCACGGCGTTCTACCAGTACTCCAGCATCTTCATCGAACCTGTGGCCTGGAAAGACTGCGACGAGCGTGATCCCATCGGCCGCTGCCTCGACGTCGACAAGCAGCAGAGTGCCATCTGGGCCAACCAGGGTGGCCTCAACCACGGCTCGTATGGGCGCTACAATCTCAATCGCCGCAACCGTTTCTCCATCAAGAGTGACTTCGAGCTCGGACTTGACCGCCTGCTCGGCTCGCACACCCTCAATGCGGGCGTCGAGTTTGCTCCGGTGTGGGCCATCAACGACTTCGGCTATGTCGGCAACAAGATCTTCATCAAGCGACCCGTTGACAGCAACAGTGACAACACCCTGCAGGTCGACGAGGTCTCCGACCTGGACAACTATGTCAACGAGGCTCGCTACGTGGTCGTCAACAGCGACCGCGAGGAGGAACTGGGCCTCATCTTCAATGGCTACGTGCAGGACCGCTGGATTCCCGTACGGGGCCTGAGCATCAATATCGGTGCGCGCTATCTGCGTGCCCGGCTGAACAACAACCTCGACCAGGCCATCATCGACACTTCGGCCGTCAGTTGGGGTGTTGGTGCCGCCTGGGACCCCTTCCGCGATGGCAAGACGCGGATCTCGGCAAATGTCGCTCAGATCGCCGACCCCGGCATTCTCGAGCTGAGCAGCTACCTCAACCAGAGCACGTTCAACTACGAGTATTACCCCTGGGACGACGCGCAGCAGAAATGGTCTGAGGACAGCACTCGCGCGTCTACTCCCGCGAGCAACATCAGCCACCCGGACTTCGTGGTGTCGCGCAGCAACGAGATCTTTGTCTCGGCGCAGCGCGAGATCGCCCGCGACCTGGCCGCCGAGTTGAACTTTACCTACCGCAAGTTCACCCACATGTGGGAGGACGACGAGGTGAACGTGCTGTGGAATGACAACGGCACCGACGCTGTCGGATTCCGCAACGGCATCTCTGAGGACATCTACCGGCTGCGTACCCCGCAGGAGAGCAAGCGTGACTACTGGGCCTTGACTCTCATCGTGCGCAAGCAGCTCAGTGACAACTTCCAGATGCTCGGTTCCTACACCTACTCGCGACTGGCGGCCAACTCTGCCGGTCGAAGCGCCGGTGACCGGGTCGGCCTGTCGCCCGACTTCGACAATCCCACCCAGCGGTACTACGAGGATGGCATTGCCGGCAGTGACCAGCCCCACGTGTTCAAGCTGCAGGCTGCCTATGACAATCCGAACATCTGGAAGATCGCGGAGAAGTTCAGCATGGGCTACTCGCTGGGCGGCACCATCGACTTCCGCTCGGGCTTCCCCATTAACCGTCTGCAGTACAACGCCTGGCGGCAGGGCTACGGCAACTACCTCACCAAGCGTGGCACCCAGGAGCGGCTGCCGGCCTACCTCGGTATGGACCTGCGTGCTGCCCTTGCCATGTCCATTGCCGGGACCCAGGTTGACCTCATCGTCCAGATCTTCAACATCCTCAACAGTCTGGATGTGCGCGCTGCCGACCAGAGGGCGCTGACCTCGGAAGGTCTGCCGGTGTTCGGTACCCAGCAGGGTGCGGTGTTCGCCCGCCCCGTCTCCTACCAGTCGCCTCGACGCTTCGAGTTCGGCTTGCGTTTCAGCTTCTAAGCGAGAGAACGAGGAAAACAGACATGTACAAGACCTCAAGCTCCTTTATCTCCCTCGGCTCAGGCACCGCGTTGGTGGGCCTGGCTCTGGCGGGACTGGCCTCGCTTCCGCTGCTGCTCGCTGGCTGCCTGGGTGAAGAGACCGGCATCCCTCAGCGCCACATCCACGGTGTGCTCACCCTGGATCCACTGGGACTGTGGGAACAGGAAACGACGCCCCGCGCCGAGACAGCCGATCTCAACAACGACACGCTGCAGACCGCCGATGGTCCTTACGAGATCAGCTATGCCTATCACCGGATCCGCGGCATCGCTGACCTGACTTGCGATGAGATCGACGCCTCCGACACGGCGACCGACTGTGCGCCCCTGTTGTTCCAGCCCGCTCCCGACGAGGACTGGTATCGCATCTCCACCGACTACTTCGGCCCCATCGTCTTCAAGGCGCGTTCGGTTCTCGATGATGACGATCTGGATGTCGACTTCATGGTCATGGATGGCGCGGGCTCCGAGCTGTACTCGGATCCCAACGCCACCAGCACGGTTCTCGACGATGACGGCAACGAGGTCTTCGATGAAGACGAAGAGCCTGTCCTGCAGATCGACGATGGCCGTTTTGCCACTCAGACCGAGCCGGGCCAGGAATTCATCATCAAGGTCACGGTCAACGCCGATGACGACAACGTCGAGTACGACCTGATCATCGTCGGAAACGACCCCCGTCTGCACCTGATCGAGTCGGGTATCGAAGGCGACACCGCGACCCTGGACCTGGACCTTGCCTACCCGACGGTTCAGCAGGCTCTCGAACTCAAGGTCGGCTCCTACCTGAGTAGCGACATCGACAACCTGGGCAATCCCGTCGGCGGTACCGGCTGCAACGACTGGCAAATCGAAGAAGACAGCGAGACCTTCTGGTGCGCCTGGGACATGCACTTCCTGCAGCAGGTTTCCATCGAGGCCGACACCATCATTGCCGGCATGTCCGACGGCAAGGACAACGACTGCGACGGCACGGCTGATACCGGCGAAGAGAGCCGCGATGATGACGGTGACGGCTACAGCGTGGCGGCCGGCGATTGCAACGACACCGACGCCGAGGTGCATCCGCATCGTGGCGACACCGCCGGTGACCGCAAGGACAACGACTGCGACGGTTGGGCCGATAATGGTCCCGATGATGTCGACGATGATGGCGACGGCTACTGCGAGAATGGCCGGGACATCAACGGGGATGGCTTCTGCCGCGGCCAGATCGAGGTCAACGGTGGTTTCGGTGTGGGCGACTGCAACGACGCCAACCCCGCGATCTTCCCCGGCCTCGACAACGAGATCCCGTGGAACTCCATTGACGATGATTGCAGCGCCGGGGACGGCCAGCTCGACTTCGTCACCAACTACGACGACGACCGAAGTACCGTCGGCGGCCTCACCCCCCACGACTGGCCCGATCTCGAGGAGGAAGCCTGCGGCACCAACCCCTACGATGGCGACGACTACCCGGTCGACGCTGACGGCGACGGTCTCTGCGACAGCGACTGCATTGGCACCGTGGGCTGTGGCCAGGACACCGATGGCGACGGCTTCCACAACTGGACGGAGATCAACTGTGGCTCCGACCCCGAGGTGGCCGATACCGTGATGCCCGACTTCGACGGTGACGGCATCTGCGACGGCTCCGACGACGACGCCGACGGTGACGGCTTCGCCAAGCTCACCCCGGCCGGTGGAGAAGACTGCAATGACCAGGACGTGTCGATTCATCCGCATACGCTGGCTGAAAACGGCAGCCCGCTCGCGTTCAACTACGACATCAGCGACGGCATCGACAACGACTGCGACGGGCTCATCGACGAGAACCGCGACTGGAGTCTCCAGGCCGACGGCACCTTCGTGCAGAACGAGTCGTATGAGACAGAGGACCAGGACGGCGATGGCTACACGCTGGCCTTGCGCGACTGTGATGACACCGATGCCAACATGCACCTGGGTAACTACGAGGTGCGCAGCAGCAACGTGGTCACCACCGACTTCGACCTGGTGCACCTGTTCGCCGGCGACGTCGCATCTCTGAACAACACGGCTGAGAAGCCCGGCGGGCGTCGAGTGACCGAGTTGCTGCCCTATGACCTGCAGAAGGACAAGGTCTCCTGGGTGTTCGCTCGCGACGAGGAAGACGGCAATCCGCCGAACCTGCAGGTAGCAAGCGCGGAGGGCTCCCTCCCGGTGCTGCACGCCTGGTTCGCCAAGCAGCCCGAGGTGGGTTTCGTGTGGTACGAGACCGAGGACCCCAACGACACCGAGATCAGCGGCTTCTCCGTGGAGCCGGCGCCCTGGCCCGAGGATCACTTCCAGGAGCTCGGCGAGGCGGCTGGCGCTGGCAAGACCAACGAGGTGCGAGGCAGCATCTCCAGCATCGAGGCAGACAGTTGGGCTGGTGATAACGACGGCTACCACATCACCTTCCCCGAGGCCGGCTTCATCTCCGCTGAGATCGACTGGGTCACAGGTGGCGGTGACTATGACGCTCGGTTCTTCTGCTACTACTTCGATGCGGTCAACGATCCGAGCTACTACTACATTCCCTTTGATCCATCACTTGCCGACCTGAGCAAGCCTGAAGAGGGCACCACCATCGTGCCGCTCCCCGATGGGGCTGATTGCTGGTTCGTGGTAGTGGGCTACGCCGGTTCCCCGGGCGACTACACGGTCAAGATCACGCCGCAGGGCAACTAACCCGTCTTCGAACGGCTGGGGTCTAGCCCGGGTGATCCGGGTGCTGGTCGTCGTGCCAGGCAAAGGCGCCCAGGGCGCACAGCATGATTCCACCGGCCGCTGCGGGGTAGCTCTGCAGGTGCATTCCCAGCAGCCATAGGGCAAAGCCAAGTGGCATCCAGGCCAGTGCGAAGTGGTACCAGAAGCGGTGAATGGACTGCAGCATGGTCGGGGCGAAGGGGCGGGCTCAGCGATAGAACATGGTGTTCTGGCCGAGAAACATCGGGTAGGACACCAGCAGGTCGCGGCCGAGGCTGACGTAGGTCGGCTCGGGGTTGGCCTGCTCGATATTGACGACCCGGATGGGCTGCGCGTTCAGGCTCGCATTGTCGGTGTCGTCGAGACCGGTCTCGCTGCGCTCCCACAGCAGCAGAGTGCGGCCATCGGTACCGGCGGAGAAGTGCGCCCAGTCCGCTGAGGTGCCTGCACCGCTATAGATCGGGTAGGCCGTGCCGCCGAGGGGTAGCACCAGCAAAGTCATGCCCTCTCCGGCGTAGGCTTCGGCTGCTGTCGAGATACCGAAGATCACGGACTCACCGAGTGGGTCCCACTGGGGACGGCTGCGCACAACCAGGCCGTCCATGGTGCCCTCGAAAATGGCGGGCTGGCTGACGTCGGTCAGCAGGTCGGCACCGAAGTCGGCTGGTACGCAGGGGCCTGGGCCGACGCAGTCGTCGTTTTCACCGCCGTCGAGGGACTCGCTCGAGGACAGGGAGGTGGATGACCAGATGCCGATGTCGGGTCTGCTGGACACTAGGTCCTGGCAGACGAAGGCCAACTGGCTTTCCTGCTTCGTGTCGGCGATGGGCGACCAACTGGGCCAGTAGCAGTCGGCATCGAGGTTGTCGGTGACCCTGGTGGGCTGTCCGCTGGCGTCCACAACCAGGACCGAGCGCTTGTCGGCCCAGGCGTCGGTGAGGGTAACTGCCAGCAAAGTGGCGTCTGGATTCAGGGTCGGTCCTGTGAGCAGACCGTCTACCTGGCTGGTCAAGAGAGTCGCTGCGCCGGTCTCGGCCTCGACTCGGTACACGCTGCTGGTTCCGGCGTCGCTGTTGCGTGCCAGGACGAGGAAGTCGTTGCTGCCCGAGATGACTCCGGCGAACTCCTGGGAGAGCTGCGGTTCAGAGATCGCGACCTCCAGCAGGTCTGCCTCGAGGTCGTCGGCGGGAAGCAGCAACAGGCGGTTCAAGTCACCTTCGATGGTCTGCTCCAGGACCAGCCAATCCCCGGACTCGGTGAATCGGACGCCCTGCAGGCCGACGATGTCGTGGCTCATTGTGGTTGTTCGGGTCAGCAGGTCAATGACGGCGATGCGGCCGGCCGCCTGGTCGGGCGAGGCGCTGGAGTCGGTAACCAGCATCGCGATCCGTGAGCCCAACTCATCGGGAATGGGGTAGGGCAGCCTCTCGGAGAACAGCCGGTCACCGTCGGCCACGAGCAGGCCGGCTTCGTCCTCGCTGCCCAGGTCGGTCAGGCGCTCCAACTCGTAGGACTCGGCCCCCGCGATGGAGGGATTGGCGTCAGCGCTGGAGACCGCCCGGACGAGGTAGAGGTCGGTGCTGAGGGTGGCCGGATCAGTGCCTACCAGCAGCAGCGTCTCGCCGGTGGCCTCGAAGGCGGCGCTGGGTGCCGAATCGCTGGCGCCCATGAGCGCGTCAGAGCAGCCGGCAAGGAGGGCCGGTAGCAGGAGCAGTGCGGCTGGATAGATAAGCTTCATTGGCTGGTTCTCTCGATCACTGCTCCTCTACAGCAAGGTCAGTGCCCTCAAGGCGGGCGCGTTTCTGCCCGGCCCCTTAAAAACTGGCTCCCAGTTGCGCATAGAAGGTGCCGCCGGGCCAGGCCCCTTCCGCCAGGCCCAGGCTGTAGCCTACCCCTCCACGCAGGCTTGCAGACCAGAAAACGATGGCCTCACCCAGTAACTCGACGCCGACAGAGCTGCGCGTGTTGGCCCAGAACACGGGAAATCCTTCGGTAGAGCCACCATAGTCGGCGTAGTCCGTGCTGTTCCATACCTGGGCGGCTTCGACGAACACGCTCAGGGAGATGCTGCGCAGCCAGATGGGGCCGGTCCAGAGGCCGCGTTCCACGTATACCAGCGGCATGCGGTACTCGAGGGTGCCGAGGTAGATGTGGTCCCCCCGCATGGACGAGGTGGGGTAGCCACGTAGCGCGTAGTAACGACCTGGCAGGCTGACGTAGGGATTGTCGCCGTAGGGTCCGCCGATGCGGAAGGTGCGCTGGGGGATCTCGGTGCCAATTGTCGCACCGAGTACGCCGCGCATCGCCAGGACGTGGTTGTGTGCCCACGGTAGCCTCAGGTAGCCCCTGCCCTCGGTGGTAAGGATCGCCCGGTGTAGGGAACTCCTGCTGCCGTCGAGGCTCTCACGATAGGCGCCCAGGAAGGTGCTCTCGACGTCGGCACTCACCGACAGGAAGGCCGAGTCCTCGGGGCTGATGCTGGCGGCATAGGCGTTGAACTCGCCTATAGACCAACCGAGCACGAGTCCGGAAAAGCTGCCCTGGGTCGGCAGGAGTTGAGGATCTACGGTGTCGGGAAGGTCGTGCAATGGCTTGCGGAACTCGAGCTTGTAGTACACCGACAGGTGCTGCTTGAATCGGATGGGCAGGGACATGCCCAGCGACAGCCGGTCGCGTCGCTCGAAGTAGCGGTCCTTGCCGCGATAGCTACCGGCGAGCTGGGTGCCGCCGGGCGGTTCCGGGCTGGGGCTACGCAGCCAGATCCGGCCGTAGTCGAGGGCCAGGTTCGAGTAGTTGATCGAGAAGCTCGGCTGAAGAACGCTGAGGCGGTAGCCAGCCGACCAGCCGAAGAAGCGGCTGTCGGTGCGGTAGTGCACCGAGGCTCCCCAGCTGTGTTGACCCAGGACGTCGGCACCTCCCGTGGAGATGCCGCCCAGGGCGCCGGTGTCGGTGATCGCGCCGAACAGGTTGAGAGTGCGTGGCGGGAACAGGGTCAGCAGAGGGTTGTAGCGCTTCACCCGACCGTGAGGTGCGGCGGCATCTTGCGCGATCTTCTGGCGCGGGCCCGGGTCGGTGCGATCGGGGCGCTTTCCTTTCGACTCGGCAGCGTCGTTGCCCGGTCCAGGCTGTTCTACTGCGGCGAGTGTTCGGTAGTCGTCCTGTGTCTTGGCCCTGGCGACGGCGCGGTCCGGCCCCCACCAGAACGGTGCGTCGGGTCCCGGCAGGCCTTCGAGTGGGTGCAGCGGATCCAGGGCTTGCGCCGAGGGGCCCATGTCTGGACTGGGTAGTTGGCGCCCTGGAATGGCCGCGACTTCCCAGCGTTGCGGCGCAAATGCCATCTCTTCGAGCCTGAAGCCGTCGCTTCCGTAGCCCTGGAAGGCGATGTGCTCGCCGTCTGGGGACAGCGTGCCGTGCCGTGCGGCGCCGAGCAGGCGTGTCACCCGGAACACCCGGGCGTCTGCCCAGCGATAGGCGTACAGGTTCCAGATGCCGTCCCGATCCGACGACCAGAGCAGCCACTTGCCGTCGGGTGACCAGAATGGCTCTGCGTCGCCAGCACGATCCCAGCTGAGCGCGCGTAGCTGGCGTCCTGACCGGTCGAGGATGTGAATGTCACGAAAGCCTCCTGGCTTCCAGATGGAAACTGCCAGGCGTTCGCCGCTGGGATCGAAGCTCGGGCCTGCGAACTGGCTGCCGTCCCGAGCGGCCGTGATGGGCGTGAACGTCAGCTTGCCTTTCCCTTCTGGCAGCTGCACACGCACCAGTTGGGTCTGGCCGCGGTGGTTGTGAACGGCAACTCCCCAGTTCCCCTCGGGGTGCAGCGTCAACTCGTCCAGGCGCGCACCTCGGCTGAGGCGGGTCCGCTTCTTGCTCGCGAGATCGTAGCGATACAGGTCGCGGTAGCTGACATAGCGGTTGGTAGCCGCAGTGGCCGACCAGTACAGGGAGCGTCCGTCCGGGGACAGCTCGGGATCTGACAGGCTGCCGCGCCGGATGCGCCGGTCAGCGAGTCCGTCGCGGCGAACGGCGCGCAGGCTGGAGGGTTCTCGGGCGGAACTGTGCCGGTAGAAGATTTCACTGCCGTCTGGGCTGTACACCGGCTCCTGGGCGAGACCCTTCCGAGTCGGCAGAATCCGAGTCGGGGTGAGGCCCTGCCCCGCGGAGCGGATCTGTGCGCTTTGTTCGAGATAGAACGCCGCCGTGTCCCTGCGCCAGTCCTTCCAGAGCTCGACAAAGGTGCTGCCGAAGGCCTGCTTGGCCGGCAGTAGGAAGGGGATGATGCCGCGGCTGTGACGCTGGTGGAAATCGACCCAGGCGCGCTCGGAGGTCTTCTCGGCGACGTACAGGTGGAAGTGGGCGCCGTACAGGTAGCGGCTCTGGCCCCGTGGCCAGCGCTGCCCGAAACCTTCGGCCATGTCGATGCGGGGCAGGCGACCGTCCAGGGCCGCAGTCCTGACCAGGGTTTCAGTGACTGTCGAGCGGCCGCGGCCGCCACGCGTGAACAGAGTCTCGAGGTAGGTGGCGTAGCCTTCCGTCAGCCAGGCAGGCAGGACCGCGTTCGGGGTGATCAGGCGTCCGAGGATGTAGCGGAACACCAGGGGTATGCCGTCCACCATGTCGATCTGCAGGATGTGCGTGTACTCGTGGACGAACAGCGCCCAAAGCCAGTTCTGGTAGTTGTCCAGGCTCGAGTCCGAGTCTGGCGGCACGGTAAACAGGACTACGGCGTTGAAGGGGATGGTCCGGGCGTAGCCGTTGGTGGAGTCGGTCGGGTCTACCAGCACGACCTGGGTGCGCTCGAGAGGCTTCCACTTGAGGTACGGCGACAGCATTTCGTGGACCTCTTCGGCCACCTGGGCCATCTCGATGGCCAGCTCCTGCTCTCCCTGGTGGAAGTGGATGGAGAAATGCTTGGTGTCGATCGTGTGCCAGCGTAGGCGTGGGTCCCAGGTACCGGCCTGGCAGAGCGTCGGGACTAAGACGGCCAGGGCAAGGACTGTGACCGCGGCCAGCAGCAGCACACTGCTGCCTCTGGGGTGCGTAGGTGGACGCACCATGGGCTGCCGCAGCGATGACCTAGAAGTAATAGTGGACGCCCACAGACGCCGAACTGCCCGCGGTGGTCTCTAGGTCGACCTGCCCCGGTGAGATGTCCAGCACCACGCCGAGTTCGGCCGAGCAGCCCAGGTTCTCGAGGCCGAAGAAGAAGAACTCGACACCCACCACCGCCTGGGCACGCAACAACTGCCTGGCGTCTGCCTGGCGGACGTAGCCGGCGCCAACACCGCCGTACACGTTGAGATTGTCTTCGCTCAGGATCGGCAGGAGCAGGCGACCGCCGGCGAAGAACTGGTCGACTCCCGCTTCGGCTTGGTCGTCACTGTCTGCTGCTGCCAGCGCCGAGAACGAGAATCCAACCAGGCCCTGGATCTGGATGTTCACTGTGGGCTTGGGGGTCGGCATGCCGAACTTCACCGAAAGCGAGGTGAAGCTCGAGAAGTTGTTGTTGAAGCCGAGGCCGAAACGCTTGCGCAGGTCGACAGCTTCGGCCTGGCCGGGAAGGGAGCACAGCAGCATGCCCAGCAGGGCCAGCGAGGAGACGAGTCGGCGCGACTTGGAAGAGGCAGGCATGGGTCCGAAAGCTAGCTCTGATCTGCCCCTGGACGCAAGCGCAGGGCTACTGCTCGTCCGCTCGAACTCGAGCGGAAAACTGCTCCCGATCCCCGGGTGCGCGTGTTATCTTCCGCGACCTGTTCCGAGCCCTCCGCAGGGCCTCCCCGTAGCCTTGTTCCGCGGCGACCGTTGCCGCGCAATCCCGAGTCACTCGATGCCCGCTGAACGCGCTGAGACCCCCTTCGTCCATCTTCACCTCAAGTCCCAGTACAGCCTGCTCGGGGCGGTTGGCTCGCCCGGGCAGATCGCGCGCCAGGCAGCCCGGTTCGGGATGAGCCACCTGGCGCTCACCGACGAGATGAACCTGTTCGGTGCAGTGGAGTTCTACAAGGCCTGCAAGGAGGAGGGGATCACCCCCATCATCGGTGCCGAACTCATCGTTGCGCCGGGCTCGCGCCTCGACAAGAACAAGGTTCGTGAGAACCACCGCTTAGTTGCCCTGGTGCGCAACGAGGCGGGCTACGTAGCGCTGAATCACCTGGTCTCCGAGGGCTTTCTCACCGGTCGTCACTATGTCCCACGGATCGATAAGGATGTCCTGGACGAGCACCGCGAGGCGATGCGCGAGGGCATCGTGCTGCTCTCGGGTGATCTGCGGGGCGAGGTGCCGAAGTTGCTCAGCCAGGAACGCTTCGACGAGGCCAGGGAGGCGGCTCTGTGGCTGCAGGAGTTGGTCGGCGAGGGCAATTTCTACCTGGAACTGATGGATCTCGGCTGGGGCTCGACCACCGGGGGTCTCGACGGCACCGTCGACCAACGCAAAGTCAACGACGAACTGCGCAGGCTCAGCGCCGCAACGGGCATCCCGCTGGTGGTCACCAACAACGTTCATTATCCGCGCCAGCAGGACTCCTTCCTGCACGAGGTGCTGCTTTGCCTGGGCATGACCAACACCCTCGACGACGAGTTCCGGTTCCGCTTTCCCAGTGACCAGTTCTTCCTCAAGGATGGCGCCGCGATGGCTGCCCTGTTCGAGGGCGACGAGCAGGCGTTGGCCAACAGTAACGACATCGCCGGACGCTGCATCTTCGATTTCGAATTCGGCAACTATCGCTTTCCGGTCTATCCCCATCTCGACGGTCGAACTCCCGAAGAGGTCTTGCAGCAGTTGGCGCGCGAAGGACTCGAATCACGCATGCAGTTGGTGCGGACTCGCAGCGATGAAAGCGAGTGGGCAGCGGTCCAGGTGCAGTACGAAGAACGTCTCGAAGAGGAACTCGGGATCATCGACTCGATGGGCTTCGCAGCCTACTTCCTGATCGTCTACGACTTCATCAACTGGGCAAAGGAGAAGGACATCCCCGTCGGGCCGGGTCGTGGCTCGGGGGCCGGCTCGCTGGTGCTCTACTCGTTGCGCATCACCGAGATCGACCCGATCCCCTACAACCTGTTGTTCGAACGCTTTCTCAACCCCGAGCGAGTGTCCATGCCTGACGTCGACGTCGACTTCTGCCAGGACCGCAGGGGGGAGGTGATCGACTACGTCAACGATGCCTATGGCGGCGCCACGCGGGTCACCCAGATCATCACCTTCGGGAAGATGCTGGCAAAGGGAGGTCTGCGCGACGTGGGCCGGGTGATGGGCATGAGTTTCGGCGATGTCGATCGAGTCGCAAAGCTGGTTCCGGATCAGCTGGGCATTACCCTGCCCGAGGCACTGGCCAGGGAGCCCCGCCTGGTGAAAGCCACTGAGGAAGACCCCCAGGTCAAGCGCCTGGTCGAGCTTGCAACTGGCCTCGAAGGCACCACTCGACATTCCTCGGTGCATGCGGCGGGTGTCGTCATCGCCGACGATGATCTGAGGCGGTACTGCCCGCTCTACAAGGGCTCAGGTGACAGCGACCCGTCGGTGACCCAGTACGACATGAACCAGGCCGAGAGTATCGGCCTCATCAAGTTCGACTTTCTCGGCCTCAAGACCTTGACGATGGTCAAGAACGCCCTCGACATGGCGCGGGCTGCCGGCAAGACCGAGTGGGACTTCTTCAGCTTCAACAATGTTCCGCTGGAAGATGATTCGGTCTACGAGATGCTAGCCAAGGGGGACACGCTGGGCGTGTTCCAGTTGGAGTCCTCCGGCATGCGCGAGTTGCTGCGCGGCCTGCAGCCGACCCGCTTCGAGGACATCATTGCGGTGGCTGCGCTGTATCGCCCGGGACCCATGGGAATGGGCATGCACAACACCTTTGTCGAGTGCAAGCACGGCCGCCAGCAGGTCAGCTTCCCGCATCCGAGTCTGCGTCCGGTGCTCGAGGACACCTATGGGGTCATCGTGTTCCAGGAGCAGGTGATGCAGATCGCCCAGATCATGGGCGGCTACAGCCTCGGAGAAGCCGATCTTCTGCGCCGCGCCATGGGCAAGAAGAAGCAAAAAGAAATGGACAAGCAGCGGGTGCGCTTCCTCGAGGGTGCCGGCAGCAAGGGCATCGACGAGCGGACCGCCACCGCTGTGTTCGAACTGATGGCCGAGTTTGCCAAGTACGGCTTCAACAAAAGCCACACGGCTGCCTATGGCTTCATCGCCTACCAGACCGCCTGGATCAAGAAGCACCTGCCGGCCGAGTTCTTCGCTGCCTTGCTCTCGATCGAGTCGGCCAACACCGACAAGGTGCTGCTGTACATGGACGACGCGCGCAGGCACGACATCGAAGTGTTACCGCCCGACGTCAACGAGAGCTCCCGGCGGTTTACGGTGGTGGGGGACAAGGTCCGTTTCGGCCTCACTGCGGTCAAGGGCGTTGGACAGTCTGCCATCGAGGCAATCCTGGAGGCGCGCGAGCAGTGCGGTGGATTCGACGCGCTGGATGACTTTGTCGGAGCCGTCGACGTGAGTCGTGTCAACAGGGGGGTCCTCGAGGCGCTGGTCAAGTGCGGTGCCTTCGACTCCATGGGCCACAGTCGGGCTTCGCTGCTGGGCATTACCGACCGCCTGATCGAGGCTGCTCGCCAAAAGACCCGTGACCGCGAGTCTGGCCAGGTGGGCCTGTTCGGTGCTGCAAGCGATGCCTCGGTGGGCCGGCTCAACATTCCCGACCTGCCCGAGTGGGCCGAGCGCGAGCGCCTGGAGAAAGAGAAGGAAGCTCTTGGCCTCTACATCACCGGCCATCCTATGAAGGCGTTTGCTGCCGAGGTAGAGAGCTTTGCCACCGCCACCACCGCGGATCTTTGTGATCTCAAGGTGGGCACCGAGGTGCGTATTGCCGGTGTCGTAGGCAGCCTCAAGGTCATTGTCACCAAGGCCAAGGGGAAGCGCATGGCCTTCGTCCAGTTCGAGGACCTGCTCGGCGCGGTCGAGTTGACGGTCTTCCCGAGGCTGTTCGAGAAGGTCGAGCCCTGGCTCAACACCGACGTGCCGCTGCTGGTGAAGGCGAAGCTCGACGAGGTCACCGAAGAGGGTGGAGCGAAGCTGCTGGCAGAGAAGATCGAGCCGCTCGCGGCCGTCCGCGCGGCCGCGCCCCCAGCGCGGTGGTTGGATCTGGCAGGCGCCGCAGGAACCGCCCCCCAGCTCGGCGCGCTGCGTTCGCTCATCGAGCGCTTCCCGGGGGAGGCGCCGGTTCGGCTCCGTTATCGCCTGCCCGAAGAGGTCCAGGTCGTGATTTCGCTGCCCCCGCAGTGGCGGGTCCAGCCCAGCCAGGAGATGCTCGAGGCAGTCGAGGCGGCCTTCGGGCGGCAGGTTACTGCGTTCAACTAGTCGCCGCTGACAGGAACTTCAGCATCTCGTCGATGAGCGCGCCGCTGACCTTTGTCTCGACATCCCCGGTTTCTACTTCGAGCCAGGGTCGGCGGTGTACCAGGTTGAGCGCGTGGGTCATCCCTTCCTGCACGACCGCGCGGTGCCCGGGATTTGGCGTGACGCTGGCGAACAGGTCGGCCCAGGCCTGGGTGTCCTGGGGCGGAACGTTGAAGTCATAGTCTCCGGAGATGGCAAGCATTGGCTGTCGCACCCGGCGCGCGATCTCGGGCAACTCGTCGGTCAGTTGCAACCACTCGCGCCAGAACGCCTGCATCTCTTCGCCCATGGTATCGCCCGTGTAGGTCCCCTCATGCAGCGCAGTTACGTCGCGGACCATCTGTTTCAGGCCGGACAGGCTCTCCCTGATCACCGCCTCGTCCAATCCCATTTCCTCCATCATCGAGCGCTGCAGTTCCACCTGCCAGGCCAGTAGTACGTCGCTGCCTCGATACGGGCCGGCGAGCATGACTCCGGCGACCAGGTCTTCGCGCCTGTCCAGCAAGCGTGGAACGAAGGACGCTCCCTGGCTGTGACCGACCACCACCAGGCGGCCGGGGTCGACCTCTGGGCGGCTAGCCAGCCAGTCCAGGCCTGCGGCTGCGTCTGCCTCGAAGTCGGTCACGCGGGGGCGGGTGGGCGTGGGGTAGTTGTTCTTGCAGCGCCCGTTGAAGGGTCCGCAGGTGCGCTTGTCGTAGCGGAGCACAACGTAGCCCGCTGTGCCCAGAGCTTGTGCCAGGTCGCTGAATACCGAGACCGACAGACCCTGGGTCTTGGGAAAGCTCAGTGGCAGTGCCTCGTCCCGGTCCTGGGGACCGCTGCCGTGGATCAAGATCACTGCGGGATGGGTCTCACTGCTCGTCCGGGCGGGCACTGTGAGGGTGCCGACCAGCGTGAGATCGCCCGAGGGGAAGGAGACTTCCTGCTCGTGCATAGGCACCAGCTCGGTGGGAGGGCTGGGCTCGGCGGGAGGGCTGGGCTCGGCGGGAGGGCTGGGCTCGGCGGGAGGGTTGGGCTCGGGAGTCGCCGAGCCGGATCCGGTGTGCGCACAGGAGCCGAGCAGGATCGTCAGGGAACAGGTGAGCAGAGCTCGTTGGATCCGGCCTAGTTTCAGCACTTCGTTCTCCTACCTCGTCGGCGCGCAGTAGCGCAGTTGGAAGATCTAGAGAGTGAATCCCTCTTGACCCGACCCGAACCATCTTGATATTCGTCCGCACCACCTGCAAGCCTGGACGCTTCGTGAACTTCCAGCAGATGATTCTCTCGCTCCAGAATTACTGGGCCCAGCAGGGCTGTCTGGTGGCGCAACCCTACGATGTCGAGAAGGGCGCTGGAACCGGCAATCCGCACACCTACCTGCGTTGCCTCGGTCCCGAGCCGTGGAATGTCGCCTACGTCGAACCCTGCCGTCGGCCCACCGACGGTCGCTACGGTGAGAATCCCAATCGCCTCGGTGCCTACTACCAGTTCCAGGTAATTCTCAAGCCCTCGCCGAGCGACGTGCTCGACATTTATCTGAGCGGCCTGAGTTCGCTCGGCATCGATCCCAAAGAGCACGACATCCGCTTCGTCGAGGACGACTGGGAGCAGCCGACTCTCGGTGCCTGGGGACTGGGCTGGGAGGTCTGGTTGGACGGCATGGAGATCACCCAGTTCACCTACTTCCAGCAGGTGGGCGGCCTGGAGTGCCGGCCGGTGTCGGCCGAGATCACCTACGGCCTCGAGCGGATCGCCATGTACCTCCAGGGAGTCGACCGGTTCCATGACCTGGAGTGGGGAGCCGGCGTCTCGTACGGCGAGGTGCACCACCAGACCGAGGTCGAGTGGTCGAAGCACAACTTCGAGCACGCCGAGCCCGGCGTGCTGTTCAAGATGTTCGCTCTTTACCAGGACGAAGCCCGCCGCCTGGCCGATCTCGGTTTGGTGTTTCCGGCCTATGACTACGCCCTGAAATGCAGCCACACATTCAACACCCTGGATGCTCGGGGCGCCATCAGTGTGTCGGAGCGGGCGGCCTATCTCGGCCGCATCCGGGATCTGTCGAAGATGTGTGCTCGCACCTTTGTGCAGGAACGTGAGAAGCTCGGCTTTCCCATCTTGTCGCGTCAGCTCGGCACGGGCCCCTTGAGTCTCGACCAGGCCCACGATCACCTGCGCAAGCCCAAGGAGCCAGACTTCGACGACGGCGAGAGCGACACGATGATCGGCAAGGGCCCGGGCCGGGGGAAGAACTCGGAGTTCGTCCTCGAGCTCGGCATCGAGGAAGTGCCGTCGCGGTTCCTGGCCGAGGCCGGACAGCAACTCCAGGATGCAGTCGTCGCGGTACTCGATGAGCAGGGCGTTGAGCACGGAGCAGCGCACAATCTCTGGACTCCACGGCGCCTGGTCGTGGTGGTCGAGGAGGTTGCCGACAAGAGCCTCGCGAAGGAGGAACTGGTGACCGGTCCGCCGGCCCGAATCGCCTTCGATGACGCCGGCGCTCCGAAGGTGCCCGCGCTCAAGTTTGCCGAGGGCCAGGGCGTGGACGTCAGTCTCCTGGAGCGGGTCGAGACGGCCAAGGGCGAGTACCTGGCTGTGCGCAAGCAGGTCGGGGGCGAGCCCACCGGCGTGCTGCTCGAGGAGGCGCTGGGCGCGGTGGTCTCCGGCATCCCGTGGCGCAAGTCCATGCGCTGGGGCAGTCGCGACGAGCGCTTTGTTCGGCCGCTGGAGTGGATGGTCGCCCTGCTCGGTGGCCTGCAACTGCGCTTCGAGTTTGCCGGTGTGATCTCCGGCAACCTGAGCCGCGGTCACCGGTTCTTCGGTGGTGGCACGTTCCCAGTCTGGAGCCTGGAAACTCTGCGCGAAGGACTGAGCTCGCGCTCCGTAGTCCTCGATCCTGGCGAGCGACGCCGGCAGATCGCTGCGGGGCTCGAGGCCGAGGCGACGCTGGTTGGCGGCCAGGTGGTAGAGGATGAGACCCTGCTGACTGAGGTGGTGGGCCTGGTCGAATCGCCGAGGGTGGTCTCCGGCTCCTTCGACGAGCGGTTCCTCGCCCTGCCCCGTGAGGTGATCCAGACGGTCCTGACTTACCACCAGAAGATGTTTTCGGTCGCCTCTCCAGAGGGCGGACTGTTGGCCCACTTCCTGGGCGTGTCCAACAACCCCAGCGACGAGCAGCCCAACACCCGAGCGGGCTACGAGCGGGTGGCGGGAGCGCGCCTTGCTGACGGAGCCTTCTTCTTCGACAACGATCGCAAGAGACCCCTGAGCCTCTGGGCCGAAGAACTGTCGGGCATCACCTTCCTCGAGGGAGTCGGCACGATGGCCGACAAGAGCGAGCGACTGGTCGCCCTGGTGCAGGCCCTGGGCGACGGCAACTCGGGCGATGTCGACTCGGCGGCTCGTGCCGCGGCGTTGGCAAAAGCGGACCTGTGCACCCAGGTGGTCGGCGAGTTCGCCAACCTGCAGGGGGTGATGGGACGCATCTACGCCGGTCTCGACGGTGAAGACGACGCGGTCGCCGAGGCAATTTTCGAGCACTACCTGCCGCGCGGCGCTGGCGACAGGCTGCCTGGCAGTACAGCCGGTGTGCTCTGCGCGCTCGCTGACAAGCTTGACAGCCTCGCGGCCTGCTTTGCGGTCGGCAAGGTTCCCAGCGGCAGCGCCGACCCCTTCGCTCTGCGCCGCGCTGCTCTCGGCATCCTGCGAATTCTCATGGCGCAGCCCATGGGCCTGGAGTTGCGCGCGATGGTCGCCGCCGCACTCGACAGCATCCCTGCCGACGCGTTCAAGAACCCCCGGGCCGAGGTGGAGCAGCAGTTGCTCGACTTCTTCCGCGGTCGCCTCAAGTCTCTGCTTCTGTCCGATGGCCAGCCCACCGACCTCGCCGAGGCGGTGCTGAGCGCCGGCTACGACGACGTCACTGACCTGCACAGCCGGATGCAGGCGTTGGGCGTGCTGCGGGGGTCCGACGGCTTCGCCGATATGATGGTCTCGTTAAAGCGTATGAGCAAAATACAGCCCAAGGCGGGTGATTCCCGCGCAGAAGACTTCAGCCTCAGCGTCGACCTGCT
>CAZBDA010000105.1:0-18050 GCA_964490445.1 uncultured Rickettsiales bacterium | reverse complement strand
TGTATTTGTGCGACTGCACCGACGAAGACCCGCTGGTGCATCCCGTGGCGCTGGAGGTCTGCGACGACGGCGACGACAACGACTGTGACGGCGAGACCGACGAAGATATCGACAACGACGGCGACGGTTTCAGCAACTGCAGCGGCGGCGACTGCGAAGAACAGGATCCACTCGTACACCCCGACGCCGAGGAACCCTGTGACGGGCTCGACAACAACTGCAATGACCTTGTCGACGACGGCTTCGATAGCGACGGCGACGGATACTCCCTGTGCTCGGGAGACTGCAACGACCAGGACGCTACGGTGTATCCCGAGGCTGAAGAGCTCTGCGACGAACAGGACAACGACTGCGACGGCGAGAGAGACGAAGGACTGGACGAAGACCTCGATGGCGACGGTTTCTCAGTCTGCGCCGGCGACTGCGACGATGAAGAGCCGCTGGCCCTGCCCGGTGGCGAAGAAGTCTGCGACGGCATCGACAACGACTGCGACGGCGAGACCGACCCCGGCTTCGACCTCGACGAAGACGGCAGCTCGGACTGCGTCGACGATGACGGCGACACCTTCAGTGAGAACGACGGCGACTGCGATGACAGCAATGCCGAAGTGAATCCCCTCGCCGAAGAAATCTGCGATGACGGCATCGACAACGACTGCGACTTCTTCGTCGATCTCGAGCAGAGCGAGTGCGTTCCGGTGGATGTACCGGTCGACCCTGAGATCAACGCCGCGGGCGAGGGCTGCGACTGCAACAACCAGGTCGCAGCCGGCTCGCCAAAGTCACCGCTGGGGCTCGCCGTCCTGCTACTTGCCGCAGTAGGCCGAAGGCGACGCAGCAGCACCTGTCCCTAGCACGCACCCTGCCGAACATGACACTTCGCTCTTTCCTTACCATCGCCCTGCTGCTTGTGCTGCCGTCCGCAGCCTGCAATTCCTCGAGCGAAGTTCGCTTCGATTTTGATGGCGACGGCTCCGAAGACGCGGTGGATTGCGACCCGGCGGATTCGACCGTCCACCCCGGCGCTGACGACCAGGCCGATGATGGCCGGGACAACAACTGCGACGGCGTCGATGGCATCGACCACGACCAGGACAGCCATGCATCCGTGTCCTCAGGCGGAGAGGATTGCAACGATGCCGATCCGACCATCTTCCCCGGGGCCTTCGACCCCCAGGCGGATCCCGTCGACTCGGACTGCGACGGACACCCAGGCACCGACAGCGATGGCGACGGCGTAGCCTCGCTACTCTCGGGGGGCCTAGACTGCGATGATCTGGACGCAGCCATCCACCCGGGCGCCGAGGACCCCTTTGACGACCTGGTCGACTCCGACTGTGACGGGCACCCCGGCACCGACAGCGACGGCGACGGACACGCTTCCTCCGAGTCAGGTGGAGGCGACTGCAACGATGCCAACATTGCAGTCCACCCCGGTGCCCTGGACCTGCTCGGAGATGAACTGGATTCCGACTGTGACGGCCACGACGGGACCGATGAAGACAGCGATGGTTTCGCATCGCTGTTCTCCGGCGGAACGGACTGCGACGACCTGGACGCAGCGGTACACCCGGACGCGCAGGACACACCCGACGACGGCATCGACAACGACTGTGACGGCGTCCAGCAGGAGGATGCCGATGGAGACAGTTGGCTCAGTGGGGTGGATGACTGCAACGATGCCGACGCCCTGGTGCATCCCGACGCCCCCGAGCTTCTCGACGGGGTCGACAACAACTGCAACGACCTGGTCGATGAGGGCACGGCCGCCTTCGACGACGATGGCGACGGGAGCTGCGAGGGGGTAGACCTGGACAGCAACGGCACGCTCGACTGCCTGGGCACCGCCGTTGCGGGTGACTGCGATGACAGCGACCCAACACAGAACATCCAGGACCTGGACAACGACAGCTTTACCACCTGCGCGGGCGACTGCGACGACCTGAGCGGCACCATCTACCCCAACAGCATCGAGCTGTGCGACGGCGTTGATAACAATTGTGACGGCAGCGTCCCTGCCGCCGAGAGCGACGGCGACGGCGACGGAATCTGGGGTTGCATGGGCGACTGTGACGATACCGACGCCAGCATCAACCCCATCGACTTCGATGGCGACAACTATTCCACCTGCAACAACCCACCCGACTGCAACGACGCCGGCTGGGACTCCAACCTCGATGGAATCCCCGATGGCTTCACCACCTATCCCGGCGCTCCGGACGATGTCGATGGCGCGGGCACCGACTCCAACTGCGACGGCGTCGACGGCACCGATCTGGACGGCGACGGCGTGGCCTCGATCAACTCGGGCGGCACCGACTGCAACGACAACCCCAATGATCCCAACGCCCCAGCCATCTACCCCACGGCGACCGATACCGTGTCCAACGCAATCGACAACAACTGCGACGGAATCCCCGGAGTCGACGACGACCAGGATGGCTACCCATCGATCCCCTCGGGCGGCGATGACTGCGACGACTCAGCTGCGGTCACCTACCCCGACGCACCAGAACAATGTGACAGCGCCGACAACGACTGCGACTGCACAGGCGACAGCAACGGCGACGGAGTGGCCTGCGGGGTCGGCGACGATGGCGTCGACGAGGGCACGGCCGAAGACGACGACGGCGACGGCGAGTTGGCCTGCCAGGGCGACTGCGACAACCAGGACCCCACCGTGTACAGCACGGCGCCCGAGCTGTGCGACGGCATCGACAACGACTGCGATCCCGCCACCACGGCGGTGGGCGGCGAACAGGACAGTGACAACGATGGCACTCCCGCCTGCGCGGACTGTCCCGACAGCGACCCGGCCCGAAGCATACTGGCCGCCGAGCTCTGCGACGGCATCGACAACGACTGCGACTGCCCAGGCGACACCAATGGCGACGGTTCCGTCTGCCTGACGGGCGACGACGGTGTCGATGAGAGTTGCCTTTCCTGCGATGTACTTCTGAATCCGGGGGTGCCCGACGCCATCCAGGACGCCGTGGACGCGGCGGCCCAGGGAACGGTGCTCTGCCTGACGCCGGGAACCTACAACGAATCCATCGAGACCAGCGTGTCGCTGTCCCTGGTGGGCACTCATGGCCGGGCTCAGACGAGCATCGACGCCCAGGGGACAGGAACCGTGTTGCTCACTGGCTTCAACATGCCCGGAGTGACTCTGTTACAGGGCCTGACGCTGACTGGGGGAGATGGCGAGGTGGGGAGCCCCACAGGCAGCAACCAGGCAGGAGGTGCGCATCTTCGCTCGGACACCACCATCGAGTCCGTCATCATCGAGGACAACACAGCGGACTGGAGCGGAGGGATGCATGCCTACAGCAGCGTCATCGACGCAACCGACCTGATCATTCGCAACAACGAAGTGACCTACGACGGCGGTGGAGTCCGAGCGGAACAGATGAGTGGGACCTGGCAAAACGTACTGGTGGAAGGCAACGTAGCCAACCGGTCTGCGGGGGGCATGAAGCTCATGTTCGGCGCGCTCTCGGCGAACAGCCTGGTGATCCGCAACAACCTCAGTGGTGCTGGCGGCGGAATCCTCCTCGCTGCCGCCACCCTGGCGCTGGAAGACCTCGTGATGCTCGACAACCGCGCGGAATACTCCCCTGAAAGCACCACCCCATCCGCTGGCGGCCTGTGGATTGGCATCGGTTCCACAGTCTCGATCGACGGCGCGCTCATCCGTGGCAACATCAGCACTGGCGGCTCCAGTACGGGAGGAGGCGGGATCTACCAGCAAGCTGGCAGCCTCAGCCTCTCCGACGTACGCCTCGAGGAGAACGAGGCCTTCAACGGTGCAGGCATCCTGCAGACAGGGGGGACGCTCACGATCTCCGATAGCGTCATTGCCAGGAACCAGGCGAACAGCCCAAACGTTGGGGGTGGTGGTGGCCTGTACCTGAGCGGGGGAGACACCCACTTGACCCGCGTCCAGGTACTCGACAACCAGGCATCGGGCAGCCAGACCTGGGGTGGCGGACTGTACAGCCAGAACTGGCTGACTGTGAGCCAGTCCACGTTCTCCGGCAACCACGCTCGGAGGGGGGGCGGAGTCGCGATCTCAACGTCATTGCCCAGCAGCCAGCTCTCCCACGTCCAGATCCTGGGCAACACTGCGGTCGAGGGAGGCGGCGTCTTCCTCGCGTACCAGGCCAGCGTGTCCTTTGACCATGGCCGGATCGCGGACAACTCGGCGGTCCTGTTCGGTGGGGGCCTCTACATAAACAACACCGAGCCCACAGAACTCTCCTACCTATCGGTGCTCGGCAACTCGGCCCAGCAGGGGGGCGGGATTTATGTTGCTGATGTCACTGGGTTTAACAGCAGCAGCAACATCGTCATGACAGGCGTCGACATCAGCTACAACTCGGTCACCACCAATGGTGCAGGGCTCTACAACGCCATCCCCAGCTACGATCCGGACCTGGACTCATGCAACCTCTGGGAGAACAGCCACGCAAGCACCGGAGTCCTGAACAACGTGTTCGGCTTCAGCACCAGTCCTGTCGGCTCCAACGGCAACCTCTCAGCGGACCCGGAGTACCTGGGCATTGCCGCCGGCGGACTATCGAATCCTGTCGACTGGGACCTGCACCTGGGACCTGGTAGTGCCCTGGTCGACGCGGGTCCAAGCAGCACCCTGGAAGACAGTCCGGCCGACATCGGCATGTTCGGTGGCGGGGCGCAGTGGGACCTGGACGGCGACGGCTACCCCCTGTGGTGGCAACCGGGTGCCTATGACAGCAGCACCTATCCCCCCGCCGGCTGGGACTGCGATGACAGCGACGCCACCGTGTTTCCCGGCAGCGGCTGCTGAGTCAGTTGCCGGGGCTCTGCTGGTGGCCGGCCGTGGGGTTCGAGACAGAGAGGTTCCCGCCCGGGAAAACCACCCCGTTGAGGGTGTCGTAGTCGAGACGGATGCGGCCCTCCCCGCCGGTGCCGCCCACAGCGGAGCCATAGGGGCCACCATCGCCAAAGGCCCGTCCGCCGCTGCCACCGACCGCCGAAACCGAACCAGAGATCGTCTGTGTGGGTGCCGACAGGTAGATCTGACCACCAGAACCGGCACCACCGCCGCCGCCCTCACCCCCGCCGCCACCAACACCATCAGCACCCCTGCCCCCCTCCGCCGTGATCGAACCACTAACGAAGATGCTCTGGCCGCAGTACACGGCCACAAGGCCGCCACCAGCGCCACCGGAGCCTGTCACGTTGCTGCTGGCAGACCCATCGCCCTCAGCATCGGGGCTGCCTGCACCGCCGCCGGAGCCCAGGTGCCAGGAAGACAGGTCGGCGCTTCCGTAGGCACTGCCGCCGCTGGTCACATTGCTACCACCTGAGTCCTGGCCTTGACCCCCGCCGCCGCCGTAGCCACCACCGCCACCACACTCGCCCCGGTCGCCCGTGATCGGGTGCGCGCCGCCGCCACCGCCGTTGGCTGAGGTGTCTCCGGCGCTGCCGACCCCCGGATGCGACTCGCCCTGCAGGGGCGCTGAGCCGTTGCCCGACACCCCAGGGCCACCGCGGAACCCGCGAAAGTCCGCGAAAATCTCGCCATCGACGATCACATCACCGCTCGCTCGGAACACCAACACCCCGCCCACGCTGCCGTCCCAGGACGTCGTGGTCAGGGTCGCGCCCGAGGGCACCGTGACATCGGTGAAATGCGGCACCCGGTACACCGCGACGACACTCGAAGAGCTGAAGTCATTCGCCAGCGGCGGAACAATCGTCAGGGTATTGCCGTTGATGCCAGTCACGAAGGCAAACTCGAAGAGTCCTGCATCGGAACCCTGGTGGGAAAGCAGTAGGACCTCGTCCCCCACGCTCAGAGACGCGGCGTCCGCCACGTCGAAGTTCGTGTCGCCCAAGTCGGGGTCACCGGTCACAGCGGTTCCCAGGCCAAGTGCTTCGCTTCCAGAAACCACGAGGGCTCCATCGCTGCCAGAGCCAGCCGTAGGGCCGGTTACCACCAATGGGTCGGTGGGGTCAGCATCCAGGGCGTTGGGCAGCCCATCGCCGTCGATGTCATCGTCGGCACAGTCCTGGATGCCATCCCCGTCGGTGTCCAGGGCGCTGCTGTCATCGCAGTCGCTGTTGTTGGTCACCGCTCCGGTGGGCTGAGTGCAGGCCAGGATCGGGCTGAGCGGATCACCCAGGCCGTCACCGTCGGCATCAGTGAAGTAGGTCGGAGCACCGGCCAGAGACACGTCGGGGTCTGCGTCATCGAGGAGGTTGTCGCAGTCGTTGTCGACGCCGTCGCACAACTCGGCGGCACCGGGGTGAACAGACGCGAGCAAGTCGACACAATCGCTGCCGTCAGCCACGTATCCGGTAGGCTGGAAACAGGCGGACTGGCTGAGCAGGGGGTCGCCGAAGCCGTCGCCATCGGAGTCGAGGTACCAGGTCGTCGCAAACGCCGCGGGCAGGCCCGGGTCAGCATCATCGATCAGCCCGTCGCAGTCGTTGTCGACGCCGTCACACAGCTCAAAGGACGCCGGGCTTGTGGTGGCATCGCCGTCATCACAGTCGTTGCTGGTTGCGCTGAATCCCGCCGGCTGACTGCAGGAGTTCACCGAAGTGCCCGGGTCGCCGTAGCCGTCACCATCGGCGTCCTGGAACCAGCTCAGCGTGATGGCTGTGCCATCACAGTTGCTATCGATGCCGTCGCAGAGCTCGGCAGCACCGGGGTAGACGAGCGCCAGGGCGTCGTCACAGTCGCCGTCCAGCGCGGCGGTTCCGAGGGGCTGACTGCAGGCCTGGACGCCACTGCCAGCAAGGCCGAAGCCATCGCCGTCGCCGTCGACAAACCAGGTGCTGGCGTCCAACGCGCTGGACTCGTCAACGCTGCCGTCGCAGTTGTTGTCGACACCGTCGCAGATCTCCAGCGCCGCCGGATTGATGGTCGGCGCACTGTCATCACAATCGGCGGCATTGAGGCTGGCTCCTACGGGTACCTGGCAGGCCTGCACGAGAGCCCCGAGGTCGCCGAAGCCGTCGCCATCTGCGTCGCCGTAGAAGCTCAGCTGAACGTCTTCGTCGACACTGCCGTCGCAGTCGTTGTCGCGCTGGTCGCACACCTCCACACCGCCCGGATAGCTTGCGGCGTCCAGGTCGTCGCAGTCGAGGTCATTACCCACGTAGCCCACAGGCGCCACGCACCCGACCACCATGAACTGCGCACCCCCGTAGCCGTCGCCATCGGCGTCGCCGTACCAGGTTCCAGCATCGCTGGCCGAGGACTCGTCGATGATGCCGTCGCAGTTGTTGTCGACGCTGTCACAGAGCTCGGCGGATGCCGGGTTGATTGCCGCGTCGTCGTCGGCGCAGTCCCCCCCGCAGGTGCTGGCACCATCAGCGTCAACATCGGCATCGTTCAAGGCCAGGTCGAAGTCATCACAATCATCCGCCGCGCAGGTGCCATCGCCGTCGACATCGATGCAGGGCGGCAGCGAATCGTCATCGTCGCCCGCAGAATCGTCATCGTCGCCGGCCGAATCGTCGTCGTCGCCCTCAGAATCGTCGTCGTCGCCCGCAGAATCGTCGTCGTCACCTGTGCACTCGGGGGCATCCCAGCAGTCCTGGTCGTCGCAGTCGATGTACGAGTCCGCGTCGTTGTCCAACGCGTCGTCACACAGCTCGGTCGGGTCCAGGACGACGTCGTCCGGAACCGGCTCGCTGCAGGCGCTGAGCAGGGCAACCAGGCCCAACAAGATCGACGGCAACGGCGTCACTGAGTAGCGCATGGGTACATCCTCCGCGAGCGAGGGGGCTCGCCCGAAGGAAGAAGTAAAGCACAAACTCCCCATCCTGCCCGGCTGGCTGTGGGCCCGCCAACCGCATCCACGAGTAGCGCGCCTGAGCCACGCGCAAGTTAAGGGCTATGCAGCTTTGGACACCTCAAAACGCTGAATGCACGTTTCGGGAAGCTCGCCAAAGATCGGGATCCGCCCGAGCAGCATGTCCCGGGTCATCAGCCAGTCACTGAGCAGGCTCCAGGCGGGAAACTGGAAGGTCGCTGGCTTGTTGTGCTCGAAGAAGAAGTGGCCGATCCAGGCCGGCCCGTAGCCGACCACCGGCATCAGCAGGAGCAACCACAGATTGGCGAACACCACCGTACACACGGCGACCGCTGCCACCGAGGAGGTCCCGAGCAGGTGCAGCGCTCGGCAGACACCGTTGCGGTGCTCTCCCAGGTAGAAGGGATAGAAGTCAGCAAGAGACGAGAATCGTGGCGCGTCGGTAGTCATGAGCCGTTTCTAGGCAGCAGGCCTGTCTGTGTCAACGAATGGCTGCTAGGGGTCGCCGAAGGCTCCGGCAGCACGCGCCGCGAGTACCGCTTCCGCGAACGCCTCGAGGTCGGGGTAGTCGGGCGCCCCGTACCAGTTGACATAGTGCGCGCCGACCACGCCGCCGATGCCCACCGCGTTGGCGAGCCGCGACGCGATGTTGTCGCCATTGCCAGAGATCAACTGGCGAAGTCCAAGCTGCTCGAAGTGCTGCAGCGAGGGGACCGAGTCGTTCCAGTTGATGATCACGGTGTCCGAGTCGAGACCCACCCACGAGCCGGCAAAACTTCCGTTGACCGGAAAGTCGCTCAAGAGGGCGTTGTGATTCGGGTCATACATGTCCGACCACGCGTAGATGTTCACGTCGAAGCTGCCGTCGTTCAGCATCAAGGTGGTGCGAGCGGTGTGCCAGGCAAGCAGCACTCCGGGACCGAAGCCGAGCTTGTCACAGTCAGCTCCCCAATTCGCCTGCCTGATCTCGTCGTAGCTCAGCAGGAAGCTGCGTGTCGCCGGGTACTTCTCGCGCAGCATGGCCAGGTGGAGCTCGAGAATGTCGAAGACCCCCTCGTCGCACATGCTGGGAGCCACCGAGCCCGAGTAGACTCGCTCCACTGTGTACCCGAACACCCTCACCTTCTGGCCATGCTGCAGCGACGTGCTGGCTGGCAGGGTGAGCACCGGCGGTGGGTGCCAGCGATCATAAACACCGGGCTGGCCGCCCGCGGTGCCCGTGTCCGGGTCAATGATCTGGTTGTAGTCGTCGCCAGGTGTGAGGCTGTACATGCTACCCACACTGTTCAACGCGCTCACCGCTACCGGCGTTCCGACCCGGTCGACGAGGTTCACGAGAGCTGCTTCTTCGAACTCGACGTTGTCGATCCAAAGGGAACCGGTAGCACCCTCCGGAACGTCCCAGGCTCCGACGTACACGATGATCTCCTTGCCGCCGTCACCCTCTTCCGGTTCTCGGTCCTCCATGCTGTTGAAGGTAAAGTCGTACTGCGTCCAGCCCTGCGTGGCTGCGATGGGCAGATCCTCGGCAGCCATGAAGATGCGCCAGGGATGACCGGGCGCGTCGTCCTTGATGTGCACGCCGAATCGCGCCCCGTTCAGAGCGGGCTGTCCGTCGCTGCCCACCGCGTTGTCAGTGCGAGCCCAGAATCGAACGTGGTACTGGGTGAACTCCCGCACAGAGAGCGACACCCCGGCACGCGCCTGTCGACCTACGGTAAGAGCCGCCTGCTCCAGTGAGACTCGCATGGCGTACTGGTCATTGAACCCGCCTGACGACTCCCTGTAGATACCCGCGTCGGTCCAGGCCCAGTCATCCAACTGGTCGCCATTCCACGACTCGAAATCACCGTTCGGCAACGACGGGGTCCCGGTAAAATCCGGGTCCAGGACCAGGTTGTTGATGTTGGCTTTGAAGTTCGCCTGGGTGGGGATCCCCTCGGCGAGATGGGGATCGGCCCGCAACAGGCCCTCGCCCACGCCGCTGAAGGCGAACTCCTTCATCACCTCGAGTCCGAGGGACTCTGCGTGCGCGAGCACGGCCGCCAGGTTGGTGTCGTCGGCAGGAATCGAATCACCGTCGCGCAGCAGGTGATCCTTGAAGGCGACGAAGTGAACGCCGGTATAGCCGCTCTGAGCAGCACGGCTCATCACGTCCATGGCGGACTGGCAGCTCTCCGCCAGGTGCAGGTTGCACTCGACCCGGAACCACAGTTCCAGGCCGTGGTCAGCAGGGGTGTCGTCGTCATCGCCTGCGGAGTCGTCGTCATCGCCTGCGGAGTCGTCGTCGTCGCCTGCGGAGTCGTCATCATCGGCCGGCGCGTCGGGGTAACAGGCCGACATCCAGACCCACAGCGTCAACCCGAGGAGCATTGCGAGGAGCCGTAGCGACATGACTGAGACAGCCTAACCCGCTGCCCAGGGCAGGCAAACCACCCGGCCCCTCGAAACCGGGGGGGCCCCGGGCGTGTTGCTGCCCGTTGGCACGGCACACCGGCTGCACATCTCAATAAACCGTTCGGACCGACCCGGGCGCATGGAGACCCCAAAACGATGTCACTCAAGCAATTTCAAGGCCTGCTGCTCGCCACCTCCCTTGCCACGATGCTGCTGCCTGGCTGCAACTTCGAGGGCTTCGGCCCGCTCCCAGGGGACGACCGATTGCTCGGCTCGGGCGAGCCGGACCTGGACGAGGAGCCCTGGCAAGACGATGACGACGATTTCTCCGACGACGATGACGACGGCGGAGAGTTGTTCGATCCTCCCGCGCCTCCGAAGGGCGAACCGATCTCCGTCGACGTCGAAGACGAGGCTTGTGACCAGGTGTCGAGCCAGCCGGAGACCTGGTTCATGTCCACCGACGATTCCAACTCGCAGGCGACTCCGGTACAGGTTCGCGAGAATCTCGAGAACGGCTGGGCGCCCAGCGCCTTGCTGCGCATCCACGAGTTCCTGAATTACTACTCCTTCGGTTTCCCCGCGGCTGACCCCGGCAGCGTGCGCGTCGTGCCGCAGTTGCGCGTCAGCGAGGACGACCCCAGTCGCTACAGCCTCGGCGTCGGCGTCGTAGCTCCGCACCTGGACCCGGCGAACCGGCGCCCCGTCGACATCACCTTCTCGGTCGATACCTCCTGCTCCATGGGCAGCGACGGCATCGCCGCCGTACAGGCAACCATGCGCGCCGTGGCAGGCAGCCTGCAGGAAGGCGACACCGCTGCCATCGTCAGCTGGTCCAGCCAGGTCGCAGTTGAGTTGCCCACGCACACGGTCAGCGGCGCAAACGATCCGGTCCTGGTCGACGCCATCAACGACCTCGACACCGAAGGCAGCACCAACCTGCACGCTGGCTTGGTCGCAGCCTATGACCTGGCCGCTGCTGCCCAGGCCCCGGGTCGACTGAACCGGGTGATCCTGCTCAGCGATGGCGGCGCCAACACCGGCGTCACCGACGAGGACCTCATCGCCCAGCACGCCGACGACGCAGAGGGCGAAGGCATCTACCTGGTCGGCGTCCTGACCCCAGGCAGCGGCTTCAACGACAGCCTGATGGATACGATCACAGACCTGGGCAAGGGCGCTTACATCTACATTCCCGACGGCGCCGAAGCAGAGCGCATGTTCACCGGAGAGCGCTTCCTGTCCAACCTCGAGTTGGCGGCTCGTGATGTGCGCCTCGAGTTGACCCTTCCGCCAGGCTTCGTGCTGGATGAATTCCACGGCGAAGAGGCCAGCCAGGACCCCACCGAGGTCAGGCCACAGCACCTCGCCCCCAACGACTCGATGCTCTATCACATGGACCTTGTCTACTGCACCCAGACCAACTTCGCTGACCGACAGTTCGTGTTCCAGGTCACCTGGGAAGATGTCGACAGCCGCGAGCCCCGTACCGAGACCATCTCGGTCGACTTCGACGACCTTCTGCTGTCTGGCAGCTCGGAGCTGGCCAAAGCCGACGCCATCATCGCCTACGCCAAGATGTTCGCCGCACTCGACAATTCCGAGAGCAGCAACGCAGACCTGGTGAGCGCCGTCGACGCACGGATCGACACCGCGCTGGCACTGCTCCCCGGCGATGTCGACCTGCTGGAGATCCGCGCACTGTTGCCGGTGGCCGCCAACTAGCGAGAGGTCGAAACCGAGACCACACGACCTCGATGCGGGCTAGTAGCCCTCGGTCTTGGCGATGATCTCGTTCATGATCTCGCGGGTGCCGCCGCCGATGGGGTAGAGCCGAGCGTCGCGGTACAGGCGCTCGACCAGGTACTCGCGCATGTAGCCGTAGCCACCGTGGATCTGCACCGCCTGGTCGCAGACGAACGAGCACATGTCCGTGGCGCAGTTCTTGGCCATCGCAGCACGCGCGGGGCTACCTCGGCCTTCGAGATGCTCGGCGACACACTCGCCGGTCAGCGAGCGGGCAGCGGCGAGGCGAGTGGCCATGTCTGCCAGCTTGTGCCGGGTCACCTGGAAGCCGCTCAGGCTCTTGCCAAAGGCTTGCCGCTCGCGGGCATAGGAGATCGATTCCCGGTAGGCCAGCTCAGCGATGGCGACACAACTCCCCGCCAGCATCAGGCGCTCGCCGACAAAGTTGGCCATGATCGCCAGGAAGCCCTGGCCCTCGTCGCCGATGAGGTTGGCTGCCGGGACGGCACAGTCCTCGAAGTGCAATTCCGCCGTGTCGCTGGCCCACCAGCCGGTTTTCTCCAGCTTGCGTCCGACGCTGAATCCTGGCGTGCCGCGCTCGATGACCAGCAGCGAAATGCCCTCGTGGCCCTCACTACTGGTGCGCACCGCGGTGGTAACGATGTCGGCACGGCAGCCCGAGGTGATGAAGGTCTTGGCCCCGTTGACGATGTACGAGTCCCCTTCCCTGCGAGCCCGAGTCTGGATCGCCGCGACATCGCTGCCGCCGCCCGGCTCGGTGATAGCAAGCGCGGCGATGTGCTCACCCCGGAGCACCGCAGGAACGAAGCGCTCCATCTGCTCGGCCGATCCCATGGCCAGGATCGGCGGCAGCGCGATGAGGTGGGTCGCCAGACCCGCCGAGGTGCCCACGGAGTGCCCCGCCAACACCATCTCTTCGCCCGCCACCAGCACGTGACCCAGGTCCCCGCCACCGCCACCGATTGCCTCGGGGAAACCCACCCCGAGCAGTCCGGCACGGGCCGCACTTCCGTACAGCTCGCGGGGGAATTCCTGGGCCTCGGACCAGGCGTGAGCATGAGGAGCGATCTCAGCCGCGGCAAAGCGCCGGATCTGCTCACGCAGGGCGGCATGCTCGTCGTTTTCGAACAGGTAGGAGGGCATGGCTCGGAAGTCTAAACCAGTTCTCGCCATCGCGACGCCACACCAATACGGGGAATCAACCGGGCAGCTCGGGTGTAGGCTGGTTTCAAGGAGGCCCTCATGCCTGCTCCCCACTGGTTCCGCCTGATCCTGGCTGCCCTCGGTTCCATCCTGTTCCTGCTTCACCTCGTGGGCTGCGCGGGTTGTGCGGGCTTGCGGGTCGAAGGCGGCGACGAAACTTCAGAAGACGACCCACCCGGGCCGCTTCCGGAAGCCGGCTCAGTCTTACTGCAAGATGCCATGCTCGCTGGCGCAGGCCCGTTCTCGGGCCAGAGCGTCGATGTACTCGTCGAAGCGGGGAGGATCACTGCCATCGGTCACCTCGAGGTAGGCGAGGCAAGTGTCGAGAACCTGCAGGGACGTTGGCTCGCGCCGGCCTTCATCGACAGTCACGTGCACCTGAGTTACCTGCCGCGAACCGAGCAGATGCTCGACGGAGGCATCGCTGCTGCCGTCGACCTGGCAGCGCCGATCCAAAGCCTCGATGACGACACTGCACCGCTGACACTGCTGAGTTCCGGTCCCATGGTGACCGCACAGCAGGGCTACCCAACCCAGAGTTGGGGAGCTTTCGGCTACGGGCTGGAGTGCTCTGACTCGAACTCTGTTCGCGACGCGGTCAGTGCCCTCATCGAGCGTGGCGCTCGAGTCATCAAGATGCCGATCACCGGCTCGCGTAGCCTCAGCGAAGACTCTCTACGTGCCGGCATCGAGGTTGCCCACCAGGCGGGGCTGAAGGTCGCCAGTCACGCCCTGAGCGACGAGGCGGCGGCGCAAGCCGCACAGGTGGGTATCGATGTGCTCGCTCACACTCCTACCGAAGCGCTCAGTGACGCAACGCTCCAGCTTTGGTCGAATCGCGCCGTGATCAGCACCCTGCGTGCCTTCGGCGGGTCGGACGCGGCGATTGGTAACCTGCGCGCGCTGCGCGAGGCGGGCGCCACCGTGCTCTACGGAACGGACTTCGGCAACCTGCAGACCACGGGCATCGTCGGGGCAGAGATCGAGTTACTGACCGAGTCCGGCATGAGCGGCGCGCAGATCCTCGCTTCGGGAACCAACGTCGCCGCCCAGTGGTGGGGCATCGACGGCTTGGGCAGTATCGAGGTGGGCAGCCGTGCGAGCCTGCTGGTCCTGGCTGCCGACCCGGCCCTGGATCCCGGTGTACTCGCTGATCCCGAGGCGGTCTGGATTGACGGCATCAAGCGCTGAGGCGAGCCCAGCGGCTACTCCATGCAGTCAGCCGACGGTCCGGCAGTGGTCGTCTCGGGCGCGTTGGCGAAGTGCTCGGTGTAAAAGTCCGTGAAGACCGCAGCATCTTCGGCGCAGCCAAGCAGCATGCGCCAGCCCCAGGACACCGCAGCAAAACGCGATTCCATTCCCGAGTACGGCGCGACCAGCACCGTGCTGGCGGGCGAAGACGCGGCCACCGAAGCCAGCACGGCAACCTCGTCTTCGCAGCCCTCCGGGCAGTTGTAGAGCAGCACGATGGCGCCATGCTCCATGTTGTGGACCCAGTTCTCGTCGGCGACCTCATCGTCATGGATCCCGTACGGCGCCCAGCAGGGGTCGTGGTTGCCGCCCACCGGTGGACGGTCTTCGTAGTCGACGCCGCCCTCGACGTGGTAGCGCAGGTTTACCTGGAAGCTCTGCAGCAGGCAGTCGCCAGCGCAGGCAGAGCAGGCCTCACTGGTAAGCAACTCATACGGCTCGGGCTCGGGCTCGGGCTCGGGCTCGGGCTCGGGGCAGCCGGCAAGGCAGAACAGCAGCAGGGTCATGAGGGTAGTAGATCGAGTCATCTGGTTCCTTGCTCCAGCGGGGGGACGGTACTCTTTCGGGGAAGAGTACATCGGATTTTCCGGGCCCTGCAGAAAGGATCGCGCACAGAGAGTAAGGTCGGTGCCCCCGATCCATCCAGGAGTCCACCATGGCCATCACCCTGTACCAGTACCCGGCCTGCAGCACCTGCCGAAAGGCGGTGAAGTGGCTGCAATCCGAAAACCTCGACTTCGCCAGCATCCACCTCAAGGAGTCACCGCCCGACGCCTCGACCCTGCACGACCTGTGGCAGCGCTCGGGCCTGCCGCTGCGCAAGCTCTTCAACACCTCGGGGCAGTCATACCGCGGCGGCAACTGGAAGGAGCGCCTGGCGACCGCCAGTGACCAGCAGGCCCTGGATGCGCTGGCGGCCGACGGCATGCTCATCAAGCGTCCGATCCTGGACACAGGCGAGCAGGTGCTGATCGGCTTTCGCGCCGAGAACTACGAGCAGACGCTCGCGCGCTGACAGCCTGCGACTAGCGGCTGCGGCGACGGCAGAAGCCGATCACGACCAGCATCAGCAACAACAGGCCCGGACTGGTAGTCCCGGTGCGGCCGCCGGCAGCACAGTCGCAACCCTCGGAAGCACCCTGGCAGACCGGCGCGCCGACACAGTCGGAGTCGTCACAGTCGAAATCGCCATCGGTGTCGTTGTCGGCGCCGTCCTCACACTCGCCGGGGAACTGTCCCTCCACCAGCGCTGCAGTCGCGTCGTCATCATCTCCAATGGTGTCGTCATCATCGCCGGATGTCCCAGAGTGTGAAACACGCCCAGCGTGTGCCCCCTACCCATTCACGGTACGATCCCCGCTCGCATCCGGGAGACACCATGACCAGCAAAGAACTCCTCGCCCTTGGACTCGCAGCGGCTCTGCTCCTGCTCAGCGCGGCATGCGGTGACGCAGTCATCGGTGATGACGACACCGCAGCAGACGACGACGACACCGCAGCAGGTGACGATGACTCGGCCGCAGGCGACGACGACACAGCGGGAGACGATGACTCGGCCGCAGGCGACGACGACAGCGCAGACAACGACGCCGATGGCGACGGCTTCAGCCCGGGTGATGGCGACTGCGACGACAGCGATGCCAGCATCCACGCCGGCGCCGACGAGCTGTGCGACGACATCGACCACGACTGCGACGGCGACGCCAGCGAGGGCGCCATCGACGCCCCCACCTGGTACCTCGATGCCGACGGCGACGGCTACGGAGACCCAGGCACCAGCCAGGCGTCCTGCAGCCAGCCGCACGGCTATGCGGCCATCGCTGATGACTGCAACGACAGCGACGCGGCCTACCACCCCGGCGCTGCCGAGGCGGACTGCGCCGATCCGGCGGACTACAACTGCGATGGCTCGGTGGGCTACGAGGACGCCGACAGCGACGGCACGGCGGCCTGTGAGGACTGCGACGACAGCAACGCCAACCTGAGCACTCCGAGCCCCGAGTCCTGCGACGGCGTCGACAACGACTGTGACGGACAGGTCGACGAGGCCGGTGCGAGCGGCGAGACCCCCTGGTACCTCGACGCCGACGGCGACGGCTACGGACGGGCCGCCACCAGCACAAGCGCCTGCAACCAACCGCCGGGCTACGTGGCCGACGCCAATGACTGCGACGACCTCGATGCAGCGGCCTATCCCGGCGCAACCGAGATCTGCGACGAGATCGACAACGACTGCAACGGCCAGGTCGACGAGGGCACAGCCGCACCGAGCACCTGGTACGCCGACTTCGACGCTGACGGCTTCGGCAACCCGGCACTGTCGGCAGTGGCCTGCAGCCCACCACCCAACTACATCGCCGACTCCAGCGACTGCAACGATCTCGACGCCGCCGCCAATCCCAACGCCAGCGAGGTCTGTGACGGCATCGACAACAACTGCGACACCCAGGTCGACGAGGGCACAGCAGCGCCGAGCACCTGGTACGCGGACCTGGACGGCGACAGCTTCGGCAACCCCGCCATGTCAGCGGTCGCCTGCGACCCGCCGCCGGGCTACATCGCAGACTTCAGCGACTGCGATGACCTGGACGCTGGCAGCTACCCCGGCGGAACCGAGGTCTGCGATGGCGTCGACAACAACTGCACCGGCGGCATCGACGAGGGCGTGGGCAACACCTTCTACAGTGACAGTGACGGAGACGGCTACGGCGACCCCTCGAGCTCTCTGCTCGCCTGCAGCCTGCCGGCCGGCGCCAGCGCCAACGCCCTGGACTGCAACGACGCCCTGGCACAGGTGCACCCCGCGGCAGCCGAAGTTTGCGACGGCCTCGACAACAACTGCACCGGCGGCATCGACGAGGGCTTCGACGGCGACAGCGATGGAGTGAACTCCTGTGGTCCCGACGGGGTCGCCGGCAATAGTGACGACGACTGCAACGACAGCGAGGCGGCCAGTTACCCGGGCAACGCCGAGATCTGCGATGGCATCGACAACGACTGCAACACCAGCACCGACGAGGGCTTCGACAGCGACGGCGACGGCTTCACCACCTGCGGCGCCGATGGGCTCGCGGGCAACAGCGACGACGACTGCGACGACAGTTCCAGCGGCGCCTTGTTCTACCCGGGAGCCGGTGAAGCCTGCGATGACCCCGACTACAACTGCGACGGCACGGTGCCGCCCGCCTGCACGGGGACCAGCTGCGCGGACATTCTCGCAAACGATCCCGGCGCTGCCGACGGCGTCTATGCCCTGGACCCCGAGAGCGACGGCAACAGCTTCCAGGCCTACTGCGAGATGACCTTCAACGGCGGGGGCTGGCTGGCGGTCTTCAACATGATGCAGCGAGCCGAGAACAACGCCGAAGCCGCCAACTTCCACGCCTCGATCATCAACAACCAGAACATGGACCAGGCAGTGCTGCCCGACTCCACCAGCGCGGCCATCTATACCTCCAACATCCCCCTGAATCAGTACACCGAGGTGGTCTATGGCTGGGCGCCCTCCAGCTCGGCCGACGTCCACCACTACGGCATCTACACCAGCTCCGGCGGGACCCATGCCGGGGAGTGCTACGTCGACACCTACTCCCGCGCCAATCTGAGCATAGGCCGCTTCCA
>CAZBDA010000104.1:0-18143 GCA_964490445.1 uncultured Rickettsiales bacterium | reverse complement strand
GCGCGGCCTCGATGACTTCTTCGATCTCTTCGGCGGGCGCGGCCTCGATGACTTCTTCGATCTCTTCGGCGGGCGCGGCCTCGATGACTTCCTCGATCTCGTCGGTGGGTGCCGCCGCAATAACCTCCTCGGCTCTGTCTGGGCCCTCGGCATCTGCCAGTGCCTCGGCGGCTTCCAGTGCCTCAGCATCGGGTAGTTCTTCGACCGCCGGTTCGGCTTCCAGTGCCTCGGCGTCCGGCAACTCTTCGACCGCCGGCTCTTCCACCGCCGGCTCGGCTTCCAGTGCCTCAGCATCGGGTAGCTCTTCGACTGCCGACTCAGCTTCCAGTGCCTCGGCATCAGGCAGTTCTTCGACCGCCGGCTCCTCAGCGAGTGGCTCGGGCGTGACCTCCTGTGGTGCGGGGGCGTCCGAGACCTGCTCTTCCAGCGGGCTCGCCTCGAGGGCTATGGCATCGGGGACGGCGTCAACGTCTTCGTCTGCCTCCGGCTCCGCGGGCGCGGCCTCGACCTGGTCGTCGGCGGGCTCGCTCTCTGGCTCGGGTTCTGGTTCTGCTGCCTCCGGGGCAGGCTCGGGTTCCTCATCATCCTCGTCGAGCTCGTCCTCGCTGGCCGGCACATTGATCCCATGGGCCCTCAGGATGGCGGCGCCTGTGGGCATCAACGAGACAAACTCGCTGAGATTGAAGCCACCGCGAAGCTTGTGCGGGCCGAGTTCGTTGTCACACTCGATTGCCGAGGCGCGACCCTTCAGGCCGGCAGCAATGTCGACTTTGGGTGCCAGGACGACGTCCGCTTCAATCTTGGCGCCATTCAAGGCGATGGACTTCGCTGCGTTGATCACGCTGATCTTGAGGGCTCCGGAACCGAACTCGACGGCCTTCGCCTCGATGCTTTGCAGCGTGACCTTGCCGGCGATCGACACGGTGCCCGCTGGTGCCGTAACCCGGTGCAGGCTGAGCGCCTCCGGACAGCACAGCCTCACGTTGCCCTTCTCGGAACTCACCGCGTGCAGGGGCTGCGCCGGGACTCCCTCGATGACAATGTCACCCTGGTGCTGAATCGACAGCGCTCCCTCTTCGAGTTGCAGAGTAACCCCCGCTGGCAGGACAAGTGCTCCCTTACTGGCCATCTGGCGCTCCGAACTAGGCTGCTAATCAGCGGTTGATTCAGTACGGCACTGTTGCCGCAAGGCGTCATTGTCCTCAACAGGTGGGGCCCCCGTCAACGCAGGCCCGAAGGTCTCTTTGCCGAGGGCCTTCCGGTAGGCATGTAGATAAGCCTCTGCCATGGATGCCGCGGATGCGGGCGGCTCGCTACGGGCTGCGGCCTCATCGACTCGCTGTGGGTCTGCTGCCAGCAGGGCGATGGTCTCGGCCCATCGCTCGGGGTCACCGGCTGGCAGCACCCATCCGTCGTCGCCATCTTTGACCAGTTCGGGCAGACCGCCGACATCGGCGACCACCAGTGGCCTGCCCACGGCACGGGCCTCGAGGGCGACCATCGGTTGATTCTCGTCCCAGGTCGACGGGATCGCGACCACATCGATTTCGGCCATGCGCGCCAGCACTTCGCTGCGGCGGTACGCGCCCCGGTAGACCCAGGCCCCGCCGTTGCTGGTTTCTCTGTGCGGGCCGTGGACCTGGAGCTCGACGCTGCCGGCAGGCAGCGAGGCGACGGCGTCCTGCAGCATAGTCAGGCCTTTGCTGGGGTGGTCGTTGGCGAAGAACCCGAGGCGCAGGGGACCCTGCCTTCTGCTGTTCGCCGACTTGTCCTGACGCCGCGACCGAGGCGCGGGCAACTCGAGATCGAGGCCGTTGGCGATGACGATGACCTCTCGGCCGAGGCCCTCGGCGTCGTACCGGTTGGCGACGAAGCGGGACGGCGCGAACACCAGGTCACAGTCACGCAGTGCGCCGAGTAGAGCGATGTGGGCGGTCCGCCACCGCTGCCGTGCCAGAGTTCCGGGTTCGCCGCTGCTCGCTTGCGGGTCGGCCGCAGAGTCGCGCATCGCCCAGCGGAGCAGTGCTGCCGGAGCGAGCCGGGACGCCAGTGCGTGGGCACCGCTCCGGCCCAGTTGGTCGCGAGTGCAGCGCACGCAGCGGTCTTCGTCGGTCTGCAGGCAGCGCTCACCTGTCGGGTGCAGCATCTGCCCGCGGCCGCACAGCCACTTGTAGTCGTGCAATGTGACTGCAGTGGCATGCCCGCGTTGGCGCGCCAGTTCGAGTGGGACGATGCCCCAGCCGTCGGGGTGTGCGAGGTGTACGAGGTCCGGCTTGAAGTCGTCGAACACGGCGTCAAGGGGTGCGACCAGCCGCGGGTCGTGCCAGGTGTCACGGTGGTTGCGGGCGTCGAGCAGGCGATGTCGCAGCCAGTAGACCCGTGTGGACGCAGCCGCGACGCAATGCCAGGAGAAGGCGGCACCGCCCTGTTCGCGGTCGTCGCGGCTGAGAATCGCCACCTCGTGCCCGGCGGCTGAGAGACCTGCGGACATTGCCCGCGTCCAGGTCTCCACGCCCCCGGAGCTATGCGGCAGGTAGCGATGGGTAACGAGCAGAATCCGCATCGGGTCTTTCCATCAGGACACTAGTGGATGGTGGCGGGTTGTTCGCTGTCTGGCGGGGCCGTGCGTGCCGCATCCCTGGCACCGGCCCACTGACCCAGCAGTGCAGCACCGCGGCGTGGTAGTCCGCGGAGTGCCCAGATCGGCCCCTGTTTGAAGTCGCCAGGGACGCCTGCGATCAGGGCCAGCGCGAGGCGACGCAGGTCTGGCACCGAGTGCAAGCCGAACTCGCTGTGAGCCTGGCGATGAGCGAGGCGGTTGCGGCGAAAGGTCTCGCCGATCATTGGATCGTGGTGATGCTCGACGCAGGCAGTAGGCAGGTAGGCCAGGGACAAGCCGGCCGCCAGGACCCTGGCTCCCCAGGCGATGTCTTCGCCAAAGTCCCGGGCCGGGAAGGGCAGACTGAGCACGACATCGGCGCGAACCATGGAAGCTACGTTGTCGAACCGTGCCAGTTGCATCTGTTCCTGAGGGGACAGGGTACTGAGCTGCTGGTCCCGTGACAGTTGCTGGAGTCTGGGAGCGGCCGGGGCTCCGTCCAGCGGGGCGGGGGTCCAGCGATTGAGCATTTCCCTGACCAGTGGGTCGGCGCCTGCTCGTGGTACCTGCCGGGCGTACACACCGGCGACGTGATCTCGGTCGAGCGCCGTCGCCATGGTCGTGAGGTAGTGCTCGCCCACCGGCACCGCGTCCTGGCTGAACATCGCTACCAGTGGAGCACGTGCCGCTTTGACCAGGGCGCTGCGCACCAGGCCGTGGTTGAATCGCTGCCGTTCCACGGTGAACAGGCGGACACTGGGAAACCGTCGCCGGACTTCGTCGATGGAGCCATCATCGGACTGCGAGTCCGCGATCAGGACCTCGAGCCTTGCGCCGCATAGTTGCTGCAGGAACAGAGCCTCGAGCATCTCCAGGAGGCGCGGACCGCCGTTGAGTGTGGGGATCGCCGCGGCAATGCTCGGTGGCGACTGCTGGGTCCGGCTGTCCGGTGCGTCGTGCTCGATGAGCAGAGGTGCCGTGGTCACTGTGCTCATGTGCCCGTGGCTCGGGCGGAGTTGGCGTCGAGAAGCTCGCAGTACGTGGCCTCGATTGCGGCGACGAAATCCGCCACCGATCGGGGGGGGCGGAGGCCATTGGCCAGTGTCTGCAACGATGCTCGGTTGCGGGCCAGTTCTTCGAGGATGTCGGCCAGTGCTTGCACGTCTCCGGGTGGGAACAGCCTGCCATCGACTCCATCCCGGACCAGCTCCGGGAGGCCACCCAGCCTGCTCGCGATTACCGGCGTGCCCGCGGCTCGCGCTTCCAGGGCGACCAACGGCGCATTTTCTGCCCACAGTGACGGGATCACGACCACGTCTACGGATGCCAACAGTGCGGGCACCTCGCTGGGCTCGACTGCGGGTCTTGCGAGCAGGCGCCCATGCGACTCGGCGAGGGTGTCCTGCTGGAATGCGGGGAATGGCACGGGTCCTACGGATTGTGCCTGGATCAGGCCGTCGGTGAACAGGTCCTCCGGCAGTGTAGCCAGGGCCTGCGCCAGTACCTGTGGCCCCTTGTGCCGCACCCAGGTGCCCAGGAACAACACGCGTAGCGCTCCCTCAGTCGTGCCCCTCGGTTGCATGCTGTCGGTCGGCAGGGGAACGCCGGTGGCCTCGACCTTCAGAGTGGGGAAGTGCAGTCCGTCCGCGGCGAGTGACTCGGCCAGGAAGCGGCTGGGCGAAATGACCTGGTCCACCCGTGCCAGTACCTGTTGCAGGCGTTGCGAACGCGCAGCAATCGCCGGGTCAACCTGAGCCGCCCTGCTCGTGCCGCCATCGGTCGGAGCGTGTCGCTCTCTCAGGCGAGCACCCCGCTCGTTGATGCGGCGGAGGAACTCCTGTCCACCGCTGGGCAGGCTCTGAAAGGCGCGATGCAGGGTGTCGGCGGGCACACGTTCGGGCAGGCGTGCAGCCAGTGCCCGAGCGCCGCGTTCCAGTGGGCCCTCGTGGTGCAGGTAGGTGGCGAAGCAACTGCTGCAACGGCTGCGATCGACGGGCAGGCAGAGGCTGCCGTCGCCATGCAACCGCTGGCCACCTGAGGGGCAGGACCACCAGCCGTCGTGCAGGTGGACAGCGACCGGGACTCCGGCGGCCATGGCCACGTCCAGGAAGCCAGCCGACAGGCCCGCCAGAGTTTGGACGGACACCAGGTCTGGTCGGAACTGCCTGACGATGCCGGCGAACACGCGGTCCAGTGCGGGGTCATCGACAGCCTCGGGCAGGCCCCGGTAGGGGTAGTTCTGTACGATCCCCTGCACCGGGACCCCGTCCACGGTGGTTGGCTCGATCGAATTCTGAGGCTGGCCTGGGCGAAGCCGTGCGGTGACCACGGTTGCCTGCCACCTCCCGCCCCGCTGCAAGCCCGCTGCGAGGCGTGCCGTGTACACTTCTACTCCGGAACTCGAGTCCGGGGCATATGCGTGACAGACGAACAGGATTCGCCGCGGTCTGCGGGGCGCCATTTCGCTAACAAGGTAGCATCTCAGTCGAGGTAACCGTGGCAAGCATTCCGGCGCGCATGAAACGGGTTCTGATCGTTGATGACGAGGAGAACATCCGTCATTTGCTGCTCGTCGTCTTGAAAAAGGCGGGCTACGAGCCGGTCTCGGTCGCCGGTGGCAACGAGGCGCTGACGATGCTCGATGACGGCGACTTCGGCATCGTGATCAGCGACATCCGGATGCCCGGGATGGACGGTCGCGAGTTGCTCGGCGAGATTCGCAAGCGCGACGTCGCCACCGACATCTACGTCGTAATGATGTCTGCTTACGGTGGTGACGATGTGGCCATCGACTGCATGAAGGAAGGTGCCTACGACTACTTCAACAAGCCGTTCAAGGCCGACGAAGTCATCCTGCTGTTGCGCAAGATCCAGGAGCGCGAGCAACTGAGCCGGGACAATCGCCGCCTGCGCCAGGAACTCGACCAGCACTTCCACTTCGACGACATCGTCGGTGACTCTTCGGTGATGCAGGAGATCTTCGCGACGGTCACCAAGATATCGCCGTTCAAGACGACCGTCCTTCTGACCGGCGAGAGTGGTACCGGCAAGGAACTACTGGCTCGCGCCATTCACCGCCACTCGGATAGGTCCAGTTGCACCCTGGTGGCCGTCAACTGCGGTGCGATCCCCGAGAACCTGCTCGAGTCTGAGTTGTTCGGCCATGCCCGTGGGGCCTTTACCGGAGCGGTCCGGGCGAAGCAGGGACTTTTCCACGAGGCGGATGGCGGTACGATTTTCCTCGACGAGGTGGGCGAGCTGCCCTCGCCGCTGCAGGTGAAGCTGCTGCGAGTGCTGGAAAACGAAGAGGTACGCAGAGTCGGTGAGAACAAGAGCGAGCAGGTGGACGTGCGGGTCATCGCGGCGACTTCGCGAGATCTGAGTCAGCTGGTTCGCGAGGACAGCTTCCGCGAAGATCTCTACTACCGACTCAACGTGATGCACATCCTGGTGCCGCCACTGCGCGAGCGCCAGGATGACATCCCACTGCTCATTGCCAGCTTCCTGCAACGCTTCAACCGGAAGTTCGGCAAGGCCATCGAGGGGCTCGACGGAGCTGCCCAGGCAGCGCTGGCCAGCTACGCATGGCCTGGCAACGTCCGCGAGTTGGAGAACGCCATGGAGCGGGCAATGATCCTGTCGGACGGGCCGCTGCTGGGGCTTGACGGCTTTCCTCCGCCGGTCAGCGCGGGAGGCTCGATGCCCCTCGCTTCCATGGATGACTCGGACCTGTCGGTGAAGCGCCGACTCGCCCACCTCGAAGCGGAACTTATTGTGCGTGCGCTCGAGAAGACTGGCGGCAACCGCACCCACGCATGTCGGCTGCTGGAGATGTCCCACCGAGCCCTCCTGTACAAGATGAAGGACTACGGCATCGACATCCCCTCCGGCCGCGGCTCCTGAGACGGCCTGATGGCTTCACCGAACTCGTGCATGACGCGGGCGGGCACAGCCATCCTTGTAGTGGCACTTGCCCTGGTGGCCTGTGGTGGCTCGGCTGCCGGTTGGACAGAACGCGGTGATGCCTTGCTGCGTGACAATGACCTGGTAGAGGCTGAGGCTGCCTACAATCGGGCCATTGACCTCGACCCCCACTATGCTCCCGCCCTCTACGGCAAGGGCTGGGCCCTGTATGCATCGGGATTCGAGGCCTTGAGGCCCGCTTCCAGGCAACTCTTCCAGCGCTCCATCGAGTACCAGCCAGAGTACTTCGGTGGCTATCGGGGCAAGGCAGTCCTGCTGTTGGAGGACGGAAAGGTGCTGGCGGCAGAGACCTTGTTGCGTACCGCGTTCGCCAAGAACTCAGAGTCGTCGGCGGTGCTGTCCTCGCTGGGGCAGTTGTATCTGCGGGCTGACCGGCTCGAAGAAGCCGAGGAGTTGTTTCAGCGCGCGCTCGAGCTTTCGCCCGATCGGGGAGAACTACGCCGCTACCTGGCGGAAGTTGCCCTGGCTCGCGGAGATGTCGAGCAGGCACTCGTTGAGATTGAGAAGGGTCGCGCTTCGGCGGGTGGAAAGCGCGGAATGATGGTCATTGATGAGGGAGAAGAGCGGGTTTTGCTGGAAACCGTGCGGCTCCTGTTGGAAGATCCCGAAGGCGAGCAGCCGGAGGCCGCCGAGCAACGGCGGCTGAAGGATGCGGAGCAGGCCCTGGAGCGAGCAGCCGGCTTGCTCGAGCAGGCTGGAGGCCCGGGAATGAGCAAGGCACCGCTCGAGCAGCGCCGCCGCTACCACGAACTGTTGTCGCAGCGCGTCCGACAAAGGGTGAAACCTTGAAATCTTTGCGAACCGACGACAGTTTGCGGGGTTTTTCGGCGTCTGGCGCCGCTGCCCGCGGGGCCTGTTCGCTTGACCGCTCGCCTTCCCCTGGACTGTTTCGCCGGGGCACGATTATTGCGACTCCTTCACAGGCTTCGGGCGGCTTCACCCTCCTGGAGTTGCTGGTGGTAGTCGTCATAATGGCGGTTGTCGTCTCGATTACGGCGGTCGACCTTTCCCACTTGATGGGTCGTTTCCGCCTCAATGGGGCGGCTCGGGAGTTAGCGTCCGTGGTGGATCTATGTCGAACAAGCGCGATCACATCGAACGTGGAGTTCGCCCTGGTACTCGTGGAGAGCGATCCTGAACCTGACGATGGCGTTACCACTGCGAACCGCGGTCGCTACGAAGTGCGGGTGGCCAACCCGGCGACGACTCCAGTGACCTGGGCCCTGGCCCAGGATGGCGTCTATGACCTGTTCGCCGGCCCGAACGAGCGCATGGGGGTGAGTATCGAGGTCTGGCAGCCGCTGCTGGGCGCGCCAGGCTACAGCCTTCCCGATGCCATCGTCTTCAGTCCGCGGGGCTACCTGCTCAATGATCCCCAGGACTTCACTGGCGGGGTCATCCGCGTCGTATTGCGCAACAAGTCGGCCCCCTTTGTGGAGCAGCGCATCGTTCGAATCAACCGGGGTGGTGGCGCCCGGATCGCGGCGGGGGGTTGATGATGCTTGCCGGGTCGCGACGTTCGTCGGCGGGTCGTCGCCGGAAATCGATCGGTGGCTTCACGCTCATCGAGTTGCTCATCGCCCTGTCGGTGATGCTGATTGGTCTTCTTGCTCTTTGGCGGCTGCAGGCGGCCGCGATTGCGTCGAACGCCAACGCGTACCGGCTGGGCCTTGCGACCACCCTCGCCCAGGACGGCCTCGAGAAGCTGATGGGCCAGACCTTCGTGGCGGGCTTCCTGGATCCCGATCTGAACTGTTCCACTCTGACAGTGTTCCCCACGGCCAGTGTCGACGGCCTCGAGACGCTCTGTCACCTCGACGGCGGTTTGCGGGTGAATGGTCTCGGCAACACCAACCTGACCCTGGGCCCGACCATCTTTCTGCGTTCCTTCCACACAGAGCCGCTGGTCAGTGGCAACCCCAATCGGCTCTTGATCCGGGTGCGAGTTACCTATGACGATCCACACACCAACCGTCGCCACGGTGTGACCGTGGGAGCGACCCGCCTGGTCGACTCGTGGGACCCCCTCGACCTGAGCCCGGACGCCATATGAGGCGCCCCGCAAACAGTGCCGGCTTCACCCTGGTGGAGATGCTGATTACGGTGGTCTTGTCGAGCCTGGTCAGCGTAATGATCTACACGGTCTTCATCAGCCAGACCCAGGCCTTCCGGGCCCAGGCAGACATGGGCAGCATGCAGCAGAATCTGCGGGTCGCGATGGAGATGCTCACGCGTGACACCGCCTCCGCCGGTTTCGGGACCGGCCACGATGGCGGCTCCTGGGGCGAGTCTGGCCAGGGTGGGCTTTCCAGCAAGCCGGTGTATGCCCTGCATGTTCGTGACAATGTGGGCGGCGCCGGGCCTGATGCAATTGAGCTGTTCATGATGGATCCCAATCGGGCCACATGGGCCATTACCGATATGAATGTCCGTCACACCTGCGGCACCACCAGCATTACCTTTCATGGCGACTATCCAACCCAGTCCGCCCAGTACGCGACCAACGGGACCCGTACCCGGATCATGTGCTTTGCGCCCTCGGTACGCGGTCGGCCGGCGTCGTACATCTGGTCGGTCAACGGCACCGGTTCGGGCCAGACAGTGCCGGTCAACGCCAATGCGCAGGCCGACTATGTCGGGGAGTGTCCCAACAACCTGCCGGCAATGATGATCTGCGGACCGCCCGTGTACGTCGCCTACTACATCGACAAGAACGCGACCGACAGCATAGGAATGGGTGGCCCTGACCTCCCAGTCCTTTACTATGTACCTGACCTGTTCGCTGTAAACCTGACTGGAGGCTATCCCACTGCAACGGACATCCCAGTGGCACTTGGCATTGAGGATCTCCAGGTTCAGGTCTGCGAGCCGGGCCTGGGCACGGACTGCGATCTGGCCGCGAGTTGGCACTACACCCATGACCTCAGCCCGACGACCGTCAAGTGGCACAACCTCGGCGGTGCCCGAATCATGCTGACGGCGCGCACCATCCGCGAGGACGAGAACTTTTCTGCGGTCTCGAGTCCCATCGACCTGGACGCGGGGGATACCCATTCGGCCAGTGGTACTGCCGACGGCTATCACCGGCGGGTAGCCCGCACTGAGGTGACACTGCGCAACGCCATCGGTACCTGGCAGGTCACCAAGGGGAACTGGTAATGATGCGCCTGCCGCTGCGAGCAAAGGTACAGGGCCTCGCTGGCGACCAGCAGGGCTTTGCCTTGATCCTGGTGATGGTGGCGCTGGTGACCCTGACCATTTTGGGCGTCACGGCGATTACGGCTGCGCAACTCGACATGAAGATCACGCAGAACATGCGTCATCACAAGCAGTTGCAGTACGGAGCTATTAGTGGCCTGGACCACACCCGGCAGCTCGCCGAGGACGACACGGTGAACATGATCACCGTCTACACATCGGCCTCGCAGGCCGCCAACAACTGCCTGCTCGATTGGATCCATCCCAGCGCCGCCGCTGCAGTGGCTGTGCCGCTGGTTATCAAGGCCAATGCGTTCACCCTGTCGACGTACCGGGTCGATGTCTGCCAGGCCGTCTGCAACCAGCCGCCCGCGGGAACGGGCGTCAGTAACATCGCCTACGCCATGGACGTCCTGTCCACCGGAGAGATGGCCGACGCTTCTGCGAATGCGAAGACTGGTGGCTTCCTGTTTGCCCGTACCGGCCTCGTGGAGAGTTGCAATGGGTTGCTCTGAGCGTCCCAGCCAACGGCAGTGGTTAATTGTCGCAGCGGTTGCTGTGGGCCTGGTCCTTGCGCCTACCGGCCAGGCGCAGGCTCAGGAGCCTCTCCCGGCAGTTCTGCCCACCGTGCTTTTCCTGATCGAAGACAGTGCCCGGATGGGTGCGGCCTGGGATGGCGATTCGAGCATCGGCACCGCGGGAACTCGCTGGTCCTACGTCAAGGACTACGTCATCAAGGTGATGGATGCTGCTCCCGTGGGCTTTGAATTCGGGATCGCCTTGACCAAGGACGGTCTCGGTGGCGACAGCATCGGCTTCGAGCCACTGGCCTATCCGGGAACGGCGAAGGCGAGCATGGTTGCCCGGCTGAACGGCTGGGTGCCCAGTACCAATACGGATCGCAAGCTCGCGGAGACCTACTCGGAGTTGCTCGAGTACTGGGCTTCGGAGACCTGGTCGTCTACCCCAAGTTGGGAGGCTGGCCCTTTCCGATACAGCTGCTCGGAACTGATCGTCATCATCCTGGCAACCGATATCGGCCAGGATGACAACAGCCCGAACCCAGGCTACTTCACGCCGACTCCTGCCCAGGACATGCTCTGCAATGACCCCTCCATCAATCCGCTGCCGGGCCTGCCGGGGCAGGGTTGCTATCTCGATAATGTCGCGTACTGGGCCTACAACACCTTCTCGGCGCCGGTGGCTGGCACGGGGTCGGTGAAGACGCACACGATCCTCGTCGACAGCAACTCAAGTAGTCTCACGCCCGACGCTGTCACCCTGTTTCAGTCGACGGCTCAACTCGGCCAGGGCCTGTTTTACGCCGCTCCGGTTCCCGGCAGTATCGGTACTTCGATCTGGGGCATCCTCAACGACAGCTTCTCGGGTAGCTACAGCAACGCTGCCATCTCGATGAGCCCTGCTGGGGATCGCCTGTTCGCGTCGTATTTTGATGTACAGGGTGGCCATCCGCTGTTCAAGGGCCACCTGCTTGCGTACGGCGTTGAGAACGACCCGACCGCTGCTACCTACGGAGACGTGCTTACCGGCACCGGACCCGCGGGCGAGTTGTGGGACGCCGGCCAGCTACTGGCTTCACGGATGGCCGACGCGAACGAGCAGAACCAGTTCGAGTCCCTGGGTACCTGGAACACCGACCTCCAGCGGACTGGCTACACGGCGAAGTTGGCCATGGAGTTCGGCAGCACGCTGCTGCGTTTTGATCGCAGTTCGCTGGGAGCGGGAACGGACCTGACGACTCTGCTCGTGGAAGAGGGCTCTATTGGGCTTTCGTCGAACACTCAGTGCAGCACGATCCTGCAGGACTATGACTTTGACTGCGACGGCGATTGGCACGATGCGCAGTTGCTCGTGAACTTCTTGCGTGGCGTTTCCACGTCGGTGTTTCTCAGTACCGGCCTGCCGCGAGGTCCGTGGAAGATGGGCGATACGGGTCACAGCCTTGCCGTGGTTGCTCCGGCTTCGCTGGATTCCATTGCGACCGAGCCGCATTTCATCAACTACAAGGCCAAGCTCGCTACGTTGCCGTCGATGGTCTACATCAACTCCAATGCGGGCATGCTGCATGCGTTCTCACTGGACACGGTTGGCCATGAAGGTGGTGAGTTCTGGTTCTACATTCCACGCCACAAGCTGCACCGCGATCCTGATGGGGCCCTGGTGCGAGAGTTCGATGACTTTCAAGCGGACGACCTGATGCGCAGCGGACAGACTTCGGTGAACGACGGCCGGGTCAGCGTCGAGCACATCTGGCTGGATGGCTACAAGACCGGACTGTCGGGCTGCGGAGGCCCCTCTTACGCCGGCAGTGACAAGGATGGTGTCATCGATGTCGACGGCTGTGAGTGGCACCGAGTGGTGGTCTGGTCCGGCGGTTTTGGCGCTCGCCATACCTACGCACTGGATGTCACCAACCCCTATGCGCCTCGTTTTATGTGGGAGCGCACCGACTTGGATGTCGACTCCGCCCTGGGCAAGGGACGTGCGGTGGGGTCGCCGGGCATCTCGGCCTTCTACGATGCGAGCGGCACGACTGCGGAGAAACGCTGGCTAGCGGTCTGGGGAGCCGGTTCTCAGGGACCGGGCGTGGGAGTCGCCAGCGCTTCCGTCAACTATGCGCAAGCGGCGATCTATATCCACGATATCGACAGCAGCGGCACGAGCAGGGTGCCGACGGTTTATGCCGAGGAGGGCTATGCAGTCAGCCACCCGTCGTTGTCCAACCAGGACAGTGACTCGTTCGAGGAGTACATCCCGCCCGAAGCAGGCCTGTTTGGTTCCCCGGCACTCGCCGATGTCGATGGCGATGGCTCAGTGGATGTCGGGTACATCGGTGACTCCCTGGGCTACGTGTTCAAGGTGAAGTTCAACGAGGCTTCGCCAGGAAGCCCGACCATCTGCACCTTCTCGACGCCCGACAGCAGTGACGATGCTCAGCATGTCTACTATGCGCCGGCACCGTTCTTTTCGCAGGCTGGCGAACTGCTCGTCTATTACGCCAGTGGCAGCCCGCACAACATCTACACCACCGACCGCGGAGGGGTGTACGTGCGCAAGGACCCCAGCCCCTTTGGTTGCGTGGCTTCCGTGGCGGCCCCCTGTGCGTCGGGCGCCGCGCTGTTCAACAGCAGCGGCTTCTACCGCTTTACGGGCGTGGGTGAGAAGGTGGTGGGTTCGCCGACCGTCGTCTTTGGGCGGATGTTCTTTGCAACCCACATCCCCGGGCCCGATCCCTGCCTGGTCGGCAACAGCCGTGTCTATGGCCTCAATGTCGAAACCTGTGGCGGCGGCATTTTCGATGTCACCACCGACAGCTACACCGTCACCGACAATCTCTACACCGAGATGACGGGCATGGTGTCGGAGCCTGTGTTTGCCAACGGACGGATGTATGCCCTCAACCTGGACGGTGGCTCCGTGAACCAGAGCGCCATGCAGGCCATCCAGGTCACGCCGACCAGCATCGCCGACTTCGTGTACTCATCCTGGCGTCACGTCTACTGAGACCTGCTCCGGGACCGGGGAGCAAGCCGCTTGAAGTGCTCCCTATGCCCGTTCGTTTCGCTTACTGCAGCTGCTCGACTCCACTCTTGCCCAGTTGATCCAGGTTGAAGGAAGCAGCCTGGTTGCCTGGTTGTAGTGTCAGGACCTGCTGCCAGGCCTCGCGCGCACGGTCGTAGCGACCCTGGTCGGCGGTGAGGTTGCCCAGCAGCACCAGCGCGTCGACCAGGTCCGGGCAGGCCAGCAGGGCAGTTTGAACCTCGCGTTCGGCCTCGTCCTTGCGGTTCAATGTGTACAGGGCATGTCCTCGCCAACTGCGGTAGTGGCAACTGTCCTGGAGGAGAAGGGCACGGTCCAACTCGGTCAGAGCCCGCTGAGCCTGGCCCATGCGGTAGTAGACCTCGCCGAGGCCGGCTCGGCCCTCGGGTCTGCCCGGCTCCAGGGCGGCCGCTCTCTGGAACAGGACCCTTGCCCTGGAAAGCCGGTGGTTCATGTTCTTGTCGGTGCCGCGCGCCAGTTGCATCTGCACGAAGGCGAGGTTCACCAGCAACTCATAGGAGCCCGGGTGGCTGTCCTCGACCTTCTCCAACAGTTCGACAGCATCTGCCAGGCGACCCTGGCGCTGCCTGAGGTCCGCCAGGCCCAGGGCCGCATCCAGGTGCTGCGGCTGCTCGTTGATGACGATCTTGTAGTAGCGCTCGGCTTCGTCGAGCTCGCCCAGTCCGCGGCAGACACCGGCCAGCTTGAGGTTGGCTTCCATGTCTTTGGGTGAGAACGATGCTGCCATCAGGAACTCCGATCGGGCCTGCTGCAGCAGGCCCTGGGCTCGCAGTGCATCGCCCCGCCGCAGCCAGGGCTCGATGACGGCCTTGAGGTCTCGCGCCGGGCTACTGGATTCCTGGGCCAGTTGCGCTGCGAGTTGGAGGGCCTCGCTGGCCTCTCCAGCGGCCCAGTGTCCGAGCATCTCCAGGTAGATTCGGCGCACCTCACCAGAACGTTTGAGGCGCTCTTGCAGTGCGGCCAGTTCATCCTCTGGAACGGTCTTCAGCTCGAGCAAGGGATCGTTCCGTCCAACCGCTTCGGCCAGTGCCGCCAGGGGAAGGCCGCGCCGACCGTGTCTGACTCGGCTACCCGAGACCATCGCCGTACCGACCCAACTACGGTGGTGGCTCTCTTTCACCATGTTCATGAGTACTTTGCGGTCTGCGAGCAGGCGTTCGAGTACATCGGCGGGGCCGGCCAGGGCGGCGGCGCTCAGGTCCTCGCGGACAGCGGCTCGCTGCCAGGCTCGGTAGGATGCGCCGGCGTCGATGGCGCCCTCTGAACTGCTGGCGACCAGTAGTAGATGGCGTGCTCCACTGGGGTTGAGCCAGGCCGATACTCCCGCGAAGCGGCTGCAGACGTTGCCAATGAATGCGCCCAACTCGTCGGCTGAAAGGAAGCCTAGGGGGAGCCGAAATACTGCAACGCCGTGGCCGGAGAGGTGCTCGGCTACCCGGTTCAGGCGCTTTGTGCCGTAGCTGGTCGCGCCACCGGGCCACCATGGTGGCGGCAGGTCGAGCAGGATCGCGTCATAGGCGCCGCGACCTGGTGCGCCGAGTGGATTCGTTTGCAGGAACCGAACGGCTGGGTCTGCGGCAGCCTGGCGGTTCCAATCACCATTCCTCCTGATGAGTCCCCGAAGCCCCGCCAAGGGCTCCCAGACCAACACTTCGCCGCCGCTACTCCTCCTGGCGGCATCGAGGATCGCGCCGGTGCTGGTTCCCACAATCAAAGTGGACCGGGCCGGATCGCCAAGAAGGCCTGGGAGATGGCCCAGGAGGTGGTCGGAAGACCGTTGCTGGGGCCCCACAGAGAGGCTTGAGCCGCGGTACCACAGCAGTGGCTGCGTGCCGGTGCTGGAACTGACGATACTGCCCGCAGGCCCGGCGTCGACTCGGGCGCTACGCCAGGCCACGGTGCGGACCAGTTGCGCGAGGCGTGCGGGTTCATTGAAGCTCTCGTAGGGCGCGACCAGTCGCAGGCCGGCCGGGCTGGTGGGAAGGGCCAGCGCAATCAGCGCGGCCAGCGAACAGAGCGCTCCTGCGATCCGACTGCGCGTTTGGGCTGTTGCCAGGATTGTGGGCAAGCTCAGTAGAGCCGCAGCACCCACCACCATCCGCAGTGCCGTGTCGCTGCCGAGCAGCGGTGGTAGCGCCAGCCAAGCCAGCAAACCGAGGCTGGCGGCGGGGGCAGTTCTGGGTCCGCTGGGCCCGGCACACAGGCCCAGCAACCCGAACACGGCAAGGGTCGTGCTAGCACTGAGCAGGTACCCGCTCGAAGGGAAGCTGCCGAGCAGGGCCCTGGCCTCGAGGAACAGGACTGGGCTGCGTAGCAACAGTTCACCGCAGGCGAGCAATACGAGCGGTGCCAGGGCGGGCCCGATGTGGCTGCAGAACGTAGCTGCCCGGCCTCGTGCCAGGGCTGCGACCGTGAAGCCGAGCAGCAAGCCGCTGATGGCCTGTGCATACCATCCCGGCGTGGTTCCGTAGATAGGGCCGGCGATGAGCAGCAGGAGCGGGACGCCGCCGCCGATCAGTACCCCTCGTAAGCCGCCCTTGGTAGCTACGGGCGGGTTTGCAGGGTCGGGTGTTGTCGTTACGGGTTTGCCAACCAGCAGTGGCAGGCTCAACAGCGCCAGGCCGAGCAGGCCGATGGCCACTGGTCCTAGGCGGGGCAGCAGGCTGCCGGACAGGAACAGGAGCCCAACGGCTGTGCCGACGAAGAGCGCAGCGGGCCCCGGGAGCATGGCGCAGGCGTGTCGTTTCGCCAGGCCAAGGGTCGCGGCAGCAGCGGCGCAAGCTACCACTGCGGGCCCCAGCATTGACAGCCCCGACAGCGCTCCCGCGGCTGCGACTCCGCCGTCCAGCAGGGGCAGGGTCAGGGGGCTCGTTGCCACCAAAACAGCGAGAATAACGGTGGCAATGCGAGATTCGTGTCCAATTGGACGATGACTCGCGATGGCCAGACCTAGGCTGATGCCGAAGCCCACGGCCGCTAGCGTGAAGTGTTCAGGAGGCAGAGCCCAAGCGGCGCCGAACGCGGCGCAGACTACCAGGCAAATCCCCGCCAGACTGCTGATATTACGGAGGTTTCTGATCTGGTCCGTGTGGGTCAGGCGCATCGCAGAAGCTAGTCTGTGCCCGGATCTGCAACTCCCGGAGAGGAGTCGGTGATGGCGGGAAATCCCGGACGCACGAAGCAACTATAGCTGACCTGCTGGACTCGCCGCGCTTGACAAGGAGATCCCTGCTCAAGGAAACTCGAAGACGAAATACCCAGGGATCTTCGGCGCTTTTGCTGGATTCAGGGGTCGTTAGCGACGCCCGAAAAGCCCAGCTTTGCGGGCGCGCGCGTGTCTATGTGGGCTTTGTCCACAGGCGTACGCATGCCAGAGGCCGAGGATGGGATTCCTTCCCTTCGGAAGCTCAAAAAACGCAATCGCCCTCGATATAGGTTCGTCCTATATCAAGGTGCTTGAGCTGGTCTCCGCCAAGGGCAAGTGGTCGTTGGCGAACTTCGGCATGAAAAAGCTGCCTCCCGAGGCAGTCGTCGATGGCCAACTGATGAACTCCAACGTCATTGTGGATTCCATCCGCGAGTTGGTGACCGAGCAGAAGATCAAGACCCGGGAGGTTGTCACTTCGGTCTCGGGACACTCGGTGATCATCAAGAAGATCAACCTGCCGATCATGAGTCGTACCGAACTCGAAGAGAGCATTCAGTGGGAAGCTGAACAGTACATTCCGTTCGACATCAATGACGTCAACATCGACGTGCAGATCCTCGACCCCGCCGGCGATGCGAGCGGCCAGATGGAAGTGCTGCTGGTGGCGGCCAAGAAGGACATGATCAACGACTACACGGCCATTGTGCAGGAGGCCGGCCTGAGCCCTGTGGTCATGGATGTGGACTCGTTCGCCATCGAGAATGCGTTCCAGCTCAACTACGACATTGCCCCCGATGACACGGTGGTACTGGTCAACATCGGCGCGTCTCTTATCAACATCAACATCCTGCGTGGTGGGGTGACAGCGTTCACTCGCGACATCACCCTCGGTGGCAACCAGTACACCGAGGAAATTCAGAAGCAGTTGAATGTTTCCTACGAGGAGGCCGAAGCCCTGAAGATCGGCGGTGACATCATCCGTGATGCGCAGGCTGTGGTGCCCGAGGAAGTCGAGACCATCATTCGCCAGGTGTCGGGCAACGTGGCGACCGAGATTCAGCGCTCCTTGGATTTCTATGCAGCGACGGCTGCCGAGGATGAGATTCGTGGTGTCTTCCTGAGTGGCGGAACTGCCCGGGTTCCGGGCCTGGCGCGGGCGATCCAGGAAAAGACCGGGCTCGCTGTCGAGTTGGTCAATGCGTTTCGGCGCGTCGAAATCAACGAGAAGGACTTCAACGTCGACTTCCTGACGGAGGTCGGTTCGATGGCGTCGGTGGCCGTTGGCCTCGCGATGCGGAGGTCTGACGACCAATGATCCGCATCAATCTACTTCCTATTCGCGCAGCGAAGAAGAAGGAAGAGGCCAAGCGCCAGCTGATCCTGTTTATCAGTGGCCTGGTACTGATCCTGGGTGCCGGCCTGTCCGTCTACCAGACCAAGAAGTCGGTTCTCAATGAACTCGAGGCCGCCAACAGCAAGCTCGAGCGTGAAATCGCGGACCTGAAGAAGGTCATCGGCGAAGTCGACGAGTACAAGGCTCAGCAGGAGAAGCTCGAGCAGAAGCTGCAGGTGATTCGCACCTTGAAGCTGAACAAGACCGGCCCGGTCCACATGCTGGACGAGTTGGCCCTG
>CAZBDA010000103.1:3513-18248 GCA_964490445.1 uncultured Rickettsiales bacterium | reverse complement strand
GTCGTCATCACCGGGGGCGTCGTCGCCGGGCTCGGTATCACCGGAGTCGTCGTCATCTGCGCCCGAACCACAAGCCAACATTGTGACGGTGCTGCCCGCGAACACGAGGCTGAGCAGCAGGGCAAGCAGGTTCTTCATGAGCCACCTCTCCGAGCGTGTTCAGGACTCTTTGCGACGGGCCGCATCGTCACAGCGTACCGGTAGGGATCCCTTAGAGGTACGGCTGGATGTAGCTGACGTACGGGCCACTCAGTTCATCGTTGACGATGGTCATGGTCCGATCGATGAGCACGTAGCTGGGGTAGTAGGGGGCGTAGTTCCCCTGGCTCATGCTGGGATCGGCCAACACGGGGTGATTGAGACCATAGTTATTGGCCCAGCGCAAAGCGTCCCCGGCCTGCGGCCCGGTCCCGAAGGCCGTGTCCTCCATCAACGCGAGCAGCACGAAGCCCTGGCCGACCAGGTCCTGGTAGGTCGCCTCGCCGGTCGGCGCCGCGTCCTGGCACGGACCGCACCACTCGGCGAACACATCGAGCACCACCACCTGGCCGTAGAACTGGTACAGCTCCACCTGGTCGCCATGCTGGTCGGTGAGAGTGAAGTTGTAGGGCGTGTCGCCGTTGCTCCAGCCGGTGCCGCTGAGGCCCGAAGGGACGCTACCGCTGGGAGCATGCCACCATGAGTTCGGAGGGCCGTGGCCATTGCCCGAGCCGGAACTGGTGTCATCGTCCCCACCGCCCGCGGTGTCATCGTCTCCTGCGGTGTCGTCATCTCCCAGATCGAGACCCGACCACTGAACAGTCAGAGTCCAGTCCACCGGGGTTCCCGACCAGCACATGACGCGGACCATGAAGTCACCGTCAATCACCGCCGTACCGCTCTCGAGGGCAGGTGTCTCAGCGTAGGTGTATCCCGCCACCAGCAAGCCATCCGCCGGGTCCTGGGCAACGTAGAAATCGATGTCCGTAGAGCTGCCCTGCCAACTCAGGTTGAAGGTCGCCTCGTCGACACAGCCCATGGTCACCTGGAAGACATCTTGATCGCCCGTCCAGGTCTGTCCGTCGTTGGAGCAGCTGGCCGCACTGCCCGTGATCGTGATGTCGCCGTCACTCGATGCGACGATGTTGACGTCCGTCTCGCTGCTGCCCTCGTTGGGCTCCTGCTCAGCAAAAGTCAGCAGCGGGCCGGTGCAGCCCTGGCTGGCTTCCGAAGTGTCGTCATCACCGGAGGCGTCGTCATCACCGGAGGCGTCGTCATCACCGGAGGCGTCATCGTCACCCGAAGCGTCATCGTCGCCCGAAGCATCGTCGTCACCCGAAGCATCGTCGTCGCCTGCAGCATCATCATCGTCCGAAGAGTTGCCCGAGCCGCGGGCCGGCCGATCAGACAGGCAGGCAGGCAGGGTTCCCAGGAGAACAAACAGAGCCACAAGGGGAATCAGGGTGGACAACTGCCGGTACGAACACTTCATGCTGGGTCTCCACCATCCCCGGGCCGCCGGAGCGTGGGGAGGATACCCAGGGGGCCGTGCCGATGCGAAGAAAATCTGGCTGCTACGGCCGCTCTTTGAGCTCAGCTACAGTTCGCGAGCCAGACCGGATCCTGCTGACAATCCTGCGGGCAGGCACCGCAGTTGTTCTGCTCGAAGTTGTCACAGAGGTCGTCGGGGCACAGGGGCTGCCCTCCTCCACCGGGCCCGCCGCCGGGACCACCACCGCCAGGACCGCTACCACCGGGGCCGCCGCCACTGCAGCTACCCTCGCCGCTACCGGAAGACGGTGCCAGGCCGGCCAGTTGGTCGGCCAGGGCAGAGCTGCGCTCCACTACAAAGGGCTGCAGGCCTATGGAATTGGCGACGTCGCTGACGAGGCTCTGCTCGAAGTCAGCGGTAGAGAAGAACTTGGTCTGGTCCGCTTCGACAGTGGCGCGCACCAGCTCGGCGGCTTCGTCGATCCACGAGCTGAAGTGCTCGCCCGTGAACAGCCCGCCGAGTTCGCTCTGCAGCAGCTGGTGGTAGCTCGCACGGTGCTCTTCGAGATTCAGCAACCGGGCAACCACAGGGCGCGCCTGCAAGGGTGAGCAGGTCGGCTCATCCATCATCAGTGTGATCAGACTGTCCCGGTCGCAACCACAGTTGAAGTTGCCGAAGGCCTCGTTGAGGTCCCAGGGGATCAGCTGAAAGGTCCCCTCTTCCTCGTACAGGTAGTAGTTGTGGCCGTTGCCGGTGTACGAGTCGAGGTTCACGAGCAGGGTGTTGAGCGCGATGTAGCGCAGCGCTTCCTCGACATTCAGCACCTCGCCGAGTTCACTGTCGCTGCCGTGCGCCAGGACATCGACCAGCCGCAGAAAGGCCGAGTGGTCGCTGCTGTCCTCGTTGGTCTTGAGCTCGATGCCCGAGTAGTCGGAAAACGAGTCGCCTCGATAATTGAGCCGACCATCGGGGAAGTCGGGCTTGTAGAGGTCGCCGTCGCCCACTGGAAAACGGCTCTCGACAAAGTCATCGTCGACGTGCTCGACCACCGTGTACAGACCGAGGTGAACGCCAGCTACGGTGAGGTCGGCAAAGGCCGTGCGCGGTGCGGGCAGACCCATTTCCCGGGCCAGCCGGTAGCCCAGGTGCTCTCGAATCAGGGAGGGATCCTTGAACCCGTTGTTGAAGTTGAGCTTCTTGACGCCGCGCAGCTTCTGGCCGCCGACATAGCGGTTCGTGTCCAGCTTGAAGCTGTAACGCACGGAGTTCGGATTACCAGCGACCGAGTGCAGGCTCGAGTTGCCCTTGACCCGAACCGCGACATTGTCGAGGCGCTCGCCGTCATAGACGACGGCGGCGGGATGGTACTCCTCAGCGAGGGGGTCGGCGAGGATCGCCTGCCAGGCAGAGGCCTCCATCTCGATGACTACCTCGAGCACCCGCTCGGTGACGAAGGGGCTCTCTTGCGGGCTGGCTGCGGGGGGCTCTGTCGCAGTGTCGTCGGAATCGACAGGTAGGGTCGCCGTGCTGCAGGCAGCGAGCACAAAGAGCAGGGCAAGGGCGGCGCTGCGGACAGTCACGATCTGAACTCCACTTCGAGTGTAGCGTGACCATCCCACCAGGCACGTATTTCCTACGACCGAGCACAGCCAGAGGTGCAGCCGAGTCTGCAGGGAGCAACGCTCTGCCCGCAGCTCGAATGATTCACTCAGGGCTGCTGTCCTTCGTCTCGGCACCACCCGCATGGGCGCCGTCATAAGCTGCGATCGCCAACTCCAGGCGGGTGGTGTCACCCCAAAACGACATCGGTTCGTGGTCGGGATAGGGATAGGCGCCAAGCTGGAGCCGAATGGAGCTGCCCCGCTCGGCAATTCGCCGCTCAACCAGGCTACGTACCGTCACGGGCTTGCCGGAGCAGATGTTGATGGTTCCCGCGACCTCGCTCTGCAACGAGGACTTGACGATGGCCTGCGCCAACTCGGTGACCTCGAGATAGTCGCGCTGCTGTTCACCACCACTCATCTCGAACATCTCGGCACCACGATCGATGGCCTGGTCGAGTTGCGGCAGGAGCGCCCTGCTCTGCTGACCTTCGCCATAGGTGTAGAACGGGCGCAGCCAGCGAAAGTCCGTAACCCCGGGATCGAACTGGCACTCGAGCAGGCGACGCAGCGCGTCCTTGGCGACGCCATAGGGGGTGACGGGCACCGTGGCATGGTCTTCGCGCAGGCAACCTTCCTGCAGACCGTACTCGTAGCAGCTGCCGACGCAGGAAAGCAGCCGCACCCCGGACTCGAGCATTCCCATCACGAAGCGATAACTGTCGGGCAGGTGCCGTTCGATGTGCACAGGATCCCGGTACGAGGACAGGTCCGGCCAGGCCAGGTGAATGAGCGTGTCAGGGCGGCCCAAGGACTCGAAAGTTCCCGTACCAAAGTCACACAGGGACATGGCCACAAAGGGCACACCGAGCCGCGCCAGGCGTGCTTCATCGCGACCCGTCGCGACCACCTCGCAGTCATTGCACTGCTGCAGGGCTCGGACCACATGCCCGCCGATAAAGCCCGAAGCGCCGGTGACCAGGACCTTCACAGGACGCGTGTCCGCCTCGCCCCACCTTCCCCTTCCAGCCACGGGATCTCTTCGTCCTTGCTGGAAATCATGGTGACGTCGAGGGGCCACTGGACCGCCACTGCCGGGTCGTTCCAGCGAACGCCGAGCTCGTGCTCTGGAGCGTAGTGGGCGGTCACCAGGTACATGATCTCGCAGTTGTCCTCGAGCGCCTGGAAGCCGTGAGCGAAGCCCTCGGCAGCGACCATCATGTGCATGTTCTGCGCGCTCAGGGTCTCACCGTGCCACTGCAGGTAGGTCGGAGAATCAGGACGCATATCCACGACCACGTCGAAGACCGCGCCACGGGTACAGCGCACCAGCTTCATGTCGGCGTGGGGCGGCTGCTGGTAGTGGAGCCCTCGCAAGGTACCGCTGCCGGCACTGTGCGACAGGTTGATGTTGCAGATGCTGCGCTCGCCGAGCAGTTCCCCGAGCGACCGCTCGCAGTACACCCGCGCGAAGCGACCGCGCGGATCGTCAAACGGCTCGCACTCGACGAGCCAGGTGCCTTGCAGGGGCAGGGGTCTGATCTTCACAGGGAGGGCATCTCCAAGTGCAGCAGACCGCAACGGCCCACGACGTGGACAAGGATACGGACACGAACCGGACGACGCTAGCAGTGCAGTCTCCGATCCGAGCGCCCACAGCAGGCCTGTGAGAGGGTGCGGTCTGAAGCCGGCACGAAATTCAAGCTACAGTTTCCTGTAGGAGGTACTGCAGATGCTCCGGGTCATGTTCCTGCCCTTCGCTGTCCTGCTCCTACTCCTGGGACTGCATCTGGGCGCTTGCCGGCGAGGCGCGGCAAGGCCGAAGCCACTCGCCGCACTGGTCATGCTGAGCAGCCTGCTTGCCCCCGGACTCGCAGCAGCAACCCAGGACGACATCCGCCTCGCGCTGGACCCAGAAGACAGGCTGCTGCTGGGCAACCCGGAGCACGGCGTGCGGCCCATGAGCGCCATGCTCGGTGAGGCCTCGGTCGCCATCTATCCCCTGGGCGGCGACTACCACCGCTGGCACGGCCAACTGTGGGCCGACGTCGGCCTGCTCGCGCTGGGACCGGCGGTCGTCTGGCGCATTGGCCTGTCGATGCAGACCGTCGCCGACTTCGGCAACTCCATCCACTTCCGGCTGGTGCGCCTGTATTACGACGCAAACACCGGCCTGCAGATCCGGGCCGGACCCGGGGTTCTGTCGGTGGGCTATCGGCACCACTGCAGCCATGGCGCCGACCAGGCGGTCGCCGGCCGGATCCTGATCCGATCGGGGCTGGACCTGGACTACGCCCTGTCGAAGGACCTGGGCCCGGTCGAGCTGCGCGCCAAGGGCGCCGTGCAGGTCACGGCGGTCGGCCAGAACCCGGACAGCAGCTTTCAGCCTCGCGCCGTCCTGTACGCGACCGCGGGCATTCGCTGGCCGCTCATCGGCCGCCTCGCGCTGCTCGGCTCGGCAGGGATTGGCATGGCACTGGTCGGCGAGGGAAGCGAGTCGACCTTCGGACTCGGAACGGAGCCCGGCGAAGTTCGCGCCGAGCCCCTGCCCTCGGCAGCGCTGGGCATCGAGTTCGGCAGACCCGGCCCGGCCGGCCGGCTGCTGCTGCACTACCAGCGCCTGCTCGACACCGGCGCCACCGACCTCGCGCAGCAGGCACACCTGCTGGCGGTACGCATCGAGTTTCTGTGGGACGCTGCGCGGCGCGACGGCAGCTAAGGGGTCTGCACCGGCACTCGCTACCTCAGGTCACAGGCGCACTCCACCGAGCTCCTCGTCGTAGGTAGTGAACAGCTCTGGGTACACCAGGAGCAAGAAGGGCAAGACCACGCCTACAGCGACAATCGCCAGACCGATCCAGACCACGACATTCACGACCATGAGGCTCAGGTACACCGAGCCTATCGGGCCGATGAAGCCCAGGGGCGTGACCTGCGCGCGCCGAGCGTGGCTGTGCGCAAGCAGCAACCAGATCCCAACACCCAGAGGCCCCAAGCCCACCATGAGAAGGAAGAGCAGGAGCCCATAGAGCAGGTGAAGAGCGGTGAATTCCGAGCGCAACTGTGCGAAGCGCTCTCGAAAGCCGAGCACCCGCCCGTCGCGGCAGTCACGGGTCACGACCGTGCCGTCGGCACGCTTGAACAGCCGCATGCACAGGCGGCCTTCGCGATCACTGACAAGAGAGAACAGCTCGTCTTCACGCAGGCCAATCGAGCTGTACACGTTCAGATTGCAGTCACTGCAGTGGCGTACCCGGTCGTCCCCCGACATCGAGTCCCAGGAGTTCGAGCAGGGCTCGGCGAGCTCGAGAACAGGGAGCTTCTGCGAGCCGGTCATAGACCCCATTTTGACCTTCGGATGTTGCGTGGATGTAGAGCATGGGTGTTTTCGTCGTGTCTGCCTGTCTCTTTGCTACCCCTCTCTGCGGGCCGGCCAGATTGGCGAGTCGGCAACGCATGGAGCACACAGTCCCGGCGAGCCTGTCAATCCTGCCAGCCCTTGTACTTGCGTCGTCCTTACTGCCATCGGGCAATGACACTTCATCGCGCAACCCCGCCCCAGCATCTACAATCAACATGCATGGTTTCCAGGTCCGATCTACGGAGTCTCGCGAGCAAACTGACCGAGCGTTGGTCGCCCCTTCGAGCCGAGGGCCAGCGTTTCGCCGTCGGTCGCGATGACTTCTATCACCTGCCGCAGAGACTCTCGGAGGCCCTGCGTGAGCTCGGCCAGGACAGTGCAGCGGACTCCCTTCCTGTCTACGAGCCCTTGCCCCTCGACCAGGCGGACACTCTGCTCGTGGATTGGCTGGCCGAGCTGCGCCAGCGGACGGCGCAGTGGCCCCTCACGATCGAAGCTCCCGAGCCCGAGCTCATGGACCTCCTTGCCTCGGTAGCCCGGGCGGCCGACCCCCACAACGAGGGGGAGATCCTGCGCCTTCTCGGCGCGCTTACAGGGGGCGTCTTTCGGGGTCCAAACACCTTTCACCTGGATGTCGCAAACGCTTGCAACGTCAACTGCAAGTACTGCTGGTTCCACTCGCCGCTGTCGAAAAACCGAAAGGATGCAGCGCTGTTCGACTCGGCCTGGCGCAGCGAAATGATCGATTGGGATGTCTTTTGTGCCCTGGTCGATGACCTCCAGGCGCTCGGCAGTCGGGAAGACATCCTGCTCTCGGGGAAGGGCGAGCCGCTGCTGCATCCCCGCTGCCTCGACATGGTGGGCTACATCAAGAACAAGGCGATGGGTGTCACCTTGTTCAGCAACGGGCTGCTGGTCCGCGAAGCGGCCCGCGAAGCGCTGGTCGAACACGGTGCGGATCTTCTCTACGTGAGCCTGTCTTCGGCCTCTGGCTCTGTCTACGAGGCCATTCACCCCGGCCACGACCCCTGCGAGTTGGATGAGGTTCGCGACAACATCGCCGCGCTGACCAGGCTCAAAGAGCAGCGTAGCTCTCAGCTTCCCCGCGTGATGATGGTCGACGTGCTGTGCAACCTCAACGCCCACGAAGCCCTCGACTTTTACGAGCAGGCCCGCGACCTGGGCGCCGAGCACGTCCGTTTCCAACTGATCCACGTACAAGACTACAACCAGGAATTGATGCTCCGCCCCCACCAGGTCGGCCCCCTGCGAGAGGCCATCGCAGAGGCCCATCGGCGCGCCGACGCAGGCGGACCGAGCATCGTCGACAACATCGACTACCAACTTGAGACCCTGGACGAGGACACCGGCAAGTGGGGCCATGCTCGCACCCCAGAAGAGGGTTGCTACGTCGGCTGGACCTTCTCCCGGTCCTGGACCAACGGCGACATCTCCTTTTGCTGTTCACCCAAAGTAATCGACAACCTCAAAGAACGACGCTTCAAGGACATCTGGACCGGCACGGACTACGAAGCCTTCCGAGGAGCAGCGCGTGACCTCGAGAACCAGGGAGCCATGACCTTCCGCAACGGCGCTCCCCTGCTCGGCGACCACTGCGAGGGCTGCCCCAACTACGAGGGAGTGGGCAAGCTGGCCGCGGACCTGAAACGCTACGGGCTGTCACGATTCGTCCGCGGCAGCGACGCCACGCGACTCAGCGCTCTCGACAGCGAGCAACCGTGAGTACCTGCCAAGCCGGGTCGGGGGCACGTGGGCCAGCGTCTAGCAAGCTGCGGCGGGCGGAGTGTTTGTCGCATGATTCCAGCAGCACCCTCTCTGCCTGCGCTAGGCTTACTGGCTGGAGGTGGTGATGGTTTCTGAGACACTCTGGGTCGGCGTGCTCGCCTGCCTGCTGCTGGGAATGTCGGCCTGCGCCGGAGGCACCAGCTCTTCGTCTTCTTCACGAGGATGCAACAACGACATGGACTGCAAGGGGAGCCGCATCTGCGTGGACGGCGATTGTGTGGCGCCTGCTGCAACGAGGGTCAGAAGCGCCCCGGTTGCCGAGGCGCCGCGGAGAGCCGCTCGAACTTCTGCGCGGTCTGGCAGTTATTCCCAAGGGGTAAAGTGTGAGAATCCCTGCCTTTTCTTGATGGACCACAGCTACGCGAAGGTGCAGAGCAATCTCTGCTCCTGGTGCCCACGCAGCAGCGGGGAGTGGTGTACGTTCGATTGGCCCAGCAGTGATGTCCCCGATTGCGGCACCTTCGACCATCTCCGAAACTGCATCTATGCCGGTCATGGCTACAGCTTTTCGAAGAAGAAGTGGCAGCAGACCTTTGGCCGCACCTCCTGGTACCAGCAGGATCCGAACTACGATTCGGACCGGCTGTCTACGGTGGCCCAACGCAATGTGCGCGAACTGAAGCGGATGAGAAAACAGCAGGATGGCTGCATCTGGTACGACCGCTGAGCGGGCTACAGTTCGCGAGTCTCTGCCATTCGTCTCATCCCAGAATCCGGCGGGATGTCGCACGTGACCTTCGATCGTTGGCCGGTACCACTCGCAGCGGTTGTGCTCGCCTGTTCCTGCACATTCTCGGTCTTCGAGGGCGACCAGCCGGGAGAGTGCTCCGACGCGGCTGATAACGACCTGGATGGCTTGTTCGATTGTCTCGACGACGACTGTGTTGGCTCGCCGGATTGCGCAGGTGACGACGACGACAGCAGCAGCGACGACGACGACGCAAAGCCGGGTTGTGCGCCCTGCGAAGGCAATGTCCTGATCGACACGAGCGAGGACCTGGTCGAGGCGGCCAGTTGCTCGAGCATTGCGGGGGATCTCCAGGTCATCCAGGCGGAAGGCTCAGTGCAGGACCTGGACGAGTTGAGCTGCCTGACATCAGTGGGTGGTGTCCTGTACATCGACAACAATGCCGCCCTGACCAACCTGGACGGCCTGTCGAGCCTTGCCTTCGTGGGTGGCAGGCTGGACCTGACTGCCAACGACGCCCTGACCGACATCGAAGGCCTGGCCAGCCTTAGCTCTGTGGGCGGCAGGCTATACATCGGCGGCAACCAGGGGCTGACTCAACTGGACGGCCTGTCGGGGCTCACCTCGGTGGGAGGGGACCTGGAATTCGAAGACACTGCCCTGGTCAACCTGGACGGCCTGTCCAGCCTGGCTTCCGTAGGGGGCTACCTGCACATCCGCAACAACACTGACCTGAGCAACCTGGACGGCTTGTCCAGCCTGGCTTCGGTGGCTGCGGACCTGAACATCTGGGACAACGACGCCCTGACCAACATCGAAGGCCTGGCCAGCCTCACTTCCGTGGTGGGGGACCTCAATATCTTCGCCAACGCTGCGCTGACCCACGTAGCCGGCCTGTCGAGCCTCACCGCTGTGGGCGAGGACCTGTACATCTACGAGAACAATTCCCTCGTCGACCTGGACGGACTGTCGAGCCTGACTTCGGTGGGCGAGGACGTCGCGGGTGGGGGCGATCTGCACGTCTACAACAACGCGGTCCTACTCAGCCTGGACGGCCTGTCGAGCGTCATCACTGTCGGCGACGACCTGGAGATCAGTGGCAACCCTCTGCTGACCAATGTGGACGGCCTGGCCAGCCTGGTGTCCGTCGGAGGGAACTCGAACCTCTACGACAACCCCATGCTGGAGCAGGTAGACGGCCTGGCGAACCTCACTTCGGTGGGGGATTACCTGAACATCCATGACAATGGGTCCCTGGGCAACCTGGACGGCCTGTCGTCCCTGGTCTCCCTGGGGGGCGATCTGAACATCCATGACAATGCTTCCCTGGACAATCTCGCCGGCCTGTCATCCCTGGTCTCCCTGGGAGGCGATCTGAACATCTTCGGCAACACGCTCCTGGCCAGCCTTGCCGGCCTGTCGAGCCTCTCTTCTGTGGGGAACTTCCTGCAGATTTACGACAACCCTGCCCTCACTACCCTGGCCGGCTTGTCGGCCCTCGATTCTGTAGCCCAGGACCTGAGCATCTGGGGCAACGATGCGCTCACCAATGTGGACGGCCTGGCGAACCTGCTCTCGGTGGGCGGCGACCTGAGTATCTGGGGCAACAATGCACTCATCGATGTGGACGACCTGGCGAACCTGGCCTCGGTGGGCAACTACCTGCAGATCTACAACAACCCCGTGCTGGACAACGTAGACGGCCTGGCGAGCCTCGCTTCTGTGGGCCAGGACCTGAACCTCTGGGGCAACAATGCAATCACCAATATCGATGGCCTGGCGAACCTGGTCTCGGTGGGCGGCGACCTGTACATCCACGACAACCCCGCCCTCTGCCAGAGCTCTATCGATGCCATCATCACGGCCTGCCCGGCCTGTGGATCGACGGGAAACATCTCGGGCAACGACAACGGTTGCTAGGTGCAGATGACCACCCACGTCCGAGCTCCACGAGTGAAGCCCACGGCGCTGGCAGCGCTGACACTCCTGTTGGCTGTGCAACTCATGTCGTCCTGTCGGACTGAACACGACACGAGCACACAGGACAGCGAAGCTACGACATCCCAGCAGCGAGCGAGCGTGACGCCCGCCGCGGCCCTCCCGGAACCACCTGGTGACCTCGAGCCCGAGCAGCCTTCCGCAAAACATCCCCACGGTGGGGGGCCCGCGGTTGAGCACCTACTCAAGCCCTTTGAACTATTCGCTCCCAAGGTGATCCTGCAGGAACACGGCAAGAAGGGGCGGAAGCTGCCCGTCGGATTGGACCCGTGCAACCGCGATGCGCTCGGAGAATCCGTGCGTCAGCATCCTCTGATCTACGGCCCCCCCCAGGCCCACGGCGAGATCTACAGGCCTGGCCTCGAGCAAGGTGAGATCCGCAGCGAGTTCTTCGAGGGGATTGCTGGAGCTGGAATCAGCCCGAACTGCCCCCGAATCAGCCCCTACGGTCCAGGCAAGACGCATGCCTATACCTTTGCCTACTTCTCCCAGTTGACCGAGCGGACCCCCGAGCGGCTGGCCACCTGGAACGACCTCCCCGGCGTGATGGAGTTCGAGACGGAAGCCAGGATGCAGGACGGTCACCTGAAGATGGAGTTGCGCGCGCAACCCGCGGCTCGAACAGGGCACACCTATTGGCTGGACCACTGCGTGGGAATGGACTCCGTCATCTTCAGTCCGCGCTCCAGGTACTACTACTTCAACCCCGAGCCCGTGGAGATCCAGTTCGATCCCGAGGTTGCGGAGCCACCGAGGAGGGTAAACATCGTGCTCAACCCCGAGGTGGACAGTTGGTGGGACGACCTCAAGGTGCAGGGGAAGGCCGAACCCTACCTACTGGTTCATCAGCCCGAGGGAGCCTTGAACATCCTGCTCTACTGGCAAGACGCGGCAGTCCTCAAGGTGCAAAGAGGCCAGTGCATTCACGTCAACCCCGCCATCATCAGCAACGGCAAACCACAGACGCTGGTCGGCGAGCTCTATCTCTTCCGAGCCCAGCTAAGGGATGCTCTTGCCTTTGGGCGCTCCCGTGTGGCCCGCTGAGTAGCCCCCCCGCGCGCGCCCGAATTCACGACCCATGGGCGATTCGCCCTATACTCGGCAGCCCATCCCCTTGCTCTTTTGTCCCCATGCCAGGAGTACACAATGGACCTCTCATCGCAGTTCCCCCTGCCCCTCTCCGCACTGATCTTTTTGGGGGTCCTGGCGACATCGGCCTGCAGCCTGGAAGTGGACGAAATCTGCGACGACAACCTCGACAACGACAGCGATGGCTTTCTCGACTGCGACGACCAGGACTGTCACCTCGCGTGTCCGGGGAACGGCGACGATGACGACTCCGCAGGCGATGACGACTCCGCAGGCGATGACGACGACACCTCTTCCTGCATCGACGAAGACGGGGACAACTGGTGTGCTGAGGACGACTGCGACGACCAGGACCCGCACAGCAGTCCGGTCGGCGTCGAGCTCTGCGATGGCAGGGACAACAACTGCAACGGCTTTATCGACGAAGACGCGGCCGATGCCCCCACCTGGTACCTGGACGCCGACAATGACGGCTATGGGGCAGCGCACCTGCCTGTGGCAGCCTGCACCGTCCCAGCGGGCTACGTAGACAACAGCCAGGACTGCGACGATCTGAGCCCCGAGAGCTATCCCGGTGCCGCCGAGATCTGCGACGAACAGGACAACAACTGCGATAGCGTCGTAGACGAGGGCGTCCTGATCACCTGGTACAGCGACAGCGACGGCGACGGTTACGGCGACCCGAGCAACTCCCAGGAGTCCTGCGCGCAGCCCGCAGGATCCAGCATGAACAGCGACGACTGCAACGACGCACAGGCGGTCATCAGCCCCCTCGCGCTGGAACTGTGCGATGGCCTCGACAATGACTGCGACGGCGCCACCGACGAAGCCGGTGCAATCGGCTCGAGTCCCTGGTACCAGGACGGCGATGGCGACGGCTTCGGTGCTGGAACGGCGAACATTGCCTGCAGCGCTGCGACCGGCGAGGTCGACAACGACGACGACTGCGACGACGCCGTCGGCACGACCTACCCCGGTGCGGCCGAACTGTGCGACAGCACAGACAACAACTGCGACGGCAACGTCGATGAGGGCACACCGAGCGATGCAAGCACCTGGTACGCCGACCTCGACGGTGATGGTGCCGGCGGCACGCTCGTCACTCAGCTGGCCTGCAGCCAACCCGCTGGCTACGTCTCCCTTGCCAACGCCAATGACTGCGACGACCTGGACGCAACCACGTTTCCCGGTGGCACCGAGGTCTGTGACGGCGCGGACAACAACTGCGACACAGTCATCGACGAGGGCGTCACCGCGACCTTCTTCCTGGACTCGGACGGCGACGGCTATGGGGACCCGGGCACTGTAGAAACCGGCTGTTTTCAGTCCCTGGGCTACAGCGCAAACAACAATGACTGCGACGACGGCCAGGCATCGGTACACCCCGGCGCCATCGAGCTGTGCGATGGCTTCGATAACAACTGCAACGGCACCGTGGACGGGAGCAGCGCCCAGGATGGGGCCACCTGGTATGTCGATGGGGATGCCGATGGCTATGGCGGCGTTGCCACGACCACTGCCTGCAGCCAGCCCAGTGGCTATGTCAGCAATACCAACGACTGCGATGATTCCGACGCAAGTTCGACCAACACCACAACGGACGGAGACTGTGACGGGGTTCCTGGCACAGTGGATTGTGATGACGCGGATGCAAGCGTCGGACAGGGTTCCACCTGGTACGCCGACACAGACCTCGATGGGTTTGGGGATGCCACGGTCAGCCAGGCCGCCTGCACCCAGCCTGCGGGCTTTGTGTCCGACAACAGCGATTGCGATGACACGAACGCTTCTTCAACCAGTGTGACCGACGATGCGGACTGCGATGGCTATGTGACAGCCAGTGACTGTGACGACGGAGACGCTGCTGTCTACCCGGGCGCGCCCGAGGTGGATGGAGACGGTGTGGACAGTAACTGCGATGGGGCGGACAACGCCGTCTCCTTCTCCGGTCAGATCGAGATGCCCGCGAGCGGGACCATCAATGGCTACAGCAGCGGCAGCGCTCCGTGGAGCGCCATCAACGGCTCGGGGGGACGAGCGGCCACTCGCGTCATCTTGACCCAGAGCTGTGTGAATCCCCAGCTGGCGCTCTATCAGCACCACAACGCTGACACCAGCATCCAGGGTGCCTATTTCATCACGGACTCCGGCGGGAGTATCCAGGCCCAGACCACGTACCAGACCTACCAGGGCTGCAACAACTGCTGGCTGCCGCACAACCAGCGACTCTCCACCACCCTGGCTGCCAACACATTTTACTATGTGGGCTACATGAACCAGGGGGGCGACATGTCGGGGCCTTCTATTTACGAAGACTCCAACACCCGAACCGTGGGGATTGCCACCTTCGACTCGCCGCTCTCCGACCTGGTCGCCAGCGTAGGTATTCCTGGCGGCGCGGTGAGCTGGCAGAACCGCTGGCGGATCGACTGTGAGTAAGACCTCGGCCACCGCTCAGCTGGCAACAGCCCACAGCCAAAGGAAACAAGAGGACAAGAAGTAGCGAGCTTGTTGGACTGCTACTGCTCGTGCCTGGCCTCGCGGCGGCACAGGTGGCGGGCACACCCGCACAGAGCAAACCGCTCCTCACCTTCGAAGGCTGCACTCAGGGCGATGTAGAGCAGTAGGTGGAGTTTGCTGGTCGCGATGGCAGCCGGCACTCGTTTCGCGAGAGCAGGGCTCTGCTCGGCTTCTGTGACTGGTCGGACGGCGGCACGCCGA
>CAZBDA010000103.1:0-3413 GCA_964490445.1 uncultured Rickettsiales bacterium | reverse complement strand
GGGACGCCGGGCAGTGCGTGGAATGGAGCGAGGTCACAAGCCAGGAAGTCCAGAGCATCGACTAGACGGTCACCTGCGCAGCACCGCAGCGGGCACAACGCGGTGTACCGCCCCCGGGTGCTCCGATAGACTGGCACACGACCCATTGGAGCCAGCCTATGCGCCTTGCTGCCTGTCTCGTACTCGCCCTTCTCCCGGCCATCGGCTGCCAGAGTCCTGCCGATGATGCCGAGCCGGTCGACGAGTCGCTCGTCGAGCCACCGGCTCCTGGGGAGGGCTTTCAGTTGTCCATGGATGCAGTGGCGCCGGCCGGCACCGAGGTCTGGCTGTGTGCCGTGTATCCCATCCCCGTCGATGTCCTCTCGCCGGTCAACAGCGTGTACTTCAAGCAGAACCCGGGCATGCACCACATGACCCTCTCCACGACTGGCTTCAACGGCCCGGACCTGGAATACGGCATGTACGACTGCGAACAGCTGTACGGCGAGCAGATGGATGAGTTCACCATGTTCTTCGGCAGCCAGACGGCCGAAGACACCATGCAGCTGCCCGAAGGTGTCGTGGCCAACCTGCCGCCGAACATCGACATCGTCCACGAGGTGCACTACGTCAACACATCCGACCAGGACGTCGCGCTGTACTCGCGCGTCAACGCCTACACCATTGATTCGCTCGACGTCGAGATGGGGATCTGGGGTGGGCAGGTGCGCGACGAGACCATCGAGATCCCCGCCCAGTCCGAACACACCGAGTGGACCCGTTGCGTGATGAACCGAGAAGTCGATGTCCACTTCCTGGCATCCCACACGCACCAGCTGGGCATCGAGTTCACCATCGCCCCCTTCGACGGGGTAGAGACAGGCGAGATCTTCTACAGCAACACCGACTGGCACGACCCCAAGATCGTCCAGTACGACCCACCCATCCATCGACCAGAAGGCACCGGCTTCGAGTACAGCTGCACCTGGCGCAACCCCACCGACACGCCCATCTCCTACGGACTTACCTCGCTCGACGAGATGTGCAACCTCGCCATCGTGCACACCCCCGAAATCATGAGTGCGCGCTGCGAAGTAGTCGAGACCAGCGACGGGGTGCTCTGGGAATAGCTGCTCGTCTCAGCGCACGCTCAGCTCGATGAACGAGTACTCGTTGGCCCCGTGGTTGTCGACGTGAAACACCACCGGCACACCGGCCGCAAGATCCCGCAGCGCAGTGAGTCGGACATCCAGGTACTGGCCGTTTGACGGGATCTCGAACTGCTCTGCCCAGAGCAGCTCTCCATCCATCAGCACGAGCACATTGGCAACGCTGTCCGAGGGAGCCGTCAGCTCGCTGTGCCAGAAACGAAGGCGCAGCTCGGCTCCCTGGTCGACAGCATGCAGGGAGTCCTGCTGCACGCTGACATAGGGACACAGACCGGTCATCACCGAGAACACCATCTCCAGGTTGAGCACTTCGGCCAGCGCGCCGAGCGAGGAATCGCATTCGGCCACCTTGCCCGGCTCGTCGATGTAAGGACTCTCGACCCGAACGGGCTGCCAGCGATCAGCCTGCACCAGGGTGAGCCAGGGATCCGCGGCAGGGGGTTCGCCAGGCCCGGTGCAGGCGGAAACCAGCACAAACAGCGCCGAGCAGGCGAGCAGAGTGCGCAGAGACAAGCCTGCCATCACCGGAACCCCGGCGCCTGGGGCAAGCATCAGCGCTCCCCTACCCTACTGCGCGCCCGCTTCGATCCAGGCCTCGACCGCCGCTATTCGCACCTCGCACAGGGCCTGATCGGGGGGCATCACGGTAGCTTCGTTGCCCAGGCTGTCGAGAGCAGTGATGTCTCGGCCCCGTAACTTGTCGACCAGGTAGCTCAGTGTCGGGTCTCCGGCGACCACCAGGCTGCGACTCGGGTCCTGGACAGAGGGCTGCCCCACCACAGCGCGCAAGGCCTCGGCACTGGTGAGGTCGAGGTCCTCCTTTGGGTAGTTGCCTCCGTGACAGGCACTGAACGCACAACTCGGGGCCAACAGGTCGTCGGCCAGGCTGTGCGCATCGGAGGCGGGGGGATCAATGCAGACCTCACCGCAGGCGACCTGGCCCTGGGGACATGCCTCGCCGCCGCCGCAGGCAATTGCCAGACAAATCAGCCCAAACAGCAGGAACCGCAATCTCTTGACCCACTTCATGCAGCAAGCCTAGCGCAGGAAGCGGTAGCACTGGGACAGATGACCGCGCGGCAAGCTTCGCGCATGCGCTAGGCTTGCTGCATGGATGTACTCATACAGTTCGAAAAGCCCGGCTTGCTGCTGCTGCCCTGCTGGTGGTTGGTGCTGTGCGGCGGCTGCGCGGACACGGCTTCGCTGTGTGACGGAGCGGTGTTCGCTGACCCGACCGAGAGCAGCGTGGACGCGTTCTTTGACCGGGGTGAGTACGAGGACGCCCTGGCCGGCTTCAGCTGCCTGCTCACCGTGGACTTCGAGGACGTCGAGGTGACCGGACCCGAGCCGGTCGCCATCGAGTCTGACCGCTACCTGGCTTCCCACTTCGTGCGCATCGAGGGGGACGGCAGCCAATACGTCCACACCGACTTCGGCCTGCCGGACGACTTCCCCGAGGCCCCCTCTGGCAGCAACCTGTTTGCACCCGGCCCCATCGCAGAGGGCTCGGACCAGGGTGGCTTCGAGACTTCAGTAACCTTCTTGCGCGAGGACACCATCGCCGGGGTGGCCGCCTTCTCTGTCATCTTCGTGGACGCCGACCGCCCCCAACAGGGCGAGAGTGGCATTGCGGTAATGGGCCGGGGTGGCAACGTCCTGGCCGAGGAAGTGGGCTTCTCCGGCGACAACGCGAGTCAGATCTTTCTCGGCTTTGTCGCCAGGGATGCCGATGGCAGGCCAGGCCCCGCGATCGTCCAGGTGGAGATCACCAGTGGCAGCGAGTGGGTCGGCCTGAACGAGGCTGAAGACGTGGCCCTGGACGACCTGAGCTTCCTCGAGCCCATCCCGCGCGAAACGGGCGGACTACAGGGCAACGGTAGCTAGCGGTTTCCCTGGTTGGAGGGTTCTGGAACAACCGCCTCGTCGCCAGGATCTAAGCGCGCCTGTCGCTGGATGTCCGCCGACCTTCCGTGATTCGCCTTACCCCGCCCCGCACTACGCTAGGCTTGCTGTCCGGAGGTGGTGATGAATCGAAGTCTGCTGTCGTCCTTGTTGGCCCTGGGCCTGGTGTTCGTCACTGCTTGCGAGGCTGAGGTCGAAGGAGATGCCGCAGGCGAGTGCAGCGACGGCGTCGACAACGACCAGGACGGCCCTGCCGATTGTGACGACCCAGGTTGCGCGACGGCCACGAACTGCGTGCCAGGGGATGACGACGACACCGCAGGCGAAGACGACACCGCACGAGACGACGACGCGGCACGGGAC
>CAZBDA010000102.1:0-18319 GCA_964490445.1 uncultured Rickettsiales bacterium | reverse complement strand
ACCATCTCGGGGCTCGAACCGACGATCTCGGTGGCCTCGGGCCTGCTGCGCTCGACCTCGTCCTCGAGAGTGCGCAATCGCTCGTCGAGTTGCGCCCGCTCTGCTGCCCGAGCCGCCAGCAGCAGCACCTCCTCCCGGTTGAATGGCTTGGGGAGGTAGTCGTATGCGCCCGCCTTCATCGCCAGGACCGAACTCTGGACTGAACTGAAGGCGGTCATGATCAGGACCTGGGCGCGAGGCTGCAGGCTCTTGACCATCTCCAGGACCTCGAGGCCGTCGTAGGGATAGCCCAGGCGAAGATCCGTAAAGACCACGTCGTAATCGACCTTTTCCAGGTGGTCGCGGGCCTTTCCGCCATCAGGCACTGCATCCACGAGGTAGCCCTCTTCCCGGAAAAGCGTGGCAAGCAATTCAAGGGTCGCGGGCTGATCGTCGATAACTAGGATACGTGTCACTGGCGCCCAGTATAGAAACCACCGTGGTTGCAGGCCAGATCGCCCCCCACGGTAGTCAAAGAGCAGAGAGGTTAGTTTGCCCCGCGCGCGGGGCTCGAAGCGCAAGAATCTCGGTATTTTCCGCAATCGACCCTTGAATCCGGCAGATCCCGACACTACAGTCCGGCGTTTGATGGATCCAAAGGCGGGCCGTGAGGCAGGTAGATGAAGATGAGACTTCGAAGGGCAGCTAAAGGCCACCCTCGGAGCAGTTGAGAGCAAACGTAGTCTGCCTTCAGACCCCCCGAGGGTCGGCAGCATTCCACAGGTGAGACAACTCTATGGTCAAAGAGCGCAGCGACGATTGGTTCAGGGGGCTCATTGAGGCGGGCAAGAAGCGTGGGCATGTCAGCCTCGACGAGCTCAGCAATGCACTCCCGAAGCGAGACCTGACCCCCGAGCAGCTTGACGATGTCATGTTCAAGCTCAGCGAGATGGGGGTGACGATCGTCAACTCCGAAGCTGCCATGCAGCGGGTCCGCAAAGCTCAACTCGCATCCAAGACCGAGGCCCTGTTCGATCGGAAGCAGCGGCGCGAAGACGAAGAATACGGCACCGCAAGGCAGGACCCACTGCGCGTCTACCTGCGCAAGATGGGCGGCGTCTCGCTACTGTCCCGTGACGGCGAAGTCGACATCTCCCGGCGAATCGAGAAGGGCGAAACCCGCGCTCGTCGGGCCCTGTTCAGCACGGCGTACGGCCGCTCTCTACTTAGAGAGTTGCTGCGCGAACTCGACGACGACGTCCTGGACCGCCTCGACCAGCAGATCCTCGGGAAGTTGACGGAGCTCGAAGAGGAGCGCCTCGACATTCTTGCCAAGCAGGCTCGCGCCAGCACCCGCAAGACCAAGGCCTCTGCTACCAAGAACGAGGGCTATGAGTTGCGTCTCGAGGAAATCCACGAGGAAAGCTTCCACACCCTGCGAGACCTGGAACTCAACCGAAAGCAGTTGGTCCAATTGGTCGACGAGTTCAAGTGCCAGTGCCAGACATTGCTGCAAGCTGAACGCGAGATCGCGGGGGCCGCAAGACGTTCCAAGATGTCCACGGACGAACTTCGCAAGACCATAGCGAAGCTCAAGAATGCGAAACGAAAGACCAAGGCGCAAAGGATGATCGAGGATGACATGCTCGAGTTCGGCGCCCTCCTCGATGATGCGGACAAGCGCATCAGCGGTGTCTGCGAGACCACTGGCTGCGAGCCCGGCACTCTCAAGACCGTCTACAACCGGATCCGCGACGCCGAGAGCTTCGCTGACCGCGCCAAGACCGAAATGGTCGAAGCCAATCTCCGCCTCGTAGTATCGATCGCCAAGAAGTACACGAATCGTGGGCTCGACTTCCTCGACTTGATCCAGGAGGGCAACATCGGCCTGATGCGAGCAGTCGACAAGTTCGAGTATCGACGCGGTTACAAGTTTTCGACCTACGCGACCTGGTGGATCCGGCAGGCTGTCACCCGAGCCATCGCCGACCAGGCGCGAACGATTCGCATCCCCGTACACATGATCGAGACCTTGAACAAGGTGATCCGAACCTCTCGGCAGCTCATGCAGGAGTACGGACGGGAGCCGACTCCCGAGGAGATCGCCGACCAGATGGACATGTCCGCCGACAAGGTGGAAAAGATCCTCAAGCTCAATCGTGGCCCCATCTCGCTGCAAACTCCCGTCGGTGACGAGGAAGACAGCCAGTTGGGTGATTTCATCGAGGACACTGCCGCCGTCTCACCTTCCGAAGCTGTGATCTCCTACAGCCTCAAGGAGCAGACTCGCAAGGTGCTCGCGACGCTGACTCCACGCCAGGAGAGAGTCCTCAGACTCCGCTTCGGTATTGATGAGAATGCAGACCACACCCTTGAAGAGGTCGGACAGGACTTCGGCGTCACCCGCGAGCGCATTCGCCAGGTGGAAGCCAAGGCCCTGCGCAAGCTGCGACACCCGAGTCGGGCAAAGCGGCTGAACCCCTTTGTAGAGGGCTAACTGCGGCTCAGGGGGATCCACCCCTGCCATGGCCATGACCCTGCCCGCCGTCATTGGGCTCGCTGCAGCGGCCTACCTGGGTCTGGCGCTGGTGCTTGCTCTCTGGGCAGACCGACGACCGACAGCAGATGAGTGCCTGGAGGTCCGCACAGAGGACAACTGGTGTCTCACCGTGCATCGGTTCCTGCCGCAAACCCAGGGCCATCGCCACACCACGCCGGTTATTCTCGCCCACGGCCTGATGATGAACCGCGCCTCGTGGGAGCTGAGTCCCGAGGGCTCGATGATTCGAGAACTATGCAGGCGGGGGCACGATGTATTTGTGGCCGAGTATCGCGGCACGCGAAGCAGTCAGGGGCCAGCGAAACGAGGAGAGACCGCGTTTTGGAACTACTCGGTCGAGGACCACGCCTACCGCGATCTGCCGGCAATCATCGACGGTGTCTGCAAGCTGACAGGCAGGCAGCAGGTCAACTGGGTCGGGCATTCCATGGGCGGAATCGTGCTCTACCTGTATGCAGCACGCTTCGGCTGTGATCGGCTCAGACGTGTGGTAACCCTCGGAACGCCGGTGGTGTTCTCCGCGCTTACAGGGCCGGCTCCGACCGCCGGACGCCTGTACCGACGGCTGCTGCCGAGACGCAAGGTCTTTCGCACACGAGCTGGCCTGGTTGCGGTGCTGCCACTCGCTCTGCTCCTGCCGGGCCCGGTCCTGCGCCTGGCACTCAATGCGCGAAATCTCGGCGCCCGGGCCAGGTTGACCCTGATCCGCGGAGCAGCCGAAGACATCTCCACGGTGCTGCTCGACTGGTTCCTTAACCGAGCGCCAACGGGCGCGCCCGCGTCCATCGTCTCCGCAGAGGGCAGCCACGGCAACGTACTTGCATCCTTCACGGCTCCCCTGCTGGTGGTAGCCGGCAGCAAGGACCTGCTGGCCCCGCCCGAAGCAGTCAGGCCCGCGTTCGAAAACGCCGCTACAGAAGACAAGCGTTATCTGCTCCTCGATGGAAGCCAGCCGGGAATTCCCAGCTTCGGCCACAGCGACATGGCCAGTAGCCCAGCGTCGGTTGAGCACCTGGCGCCCCTGGTAGCAAAGTGGCTCGAGAAGCCGAACGTCGAGAGGAGTATTGGCGATGCTAGCGCTGCCAGCTGAGCTCGACGTCATCACCGTGATCGTACTGGCCAGCTACCTGGGCACTGCCGTGCTGCTGAGTGTCTACGGCTTGCACCGGCTCGCATTGCTGGCTCTGTATTACCGCCACCGTCGGGCTGCCCAGGTAGACCGAGCCGAGCTGCCCGACAACGATTTGCCTGCCGTTCTGGTGCAATTGCCCATCTACAACGAACGCTACGTGGCTGACCGGCTGCTAGAAGCGGTCGCGGCACTCGATTGGCCACGAGACCGGCTGCACGTGCAGGTACTGGATGACTCCACCGACCTGACCACATCGATCCTGGCCGCGTCCTGCGCACAGCATCGCGCAACGGGTCTGCAGATTGACCATGTTCGCCGCAGCGTGCGGGCGGACTTCAAGGCGGGCGCCCTCGCTCACGGCTTGCGGCAGGATGCCGCGACAGCGCAGATCATCGCGCTGTTCGATGCCGACTTCATTCCCGGCCGGGATTTTCTGCGCCGCACGGTACCTGTCTTGATGGCGGACGAACGCCGCGGCATGGTCCAGTGCCGATGGGGTCACTTGAATCGCTCCGAGAGCCTGATCACGAAGTTGCAGGCCATCCTCCTGGACGGTCATTTCGTCATCGAACACAGCGCCCGCTTTCGCTCGGGCCGTTTCTTCAACTTCAACGGCACCGCAGGGATCTGGCGTCGGCAAGCCATACACGATGCCGGCGGTTGGCAGGGCGACACGCTCTGCGAGGACCTGGACCTCTCCTACCGAGCCCAACTGGCAGGATGGAACTTCGTCTACCTGCAGGATTTCGAAGTGCCAGCCGAGCTCCCCGCGGACATTGTCGCATTCAAGAGTCAGCAACACCGCTGGGCCAAGGGCTCCATTCAAACGGCACGCAAGTTGCTGCCGCGGATCTGGACATCGGCCCTGCCCTTCAGCGTCAAGGTCGAGGCGGTGTTCCATCTCGCCGGCAACCTCGCCTATCCAATCATGGCTCTGCTGCTGCTGCTGCTGCCACCAAGTCTCGCGATCAGGCTGCAACTTGACTGGACCTGGGGCCTCCTGGTCGATCTGCCCATCTTCGTCTGTGCAACCATCAACCTGGTGTTGTTCTACGCCGCCGCCGAGCGAGAATTGCGGGACGGTGGCTGGCTTCGGCGCCTGCACCTGATCCCAGGAGTTCTCTCCCTCGGAGCAGCCCTGACAGTCAACAACACACGCGCCGTATGGCAGGCCGTCCGTGGCTCCCGGTCTCCATTCGTGCGTACACCGAAGGCAGGCGAGGCCGGCACCCATGGGTACCGGTCACCGGTCAGCCGCCAGTACTGGCTTGAACTGGCGCTGGGTCTTTACTACAGCGTCGCACTGGTCTTCGCCGCCAGCCAGAGCCTGTGGCACGCCATGCCCTTCCTCGCCTTGTTCGGCTTCGGCTTCCTATACCTGGGGGGCGGATCCGCACTGCAGGCCCGAGCCGCCCAGACTGCCGCAGCTAGCGCCGCGAACGTTGCCGCCACTGTCGCACCAGCCACCAAGACACCGGCAGTCCATATGCGAGCCATCCCGCCCACGCTGGAGGGACCCACGGACCCCCCAGACTCTGCTCCGTCCAAGCGAGATAGGAGACGGGTAGGAGGCTACTGAGGAGAAACAGGGGCAGTGAAGGGTAGAGCGGCATCAAAACCAGCAGCCACAGCCCATACCAGGGGTGCACTACTGGACTGAGTAAGAGCAGCACTCCGTAAAAGGCGGCAAAGGCCCGCCCCGGCTCGACACGCTGCGTCGCCAGCCAAATCCCTACCGCCAGCAGCGCCGCCCCGCACAACAACCGCGCGGGGTGGTAGCCAATGAGCTCGGCGAACAGCGCGTGAACACCAGCAAAGTTGCCCCAGTCCCTCACGTAACGACCCAGCGAGCCCGCTGGAAGGGTGCCGTCGAGGCAGAACGGCAACGCCGGTATGGCCGCAGCAAGTGCCAGCAACATCAGCCCTCTCGCATGCACCGTGAACTTTCGCTCAGGCCACTCCCCTGCCATTGCGAACAAGGCGGGAATAGCACCGACAAATTTGGTAGCAAGAGCGAGGCCCCAGAACGGCCACGCAAAGACACGGGCTCTGCCGCGCCAGAGCCACAGGCCCAACACCATCGGCAGCATCGCCAGCGGCTCGAAATGGCCTGATGACGCGATCTCGATCGCTGGCAAGGGGTGCCACGCGTACAACACGACAGCGTAGGGATGCCCGACCTGCCCACGCAGCAGCAGGAACAGGCAGACGATGAGCACGAGGTCGACGCAGGTAAAGACAGCGCGCATGAAAAACGGCTTGTCGGAGACCGCGACGATTGCAGCGAAGCTCCACTGTGCGGCAGGCGGATAGATCGCCGGTAGATCCGGGTGGTTGATATGAGCCCATTCCGGTGACCTCGCGGCGAGCTTTTCGAGTTGGGGATCCTGCGGCGCCAGGTCGTAGGGGTCGGCGCCCGACAGTACGACGCGGCCCTCCCAGATGTAACGATGATGGTCGTCGCTGAGACTTGGCTCGGTGGCCAACAGTGGCAGTCGAATCAGCACGGCCCAGAGCATCACTGCAGCGAACAGCCGCCGTGGCGAACTACCGGCCGATGCAGTCGGCGATCCCGGCCGTTCACAGCGCATCACCAGTACAGAGAGCATCACCAGGGCCACGGCATACAGCGCCAGCATCGCCGGCACGGACTCGGCAAGAACGCCCAGCCGTGCGATGGCCATCGCGACGAGCCACAAGAGGGCGCCGAGCAGATGCAGCTTGTACAAGTTCAGCGCCGGAGGGAGGCGAGCAGGTCGTTCACTTGTAGCGACCGAGCGCCGCCCCGAGCCGAATCCCCAGGGCTGCGCGACCCATCCGCCAGGTGTCGCGTATCGGCCGCACTGAGCTGGCCTCCATGTAGTGCCACGTGATCGGCACCTCGAGGATCCGCATCCCCTGCTGCCGTGCCAGGAACAGCAGCTCCACGTCGAAGGCGAAACCATCCACAGTCTGGCGCGGAAACAGGAACTCCGCGGCTCGGTCTGTAAAGCACTTGAACCCACACTGGCTGTCTTCAATGCCCGGCAGCAACAGCACCTGGATCAGCCCGTTGAAAACTCTCCCCATGAAGTGACGGTGGCCCGGCTCACCGACCCGAACCGCACCCGGCCCTTCACGGGTAGCAATGGCGACATCCCAGCCATGCAGGTAGGGCGGAAGAAAGCGGTCCAGCTCCGTCACTGGCATCGAGAAGTCAGCGTCGCATAGGAAGCGATAGCGACCCCTTGCGGCGAGCATGCCGGCCCGGACGGCACCGCCCTTGCCGCGATGTGGCTCCTCGAGCAACTGCAGTCGCGGCTCCGCCGCCGCGAGCGCACGCACGACCGCAGCCGTGCCATCTTCAGAACCATCATCAACCACCAGCACCTCCCAGGTGCGGCTCGAGTGTCCGAGGTGCTCGAGCAGAACGGGAAGTGTCTGCGGCAGACGAGTCTCCTCGTTGAATGCCGGAATAACTACGCTTAGCTCGATGGTCGTTGCAGTGATGGCAGAATCCGTCGTCTCAGACTTTAAATTTTAACAGCAGAGCAGGATCGTGGCGGCCCGGGGCATTGACCGACCCAGGAGCGATAGCTACTGTCCTCCATCACGAAACGGCCCCTACATCTGCCATCCAGTGCGGCGGCCGATACTGCAGGAAGAGCAAAGATGAGCAACGACAAGAACCCAGGCGGAAGTCCCGTCACTCCTTCTGTACTGGCCTTCGGCGCGGCGATGTTGGCAGTCGGCCTCGTGCTGGGCTACATGCTTGCTCCCACGGAGCAAAGCCCCACTCCGGCAAGCGTGGCGGCACCCGCTGCAGGACAGGGCAAGGTCATCAACAACACCGACGGCCAGTTGCGCAAGCTGAGCGAACAGGAAAAGCGTGAGCTGACCCGCAAGAAGAATGCACCCAAGACAGCACAGGCGCCAGAAGCCCCAGCCGACTCGCCCTACCTCAGCGATGCAATCACCAAGTCATTTAACGACCCACTGCTGCTTACCAAGTACCGCCAGATCATTGGATTCATGTCCCGCGGCAACGCGCGGGCGGCCAGCACTCCTCTCGACGAACTGTCGGGCCAGAGCAAAGGACAGGCCTGGCGGGAACAGGTGCTGGCGCTACAGAGCGAGGCGCAGGCGGCCATCGGCAAGACCCAGGAAGCCCGGGCCACCATCGCGACGTTCAGGAGCGAGTACCCGAAGTCGGCCCACATGGCGACAGCCGTGGTAGCCGAGGGCCGCTCCTTCATGCAGGACGGCAAGCGTTCTCCCGGTGCCGGTAAGGACGGCAGCGTCTCAGCCGGCCAGAAGGAGATGTACGAGAAGGCATTGGTGCTCTTCGAGAAAGCAAACGCTTCCTGGCCTGAAGAGCAGGCCAGCGCAGAGGCCCTGTTCAACCAGGCCAACCTGCTCGGTGAACTGGGTCGGCTCGACGACGCAGCCCTCGCTGCCTATGCCATGGCCGATCGCTTTCCCAGCCATCGGAACGCACCGCGAGTACTATCCAACCTCGGACGCGTAGCCGCGGGCGCCGGTGACAGCGAGCGGGCCCAGGCAGTCTACGAGAAGCTGATCGCCAGCTTCCCGAAGGACCGCATGGCGCGCAATGCTCGCGCTCAACTCGACTCCCTGCGCCTGGTAGGCAAGCCCGCTCCAGGGCTGCAAATCGAGGAATGGCTCGGCAACGACCCGGGCAGCATCAGCGACCTCAACGGGAAGCCTGTCATGTTGTTGTTCTGGGCAACCTGGTGCCCCCACTGCCGACGCGAGATGCCGCGCATGGAGGAAACCTGGCAGCGCTACAAGGATGACGGGCTGATGGTCATTGCCGTCACCCGAAACAGCCGAGGCCAGACGACGGACAAGGTCCGGGAGTACATTGGCGAGAATGGCCTCACGCTGCCGATGGGCATCGATCTGAGCGGCAACTCGTCCAAGAGCTACAGCGTCACTGGCATCCCGGCGGCTGCGCTCATCGACAAGACCGGCAAGGTCGTTGTGCGCGATCATCCGACTCGAATCACCGACGAGATGATCAAGCAGTATCTGTAAGGAAGTCCACCCGGAAGCTGAGGGTACGGGACTCCTCGCCCCAGATCTCCAGGTGCTCGTGTAGCAATAGGGTGTTGCCCTGTGCGGACGAGGTGCGCCCATCAGGGCCCTCGTGGTCGCTCGAGACCGGCAACCACCACACACCCATGGGCCTCTCGAAGGTCACCACGATGCACAACCCGGAGCCCGGATCCTGCCATTCGAGCCAGCTTCGCACTCCGAGGTCAACGGGTCCGTCGCTCAACTGAGCCACTATCTGCTGGTCCTCGGGCGAGGTAGCCGTGATTGCCAGATCTGCCAACTCACCGGACGGAATACCGAAGGTCCATTCGACGCCGTACCAGACCCGCGCGGCGTCCCGAGATCGGTTCAGGATTTCGACCGCGAACTCCAGTCGCGGGTTTGCCACCTCAAAACGGTAGCTCTTCTCGATCCGCAACAGGTGGGTCGAGTTCACGTCCTTGACGACACCACTGCGGCCCACGGTGACGCAGCCCGACTTTCCGTGCTCTTCGGGCCGGAGAACCGGCAGGACTTCGTAGACCATACCGGCGAAATTTCCGAGCTCTCGGAACTGCCGCTGTGCAAAGTTCTGCAGCGTCGTCTCGGAACCCAGGAAGTGATCCTGGAAGGCGCCACGTCGCCGTCCGGCAGGAGGCGCGCCATTGGCAGTCGACCGATCGGCGGCAGAGGCCTCCCACGCCGCCAGTTCGTCATCATCATCGAATACCAGGCAGATCTCGTTCCCTTCGAGTCGGGGCACTACCGGCTCGTCAACGGGACTGAAACTGGTCTGTAGGGGGATCATCGTGCTGCGCAAATCCAACTCCCACAGGCCGCCGCCCTTGCCTGGGTGCACCAGCGATGAGAAGTGCGGCGTGCGGACCAGGATCTCCTCGGCGCCATCTGCGTCAAAGTCCGCCCGCTGAAAGGTCCAGTTCTCCTGGCAGGGGTCCTTCATCAGGCGATCGACAATTCGATCGGCCACCACCAGGTGGCGCATTGCCACATAACGAAGGCGGGGGTCATAAATGCCGGGCAGAGCGCCCAGGCCATGCCAATACGCAGCGTGCTGTTGGGACCTCCACAAAGCCGTGCAGCATTGCCTCAAGAGACCTCTAGCCTGTTCCAGGCCCGCTCCCCCATTCCCCTGCCGCTCGCTGGCGTGCACGACCTGCCGCAGCAGGTCGATTCGGTGCGAGACCCTGAGCATGCGCTTGTGTAGACGGTTCGCCTCGGGATACTTCACCAGCGCGTTCTGCCAGACCATGGAACCCAGCAGAGGACGTGCCTCCTCGAGGGCGCCGAGTTCCTCGAGCCGGTCACTGAGCTCACGGTAGCGACGCGCTGCAGGGGCCGGTCGAAGCCAGCGACTCAGCAGAGGATAGACACAGGCCGGCAGGTACACCCTGCCCCGACTCGCATGCCGTTCGAAGAGGTTCTGCAACAGCTCGCTCTTCAGCCAGTGTGACTCGCCAAGGAACTTCTCCGTCAGGACCTGCAGGCCACCGCTTCGGACCAGACCATGTCCCTCGAGGGCAAAGACCTGGAACGAGTCCTCCCCTGAGTGCTGTCCGGCCAATTCTGCCAGGTACGCACCGAGGTCTCCTTCTGAGTCGGCAACACGCTTCGCCAACGACCCGTTCAAGGGAAAGAGGCCGAGGTTCTGTCCGGCTCGCTCGGTCGTGTAGTAGCCGTTCAGCTCCGTGGGCAGGCAGCCCGCAGAGACAAAATGGCCGGCATCCAACAGGGTGTAGTGCAGGCCGGCGCCCGAAAGCACTGCCGGCAGGGTGGCATCCCAGGCACGCAGAGACAGCCAGGCTCCCAGCGGGCTGCGGCCCAGGTGCTGCTTGTAGAAGTTCGACGTGTGTTGCAACTGCCCGAGGGCATCCCGCTCGGGGATCGCGGCGAGTATCGGCCCATAGAAGGCGCCACCCAGTAGTTCCACCTGGCCATCTCGCCACAAGCCTGCCAACCGGTCCAGGAAAGCGGGGCGACGAGCCAACGCGTGCTCGAGAACGTTGCCTGAAAAATGAAGGTTGAGACTCAGGCGCGGGTTCTCTGCCAACGCATCCAGCACCAACTCGTAGCAGTTGTCGAAGGCCTCTTCGAGAACATCAGAGTCCTCGCCTGGGGCCTGGTGAAAGTAGAGGCAACAGCCCAGCTGTAGAGTGTCTTGAGCCACAGCAGCCTCAAGCTAGCCCGAGAATGCAGTCACTGCCGCCTGGGCCCAACGCATGTAGGCCTCCGTGAACACACCCAGGGCAACGATCGCGATGGCCGCCAGGGCCATGCCGAGTGCAAGTCGGGGGTTCCAGGGTACTGCTTGGCGGGCGGACGGTTCAGTACGCATGAACATCACGACTATCGGTCGCAGGTAGTAGGCGAATGACACGGCGCTGGTCAGTAGACCAATGATGGTCAGCCAGACGTAGCCTTCGGAGATCGCCGACATGAAAATCGCGAACTTGGCGAAGAAGCCCACCAGCGGTGGCATGCCGGCCAGGGACAGCATCGCCAGCACCATCACCGCGCCGATCCAGGGGTAGCGGACAGCCACTCCACGCAGATCAGCGAAGCGCTCGACCTCGTGCCCCTGGGTACTGAGATACACCAGCACCGAGAACGCAGCGAGATTGCCGAGGGTGTAGGCAAGCGAGTAGTAGAGCACAGCCGCCTGGCCCTCTGGGGTCGCCACCAGCACAGCCACCAGGATGTAGCCACCATGGGCGATGGACGAGTAGGCGAGCATGCGCTTGACGTTGTCCTGCACCAGCGCCATGAAATTCCCGACGATCATCGTCATCGCGGCGATCGCCCAGAGCACGTCATCAAGGGCCAGGCGCTCCAGGACCTCGCCGCCAAAGAGGCGGATCAGCACCGCGGCGCCCGCCGCCTTCACTGCCACGGACATGAACGCCGTAAACGGGGTCGGGGCACCCTCGTAGACATCGGGCGTCCACATGTGAAAAGGAGCCGCGGAGATCTTGAACAACATGCCGATCAACAAGAGCAGGCCACCGAGGTAGGCATAGCCGGGAAGAGGCGTGTCCGGGGCGGCGAGCAGGGCATCCCGGAGAGCACCGAGCTCGGAGTTGACCTCGGCACCGTGTAGGCCCTGGAAGCCGTACAACAGGCCAACTCCCATGAGGAAGATGGCCGTCGCCACGGCGCCGAGCACCAGGTACTTCATGCCGGATTCCACCGAACGGTCATCCCACCGCAGGGTCGCCGCCAGGCAATACAGCGGCACCGACATCACCTCCAAGCCGAGGAACAGGGTCAACACATCCCCCGCCGAGACCATGTACATCATCCCGGAGGTCGAGAACAGCAGCAGCGCGTGCGGCGCCCCCGAGTTCAGCCTGCGGTTACGCAGCCATGGATCCGAGAGCAGCAGGGTCAAGGCAGCGCCGACCAGGACCACCACCTTGAAGAAGATGGCAAAGGGGTCGAGGATGAACAGGCCGCCGAACGTCGTCTCGGTGACTCCCGGCTGCCAGAGCCCCCACGCGAGCCACGCCGCTGCGGCCACACAACCGAACAAGGACAAAGACAAGGTCAGGCCGCGAGGGTCACTCTCGCCACTGCGGTCTCCTTCCTTGTGCAGCAAGCTGTCGACTATCAGCGTCAGGATCGCTGCCGCCAGGACGATGAACTCGGGGATCATCAGGCCGAGTTCGATTTGGGAAGGGTCGAAATTCATCGCGTCACTCCCCTCCCCTCAGCTCGGCGACGGCGCCCTGGTTGCCCGCTGGATTGCTCGGTAGGCCCAGATCTGCTGGCAATGCAGCGGCACGCTTGCTGCCCTGCTCGACCTGCTCCAGCCAGGTGTGCACCGTAGGCTCCATCTTGTCGATAAAGGGCTTGGGGTACATGCCGAGCCAGAAAATCATCACCAGCAGCGGCGCAAACACCAGGATCTCCCGGCCGCTCACGTCCGGCAGATTCGCATAACGCTTCTGTGTCGGCTTGCCGAAGAACACTCGCTCGATCATCCACAGCAGGTACACCGCACCGAGAATCACGCCCAGGCCGGCACCGGCCACGTAGCCGTACGAGGTGATCCAGTTGCCGCTCTGCGCGAAGGCCTCGTGTCCCCACTTAAACGCGCCGAGCAGGGTAAGGAACTCGCCGACAAAGCCGTTTGTGCCGGGCAAGCCAGCCGAGCTGAGGGCGACGATGATGAACAGCGTCGTGTAGATGGGCATGGACTTGGCAAGCCCGCCAAAGTCCCAGATCCGCCGCGTGTGGGTGCGCTCGTAGAGGACCCCCACCAGCAGGAACAGCGCGCCGGTACTGATGCCGTGGTTGAGCATCTGCAACAGGCCGCCCTCGACTCCTTCGGGGTTGAGCACGAAGATTCCGAGCATGATGTAGCCCATGTGCGATACCGAGGAATAGGCCACCAGCTTCTTCATGTCGGGCTGGACCATCGCAACCAGGGCCCCGTAAATGATGCCGACCACGGCCAGCACCATGACCAGCCAGCCCCACTCAGCGACGGCGCCGGGAAACAGCGGCATGCCCAGGCGCACGAAACCGTAGGTGCCCATCTTCAGGAGCACGCCGGCGAGAATCACTGAACCCGCCGTCGGAGCCTGCACGTGGGCATCGGGAAGCCAGGTGTGGAACGGGAACATCGGCACCTTCACAGCGAAGGCCAGTCCGAATGCTGCGAACAGCCAGCACTGCGCGCTGAGCCCCACCTTGACCCGGTACAGGTCGGCGAACTCCATCGACCAGGGCTGCGCCATTGCCGCCGGACCCAGGATGCCGGCTATCGCCTGCTCCTGGTGCAGCCAGTACAGGTAGAAGATGGCTACCAACATCATCATCGAGCCGAACACGGTGAACAGCACGAACTTGACGGTGGCGTAGATTCGCTCGGAGCCGCCCCAGATGCCGATGAGGAAGAACATCGGCACGAGCATCAGCTCCCAGAACAGGTAGAAGACCGCGAGGTTCTGGGCCACGAAGGCGCCGAGCATGGCGGTCTGCAGCGCCAGGATGTGGAAGAAGAACTCGCGCGGCCGTTTTTCGACCGCTTCCCAGGCGCCCAGGATCACGACCGGACCCAGGAAGGTGGTCAACATCACCAGCCACAGGGAGATGCCGTCGATGCCCAGGTGCCACGAGATCCCCAGCGAGGGCACCCAGTAGTAGCGCTCGGCGAACTGGATCCCCGCGGCCTCACCGTCGTAGCCCACCAGCGGCAGGGAGACGAGGAAACCGAGCACTGCCACGGCCAGCGCCACTCGCTTGATCAGGACGGCGTTGTCGGCCGGCAACAGGAACAGCAGGCATGCACCGGCCAGGGGCACGAAAGTGACCAACGACAGCAGGGGCAGAGAGTCCAGCATCGCGTCCACCTACCAGAGCCCGGAGCTTGCGAGGAACAGCACCAGCGCGAGCATGCCTGCCATCATGACGGTGGCGTAGCGGCCGACATCGCCGTCCTGGAGCCGGCCCACCTTGTCGGCCAGGTGCTTGCAGAAGCTGGCCACGCCGTTCACCAGGCCGTCGACGAGCACCTCGTCGACGATGCGCCACAGCACCTCGCGGGAGAACCTGACGATGGGACCGATGAGCGTGATCTCGTACAGCTCGTCGACGTACCACTTGTTCCACAGCACCTTGTGCAGTGCAGGCACCTTCTCGGCAAAAATGTCTCGCAACTTGTCCTTGCCGCCACCCCACAGCAGCCAGGTCAGGCCGATGGAGCCGAGCGCAACGGCAGTCGACAGGCCCATCAGCCCCCACTCAAGAGCGTGGTTGTGGTGCAGCGCCTCGCGGACATGCACCTCGCTGTTCGCCATCACCGGATGCAGCCAGTGGTGCAAGGAGAAGTGGATTGCCTCGCCACCCGTAAAGAGCGGCGGAATCGACAGGAAGCCGCCCACCACCGACAGAGCGCCCAGCACCAGCAGCGGAACAGTGACCGTCCAGGGGCTCTCCTGCGGGTCTGAGTGGTGGTCGTCACCGTGGTGGTCGTCACCGTGGTGACCGTGCCCCTCGGGGACGCCGCGATGCTCACCCCAAAATGTCATCCACATGATGCGGAACATGTAAAACGCGGTGCAGAACGCCGCCAGTACTACCAGCGCCCAGGCCACGGTCGAGCCGCGCTCGCTGGCAAAGGCCCACCACAGAATCTCGTCCTTGCTCATGAAGCCGGCCATGAGCGGGAAGCCGGCGATGGCCAGCGAGGCCGCCAGGAAGGTGCCGTGGGTGATGGGCATGAACTTCTTCAGCCCGCCGTAAAAACGCATGTCCTGCTCGTGGTGCATGGCCATGATGACCGAGCCAGAGCCCAGGAACAGGCAGGCCTTGAAGAAGGCGTGAGTCATCAGGTGGAAGATGCCGATGGCATAGGCACCGGCGCCCATGGCCACAAACATGAAGCCGAGCTGGCTGACCGTGGAATAGGCCAGGACCTTCTTGATGTCGTTCTGGACCAGGCCAATGGTGGCCGCCAACAGCGCCGTGGCCGCGCCGATGTACAGGATAACCTCCGAGGCGAATTCAGCGTGGAAGTACAGGCCGTTGAGGCGGGCGATCATGTAGACCCCCGCCGTCACCATGGTCGCCGCATGAATGAGCGCCGAGACCGGGGTCGGACCTGCCATCGCGTCGGGCAGCCAGATGTACAGCGGAATCTGCGCCGACTTGCCGCAGGCGCCGACAAACAGCAGCAGGGCAGCAGCTTCGACCATCCACGGCTCAACACCCCGGGGCAGGCCCTCCGCCAGGGCCGCGTTAATCACGGCCGGCTCGAGGCTGCCGAAGACCATGAACAGCAGCAGCATTCCCAGGACAAAGCCGAAGTCACCGACCCGGTTGGTGATAAAGGCCTTCTTGCCGGCCTTGGCGTTGGCACGGTCTTCGTACCAGAAGCCGATCAGCAGGTACGAGCAAAGACCGACGCCCTCCCAGCCCAGGAACAGCACGACCAGGTTGTCGCCCAGCACCAGGCAGAGCATCGAGAAGATGAACAGGTTCAGGTAGCAGAAAAAGCGCGAATAGCCGGAGTCGCCCTTCATGTAGCCGACTGAATACAGGTGGATGAGGGCGCCGACATTGGTGATGATCAGCAGCATCACCGCCGAGAGAGGATCCAGCCATAGGCCGAAGTTCACCTTGAGGTCGCCGACGTGGATCCAGTCGAACAGGTGCTGATTGAGCACCCGGCTGTGCTCGTCCATGCCCATCAATTGCGCGAACAGCACCCAGGCGAGCACGGCCGAACCAGCCACCGAGCCGACGCCGATGGCGTTGACGACCTGGGTGCGCAGCGCTTTGCCCCTGCGCGCGGCAATGGCAGTGGCCAGGCCGAGGACTACCGCACCGAGCAGGGGCAGGCCAATGACCAGTGCAAGCAGGGGGCTGTGGACGGGGTGCATGAGCGGGCTAACCTCTCATGATCCGGAAGGCATCAGCGCCGATGCTCTGCCGCTGACGGTACATGTTGACGACGATGGCCATGCCGATGGCAATCTCGACAGCCGCGACCACGAAGATCATCATCACCATGACGTGGGCACCGTTGTCGGCGAGGCTGCGGGCAAAAGCCACGAACACCAGGTTGACGGCATTCAGCATCAACTCGATGCTCATCATCACGATCAGGATGTTGCGACGCGCCAGCACGCCCGCTCCGCCGATGGCGAACAGGACAAAGGCTACAACCAGCAGGTGCTCGAGAGGCATCAGCTCTGCTCCTCGGGATCGTCGGTGGCATCGACCGCCGGTGCCGCCACCGCGCGTTCCATTTCCTCGGGCTTAGCGCCGGTCAGCAGGACCGCACCGATGATGCCCACGAGCAGGAGGATGGAGGACATCTCAAAGGGCAGGACGTAGCGACCCAGCATCGAGATCCCGACCGCCTTGACCGTCCCGTAGCAGGCTCTGTGGCTGCCGCAGTCGGGATCTGCGCAGTCAGTCAGGCCATCGCCGTCGTTGTCGCTGTCGTCCCCACAGCCCGTCTCGCAGGAGGTGCCGGCGGGGCAGGTGATCGCGCCGTCCACCAACTTCTCGGCACTGCCGTCGATGCCGACGACTGCCTGCGCGAGGAGCAGGGCCAGCACCACGAGTAGCGGTAGTGCCACCAGTCCCGCCTTGCGGTAGAAGCCGGCGCTATCGCTGCCGACGACGTCGAGTAGCATGATGACGTAGACCACCAGGATGATGATGGCGCCGGCGTAGATGATGATCTGAAGCGCAGCCACCAGGTGGGCCCCCAACAGCGCATAGACCCCCGCCAGGCACATCATCGTGGTCAGCAGACTGATGGCGCCGTGGATCGGGTGCCTGGCCAATACCCGCCCTACGCCACCGGCCATTGCCAGGACGCAAAAGAGGTACATCATGATTGTTGCCAGTTCCATCGTTTGCTGCTGTCTCTACTTGCTGTCGGTGCGCGGCTGATCACCGGGATAGATGTGCTCGATGTCGCTGTAGGTCGGCTTCCAACTCAACAGGAACTGCTTGTCATAGACCATGCGTTCGCGCTTGTAGTCCACCAGGTGAACGTCGGGGGTAAGCCGGATGGCATCCACCGGGCAGGCCTCTTCGCAATATCCACAGAACACACACTTGTCGATCTCGATATCGAAACGCACAGGGAACTTCTCGACCATCGGATCAGGATGCTCGCCTGCGACGATGTGAATGCAGAATGCCGGGCAGGCGGTAGCGCACATGTAGCAGGCCACGCACTGCGGATCGCCACTGGGTCGCATGGTGAGGATGTGCTTGCCACGGGTAATCGGCGAATAGTCGGGACGCATCTCCTCGGGGTAGTAGATCGTCACCGCGCCCTTCTTCGCCTCGGCCCCCTTGCCTCGCATCCAGCCAAACAGCCAGAGCGTCCACTGCGCCATGTTGATGAAGAACCGACGGGCGGTGATGCGTAGCCCCATGATCGCGTAGGGCACGTAGATACGTTCGAGCCAGGTGAGCTTCTCGGGATTGTAGTAGGTGACGATCTCGCCCTCGGTAAACTCACCGGGGTAGGCGGCCTCGGGCAGGGCGTGCCCGTCGACAATATTGCGAAACTCAGGATTGCGGCCGAGTTCGTTCATGGTCTTCCCCTCAGCTGCCCACGAACAGCAGGACAACTGCCGTGGCGACGAGGTTGATAAGTGAAATAGGCAGCAGAACCTTCCAACCCAGGCGCATGACCTGGTCGTAGCGGAACTTCGGCAGGGTCCAACGGATCAGCACCAGGAACCAACAGAAAAAGCAGAGCTTGCCCAGGAAGGTCAAGACACGCAGGCCAATGACCGCGGCGTGCGGAACTTCCATGCCCCAGATGACATTCATGGCAGCGGCAGCGCCACCGTGCGCCGCCCAGTACCAGGTGTCCGTTACGGCGTGCACTCCCGGCAGGTGATAGGCACCGAAGAACAAGGTGGTAACGAGGCCAGAGATGACGGCGATCTCTATGAACTCGCTCATCATGAACAGGCCCATTTTCATGGCGCTGTACTCAGTGAAGTACCCGGCGACCAGCTCCGACTCTGCCTCGGGCATGTCGAAGGGTACGCGCTTGTTCTCGGCCATCAGCGCCACCAGGAAGATGACGAACATGTGAGGCTGGACGAACACGC
>CAZBDA010000101.1:0-18636 GCA_964490445.1 uncultured Rickettsiales bacterium | reverse complement strand
CGTCGGCACCCTCGACGTCGTCCGGGATGCCGTCGCCGTCGGTATCGGTGCCGTCGAGGCCATCGCTGTCATCATCGTCACCAGCGACCCAGCCCTCCCAACAGCCTGGCAGGATGACCAGGGAAAGAAGGAACAGGAGGCCGTAACGGCAAAGGAGAACGCGGAGGTAGTTCGGGGTCATAGTCGAAATATTGTCCTCTACCCGGCCATCTGTCAACAACTTGTCAACAATTTGTCCATAAAACGAAAACTCAAGGTGCTAACCTGCCAATTCGCTGCCATAACTGCAGAGAGTTCAGAGACCCGACACGCGGCGACGTGCTGATACGAAGCTCGTATTCGAGTCCCGTCAGCGTATCCAGTTCCGTCTCAGACAGCACGCGATTCGTCACGAAATGCGTCGACCGCACCAAGTCATAACGGCACGACTGCATGGTTACCCGGGCATGGTTGTAGCGACTGATCACCGGGCTTTCGTTGCGACCGTACAGCTCCCACGGCAGGGTCGCGGCGATGGGTAGGCCAGCCTCTCCGCCGAAGGAGTAGGTGACCATCGCGTAGCCCCCTTCCCTGAGGCTGGGGTGGCGAACCACTGCCTCGAGACCGTAATCCGAGGCGTCCGGCGCGGTGCGCAGGCTTCGGTAGTGATGGTCGCCGTCAGTTTCAGCAGTCGACCGCTGCAACCAGGGCACGACCAGTGTCGCCGCGACCAGGGTAGCAGCGGCGACCACTACGCCAGCCAATCCGGGCCTTCCCAGCGTTCGTGTACATGCCGCCAGTCCGTAGGCAAACAGGACTGCGAGGGCGGGATACATCGGCAACAGGTAGCGAGGCTCCTTGTGCGGGAACCACGTCAACACCAGCAAAGTGGAGGCGATGACGGCAACCAGGAACTTGAGCGTCGCACCCACCTCGAGGTCCAGGGGCCCCTCGGAACGAGCGCGCCACCAACCCAGTAGTGCCAGCAGAGCTACAAGCGCAGCCGCCCCCCCGAGCGACGAGAGCAGCAACTCTCGCGGGTAGTACAGCAGACTCGCGGCGCTCCACCGGGCCAGGTGCGTCGACTCGCCCTGGGAGCCGGCGAGGATTTCGCTGACCTCCGCGAAGGGGATCAGCCACAACAGAAACGTGAGCGTGGCAATTGCCAGGGCTGCCAGGACGCGGGCCAGCGGCAGCCAGCCCCCCGAACGAGCCGGGCGCACAGCGACAAGAAGCCACAGGGTCGGCAGCAGCAGGTAGACGACTACGTTCCACTTGGCGAGCATGGCGAGGCCCAGCACGAGGCCCGCTACAGCCGCTCTTCGGAAGCTGGCATCCGTCCGCTGCAGGTCGAGCAGCAGCACCGCTGACCAGGCGACAAAGGCGAGATGGGTCGTCTCGACGCCAATGACGGTGACCCCGCCGGCCACTCCGGGCAGGGCGCACAGACACAGGACCGACCACCCGGCCACGCTGCTTCCACCCACGCGCCGGCCCAGGATCCAAACCGCCCACACCGCGGCAAGCAGCGCTGCCGCGTTGATGAACAGGTAGTCCAGGGACGAGAGCGTGTCGCGCCACGAGAACAGCAGCGGAACCCCGCCGTACCAGAGCGGAGGCTTGAAGCCATCGCGAGCAATCTGCTCCACGAAGGTGTAGTCGAGGTGTCCTCGCAGGCCGTAGTGGTAGAACATGGACCTCTGCAGGTCCGCTGACTCGAAGCCGAGCAGAGGACGCCTATCGAGAAGCCCGTAGAGAATGATCCTCAGCGTGGACCAGGTCACCAACAGACTCAGGCCCAGGCGATACATCGCGGGACGCGCCATGGTCGACGACATTAGCAGGCAGAGACGAGTTGCCGCCGGGAACCGGCGAAGCCTGGCAGCAGCCGGCCGCGATTCTCGTAGCTGCGTGCACTCAGCTCTGCTGCTCCTGGCCTTTCTTGTCGGCTGCGCCTCCGAGCGAGCCCCGACAACCGAAGAAGCAGAAATTCCTGCCCAGGAAATCAGCATGCCGGGCGTCGATGTCACCGAGCTCACCGGCCGGCTGTGCAGCAAAGCCGACTCGCACGACGCGGAAAAACGACACGCGGCGATTCTCTTGGGGATCCGCGGCTCGACCGATGCCCTGCCCTGCCTGAACCTGGTACTCGTCTCGGAACGCAATCCCTCCGTCCGCGCCGCGGCGGCGCGTGCCCTGGGCAGGATTCAATCAAAGGAGAGCGTCACCAAGCTGGTGGACTCGCTGCGCGACCCACACCAACAGGTGCGCATCGCCGCAGCCCTGGCCCTGGGCAATTTCTCTGACTCTGCTGCGGTGACCGCGCTGGAGCGCCTCGCCGCAAGCAGCGGCCCCGAAGCACTGAGCGCGCTCGAAGCCCTCTCAACAAGTCCGAGCCCCCGGGCACGAGCAGCCCTCACCGTCCTACCCACAGGTCCTACAGAGCGCTTCGAACCGGTCGTTCCCGAGGCCAGTGCGCTGCAGGCTCGAACCTGGTTCGTCGATGCAAGCTCCGGCGACGATTCCGCCGCAGGAAGCGCAAAGGCGCCCTTCCGCAGCCTTTCACGCGCCGTCTCTGAGCTACGCGGGGGGGCCGGAGACAGGATCTTCGCCACCGCTGGCCGAGCCGGCCATGCCTTCCGCGAGCAGGTGTCCGTACCGCCGGACTGCTCTGGGACACCGGCGCGACCGACGATCCTGGCGGCCTGGCCCGACCGACCGCCACCGGTCCTCGACGGCGCGAACACCGACGAGCCGAACCAGGCGAGCAAGCTGACCGGGATCCATGTCGGCGCATCCTTTGTCCATGTACGCGGTTTCGTAGTCCGCAACTACGTCGAGAACGGCATCCAACTGAATGGCAGCACGGGCAACATGGTCATCGACTGCAGGGTCGAGCGTTGCGACCGACACGGGATCTTTGCCTACTACTCGCCGGCCAGCACCATCCTTCGTGCGGAAGTCAGCGGCTGCTTCAACCAGGGGATTTCGGTGCGTGCTTCGCCGCACACGGCGGTCCTCGGCGGCCACAGCAATGACAATGGCATTGACGGACTGCTGCTGTTGTACGGCTCCGACGACGTCCTGATCCAGGACTTCAGCGCCAGCCGCAACAAGCGTGGCATCGCTTTGACTCGGGGCAGCAACGGTGTGCGGATCATCGACTCCCGACTACAGGACAACACGCAGGACGACCTCGCCGTCGAGCCGGACTGTGACGCTTCGATCATCGGCGCGGCAACCCCGGTCCCATTGGCGAAATGAGACGCTGTTGCCCGGTCGTCTTGCTCGCGCTCGTCGTGGGCCTTGGCCTGGCAGCTCCCGTCGAGGCCGCGAAGCCGCCGCCGCCCATCATCCTGCCTCCGCTCAGCTACACGCCCGACGACGGGCTGGGACTCGGCCTCTACGTCGGGGCACAGAAGAAACTACCGACGGCAGAGGACGGAAACACCGAAGCCCGACCCTGGACCTGGGACCTGGGCGTCATCGGCATGATCTACCTCAAGCCTCAGCCCATCGCCTGGGGCTTTGCCGGCACCTTCTCGTGGTTCCCCAAGCCGACAGCGCCGGTCGAGTTGGTCTTCAGCCTGGGCAGCCACGGCTGGCACCAGGACCAGTGGTTCGGCCTGGGCAATGCGACCACTCGCGACATCCGGCAGCGCGCAGAATCCGACACCGTGACCGACCGCTGGCACCGCTTTGGCCTGTACCAGGTGCGAGCCGACGCCCGGCTTTACTACCGCCTGCTACCGGTAGTCGACGTGTTCGGCGCCGCGATCGTCAACTACAACCGCATCTCGATCCGCGAGGACACGCTGCTGGCCCAGCAGCATGCGGCAGGACAGATCGTCGGTAGTGACGGCGGCTTCTTCTTGTCGCTGGACGGTGGCATTCGGGTGGACTCTCGGGATTCGCGCATCGACCCCACAAGCGGCGGGCTGCTGGTCGCAACCCTGCAGGCCACACTCGGTGCTGTCGGCCCCAGTGGCCGCATCGCCTTGGATGCCCGTGGCTTTCTCAGCCCACCGGGACGCCAGGTCGTGTTCGCCGGCTCTGTGCTCGCACAGCGCCAGTTCGGTGCGGTGCCGTTCTACGAGTACGGCATCATCGTCGGTCCCGAGCCAAAGCCGCGTCACCTCACCGGGGTCGCAGGAGTGCGCGGCAGCGCGCGCGGACGCATTCGCGGTCCCGATGGCCTGTTACTGCATGGCGAAGCTCGCTTCCGGCCGCCCGGCTTCCTCCTCGCAAAGCGAATCAGCATACGCATCGAGCCCATCGTCTTCGTCGACGCCGCCAGGGTCGGGGTGCTGGGGACGACGAGCGAGGGGCCAGCGCTGCACTTCGGCGTCGGCGGCGGCTGCCGCTTCATCATCCAGGAGCAGACGCTGTTCCGTATCGATGTGGGTACCGGGCCCGATCTGCAGACACACCACGACGGACCGCACACCGCCTGGAACCTCGGCGTCTACGGCACGATCGGCCAGTCGTTCTGAGCGGGCTTTGAGGCGGGGCTACTTGCCCTTGAAGGTCTTGATGTGCTTGATGACGGCGTCGACCTGGGCGTCGTTGAGCACGCTGCCCCAGGCGATCATCAGGGGTGACTTACCAACCGCCGCTCCGCCTTCCTTGATCACCTTTTTCACCGCCGCGTCATCGCGGGTGGTCCAGAACTTCGCATCAGAGAAGTCCGCCGGTTTTGGGTCCAGCGATGCACTCGCAGCGCCGTCGCCTTTGCCCTTTTCCCCGTGACAGGTCAGGCAATAGGTCTTGTAGAGAGCTTCTCCGTCTTCGGCAGAGGCTGCCTCCGGAGGCAGCGTGATTAAGGTGAGGGTCATCACGCCAGAGAGCAACAGGATTGTGCGTGTCATACGTTTTGGAACCAGGCTTCCAGTTCCTCGCCTTTCATGGAGGGTGAGTTCGGGCTGTAGGGGTGGTTGCAACCGCGACACAGGTTCAGACCGACGAAGTCCTCGCGACCGACCTGGTCACGCACCTGCTGCATCCGCTGTCCCTTCCACCACAACTCGGTAAGTGAGTCGAGAGAGACATCTCCCGCCTTCATGGTCTGCTGCGCGTCGACCGAGCACATCATAACCTTGCCGTCCCAGGAGACGGTCGGAGTCTTCCAGTACGCGGCGCAGGTGCGACGCTCGCTGTCGTCGGGAGCACCTTCAGCAGCGTCGATCCCCACAGCCCCCAGGCCCTTTCGGTAGACCTCGCGGGCCGCACGAATCTCTGCCAGCTCGCCGACATCAGGCCAACGATAGTGCAGCCAATGACCGCCTCCGGTGGGCAGGCCGTAAGCCTTCTCAGAAAACTCCAGGCCGTAGCTTGCGAGGTGCTCGGCCCAGAAATCGCGGAAGCGCACGATGTCCTCGACATTGGCCGCCGTGATCGTGTTCTGGACGATCACGCGCAGTTGTCGTGGCTTCTTCTCCTGTACCTGGCCGAGCAGGTAATTGATGTTGTCGAGGACCCGGTCCCAGAGCGGCTCTACGTGGTGCTGCAGGTAGCTGTCGTGGTCGCAGGCATCGACCTCCAGGACCCAGGTAAAAGGCACCTCGCCGGCGTCGGCCGTGATGCGCGAGTAGTTGTGGTTGAGCAGAGTCGCGTTGGTTGGGATCTCGATGCGATGGCAGAACGGCTTCTCGCGCCAGGCATCTGCCAACCACTGCAGGATCTCCTCCATCTGTGGATGCAGCAGTGGCTCACCTTCCCAGGCGAGGCGCAGCGTGCCGTAGACGACGTCATTGCGCTGGGCGTCTTCGATGATGCTGCGAAGTACGCCGAGTTCGAGGTAGCCGCGGTTGAACTGGATGTAGCCCCGGTTGCGGAACTCGTAGAACTGGAAGGGGTCCTCGCGAACCGCCGAGAAGGGCTCCGGGGAGTCCTTCACCAGGCGCTCGAAGCGTTCCATCGGCACCTTCTTCCAGGTGGTCTGGAGGTCGAGGGTGTCGGACAGCTGCAGTGACAGCACCGAATCCTCGTAGGACGGCACCTGGAGCTGGCGCCGCTGGTAGCGCTTGCGCAACTCGCCGTAGAACAGCTTGGAGACTCCCCTGGCGATTCGCATGGCGCTGTCTGATCGGCGTCGCAAGTAACAATCCTGGATACAGGGAGTCGTACAGTTCTTTACGTTCTGCCGCAGTTTGGCGAGTTCCGGGCTGACCCACAACTCACGCAGCGTTTCCTTGCGGATGTCGCCAAATGCGCCGTTCAGGAAGTCGAGCTTGCCATCGCACATGATCGCCGTGCCGTCGGCGTTGATGTACAGCTCCTTCCAGCCGCTGTAGCACTTACCATCGAGTGTGCTGAGTTCCTGGCGGTAGTAGCGCTTGATGTTCTCCAGGTCGCCGACCGAGTTGGTGATCGTGAAGTTCTCGTCCGCTTCGTGTTCCTGGAAGCCGATGAGGAAATCGACAAAGTCATCGAGTTCCCCGTAGCGATCCGGTGAGATCCACATTTCCTCGACGTCGGGATCGACCCTGTTGCCATGCCGGAAGAGGTTGAGGAACTGGACGCCCTGAACACCAAGCTCATCGCGGCACCAGAAGAAGAAACCCGGCAGATCGCTCAGGTTCAGCTTGTTGATGATGCAGTTGATGATGACCTTGCGAACCGGGTTCCCAGCCGCTGCGTCGGCCTCGCGAAGATTCCAGTAGCCACGCAGCGTCTTCTCGAGATTGCCGTCGCCGCGTCCCATGTCGTGCCAGGGGTTGGGGCCGTCGATGCTGATGTTGAAGTGCAGGCGGTTGTAGGCAATCTGGGCGATCCGCCGGGCCCGCACCGGGGAGAGCAGCGTGCCGTTGGTCGTGAGCGTGATGTAGAAATCTTTCTCGCAGGCGTAGGCGAGGATCTCCTCGAGGTCGGGACGCACGAAGGGCTCGCCACCGATCGGATTGAAGCGCTTCACGCCCCACAGGTAGATCTGGTCGATGATGTCCTTGATCTCGCGGGTCGTGACCTCGTGGCGCACCGGGTAGCAGGTCTTGCAGAAACTACACGCGAGATTGCACTTGAGAGTCAGGTTGACGCTCACCCAGTCGGGCTTGTTCCAGCCCTTGTTGAGTCCACGGGACAGAAAGAAGACTGCATCTTCCTTGTAATCGGTCAGCAATCGGCTCGACAACGCCATGATTGCCAGAGTAGCCGCGAGTGCTGGGCACCGCCAGAGCCGAGCGGTTGCTAGGCTGCGGAGGTGATGTCCCAGGTGAGTCCCCAACGACTGTTGTCGGCCATCTTTCTGGCCGCGTGTCTTTGCCTGCCGGCGAGGCTCTCCGCCGAGCCGAGCGATGCCGGCGAGGCCGCCCGGATCGAGCTCATGCAGCGCTTCTATGCGAGCTTCGAGCCAGACCGACTGCTGCCGGCCTGGCGCCACCTGGCCGAAGCTCCCCCGCAGTGCCCCACAGGGCTGCTCGCACAACTCCGCGGCCACTGGCAGAAATTACACCCACAACAGCGCCACGAAATTGAGTGGAGTACATCGCCCTACTACCGCGGCTGGCTGGCCAATGGCGGCTCGAGTTGGCGGGAGGGAGACGTCTGGGCAGCTCAGAGCGCGGCTCGAGACACCTGCTTCGCGCCCGACCAGGCCCTCGAGAGCCTGGGACCTTACGACCGCATCGAGAGCTCGCAGCACTTTGCCGTGTACTTCAACGAAAGCGACGAGGTGACCAACGAGCGCGTGACCGAACTGCTCAGCTGGCTCGAAGAGAGCCTTCAGGTCCAGCGCGACGAGCTGGGCTTCCTCGGCCCGAACCTCATCGAGAGTTACCAGTTGCTGGTTGCCGTCGAGCTGCTGCCCTCGCCCAGTGTCGGGGCATTCACCTCGATCACTCCCTGCGGGCCGAGCGAGCAGATGGCCTTCATCGTCATCAACTCGCAGTGGTTCACAGACGACCAGCGGCTCCAGAGCCTTGCTCCGCACGAACTGTTTCACGCCATCCAGGTGCGCTACGCATTCGACGCCTTCTGGGGCAACCCGGACCCCACCAACCAGTGGTGGATTGAGGCGTCTGCGGCCTACCAGGAGCGGGTCGTCTATCCCGAGTTGGACGAGATCCAGGGGAGCCACGCTCTGCAGTGGACCCGCGAACCCTGGCGCTCCCTACAGAGCCATGATTCCGGCGGTTTCCAGTACGGAAGCTACCTGCTGGCAGCCAGCATTCACGAGAGCCTGGATAGCAGCCTCTGGCACCAACAACTGTGGGAAGGCTTCGCCGGACGCAGCGAGCTGTCTGTGATTCCAGACCTGGACGCCGTTCTCCTGGACCACGATACGAGCTTCACCAGAGAGTACGGCCAGTTCATCGAGCGCGCGGCAACCATGGACTTCGAGTTCAACGACAAGCTCACTAGCCCCGCCGAACTGTTCGAGTTGGGGCAGGGTGGGCTGGTCGCCGTACACTCGGCCGACGAGTTCCCCATCGAAGCCATCGCGCCAGGCAACGAGAGCCCACCGGCACCGGAATACCTGGGCACGAGCTACGTGCAGGTGGAAGCTCCGGACGGAGCGAACGCACTCTTGATCGAGGTCCACGGTCTGCCAGACAACACCGGCGCTTCCCGCGCCTGGGAAGTCCGGCTGATTGCGACGGCCGACAGCGAGCCTCTGGCCAGTCATCGCCTGGCCCTGGCGAATAGCGACGAGAGCGATTCCGACAATGGCGGAACGATTCTCCTGGACGGCTTTGGCGGCGCCTACGATGGCCTGCTGATCGCCGCATCACCCACCGGGCAGGGCTCCGTAGCAGGGCCTGCTGCCTGGAGCTACCGGCTCGAGCTCAGCGAGAGCCGCGGGGGCCAGGGCTTCGTGCCGGTACCCGAGGACCTGGTGCCGGGCAACGGCTGCAAGGCATGCTCTCAGGGGGCCCCGGAGGGGCCGCATGCGCCAGGGTGGCTCGCCGCAATCCTGCTGCTCATAGCGCTGATCGACCGCAGACGACGCGACTGACCGCAAGGGCGGCTATGATGCTCGAAGCTCGCGAACCGGGAGCACCCCGGAGCGACATCGAGTACACAAAACCCGGAGTTCAGCGACAGTGCGAGTCCTCGTCCTTTTGCACGGCATGCCCCCCCTCTCCAACCGCGTCGTCGTCGGCACCGGTCTGCGCGCCTTCGCCAACGGCGAGAGCCTTCGTAGTTGCGGTCACGAGGTGTTCTACTGCACCCGCCGCGAGGATCTCCCGGACAGCGCGGCAAAGGGCAAAAAGAGCACCAAGAGCAAGAGCGCCGACAGCGTCACCCAGGTAAAGGGTAAAAACCACCCACCCGGCGACCTGCAGCGCATCAGCAAACCACTAGAGAGCGCCCTGGTGTCGAGTGCGGCGGCTCCGGCAGGACCTGCCCTGAGCGGCAGGGCACCTGCGCCGAAGGCGAGCAAGAACGACGGCAGCGGACTCGCCGCCGCCGGAGGTGCCCTGGGTTCACCAGGCAATCCGTTCGCCTTTACCGACCCACACGAATTGCACGAAGTGGTGCGCTACGTAGATCCGGAGGTCATCCTCGCGGAGGCACCCGAGGAGGTTCGCCACCTGCCGGCGGGCAACTTCCGCCTGATACTCGACTTGTTCGCCCCCCGAATTCTCGAACAGCAGTTTCAGGCAGGAAGCCAGGAACGAGAGAGCGTGGTGGTGTTCGATGCGCTGCAGCGAGCAGACGCCTTCCTGTTCAGCAACGAGCGGCAAAAGTACTACCACCTGCCGCTGTTGGCCCTGGCGGGCATCGACTGTACGAAGACTGCTGGGGTAGTCATTCCCATTTCCGGACCGCCCGGCGCGTCTGGTTTTCACAAGCCCAAGCAACCGGTCTTCGTCGCTGGCGGAGTGTTCTGGCCCTGGGCAGACCTTGGGCCGGGCTTGGTCGACCTTCATGCCTGCCTTGCCAAGGCCGGCAAGGGAGCGATTCACCTGTACGGAGGAGAGTACGGAATCCGCTCCGATACAGAGACCTACTGTGACCCGCGCGAGGCACTGCCGAAACGAAGCAAGCACCTCAAGTTCAAGGGCATGGTCGCCATCGACAAGCTCTGGGAGCAGTACAGCAAGGCTTCCGTCGCCTTCGACCTGACGAGCCCCAATCCCGAACGCGAGTTGAACCTGTCGTTCCGCCAGATTGACTACCTTCGCTGTGGCCTGCCAATCATCACCTCGCCGCGCCAGGTGATAGCGGAGCAATTGCTTTCCTACCAGGCCGGCTGGTGCGTCGAGCCTGGCGATAGCAAGGCATTGCAGTCCCTGGTCAAAGATCTGCTTGCTCACCCGGACAAGATCGCGAAGGCCTCATCCGCTGCCCAGAAGCTGGCGGCAGAGAGATTCACCTGGGATTCGTCAGCGAGCAGACTCGACGAGTTGGTACGAACGGTTGCCAAGCGGACTCATGCCGAAACCTTCATCAATCGTCTCTCACGTACCCAGAGCGACCTCTGGCAGGAACACGAAGAGAACAAGCGACTGCGAGAGACGGTCCTCCACCTACAGGATGACCAGGGCAAGAAGTCCGAAGAGATCCAGTCACTGAATAGTCGCCTCGGGGTGCTCCTTAGTTCTGTCGACCGGTTGAGCGGCTCCATCACCGCCGTCAGCCGCTTCAAGAACGACATGCTGCTTTTCCTACACGAGGCAGAGGACGCAGCCCTGCGGGAAGCCGCAGAACTGACTACCGAAGTGGAACGCCTACAGCTCGACATCAAAAAGAAGGACGCCGCGATCAAGGCGGGCAAGCGAGAGCAGGCAAAGGCGGCCTCTTCGATGGCCAAGCAGGAAGAGCTCCTGGCGGTGGAGCTGGAAAAGAAGGACAAAGAATTTGCCGCAGCCGCCAAGGAGACAAGAGGGGAGTTGGCCAAGTCTGCCGCTGCCCTCATGCGACAAGAGGAGCTTCTCAAGAGCGAACTCGACAAGAAAGACCGGGACATCGCAGCCTTGAATCGTGAACTGCGCAATGAGCAGACCAGCACTACCTCACGGTTGGCAAAGCAGGAAGAGCTGTTCAAGGCCGAGATCGACAAGAAAGACAAGGACATCGCAGCCCTGAGCCGCGAAGTGCGCAATGAGAAGGGTTCTTCGGCCAAGGCACTGGCAAAACAGGAAGAGCTGCTCGAAGCCGAGCTCGACAAGAAAGACCGGGACTTCGCAGCCGCTGCCAAGGAGACAAAAGCCGAGCTACTCAAGGCATCCAAGGCGCTCGGCAAGCGAGAGAAGGCATTCGCCCAGGAACTCGATAAGAAAGACAAGGAGATCGCTCAACTCGGCCTCGATGTCCAAAACGAGCAGGACGCCGTAGCCAGGTCGCTGACACGCCAGGAAGAGGCCTTCCGGGCAGGACTCGAAAAGAAAGACCAGGAGATCGGACGCCTCGGCGAGGAACGGGCTCTGGTGCAAAAACGACTCGACCAGAGTCTTGAGCAGGCTCAACAGCAAACTGACCTGCTAGCAGCTGCACGGGTGGAAGTCAGTGATCTCGAGGGACGCATCAACCTCGCGGGCAACAAGGTCGAGGCCGGTCGCTTGGAGGTAGAGCGGCTCAAAGATCGCCTGCAGCAAGCTCGCTTCGAACACAAGAAGCTGCTCCAGGAGCTCGACAAGAAGGAGCGCGAGGTCAACAAGGCCCAGAAGACCCGAGACAGCACAAAGGCAAAACTGGAAGCGGCGAACAAGAAACTTGAAGAGCGGCTCACAAAGGCCGAGTTCATGCACCGCAACCTGCTCGAAGAAGCGGCCAAGAAGGACGTCGAAGTCCAGGAAGCCCAGGTGGAACGAGACACCATGAAGGCCGGGCTCGAGGCATCCATCTCCAGTCTCGAAGAACGCCTGGCGAAGGCCGAGTTCGAGTACCGCACCCTCGTCGAGGAGACCTCCAAGAAGGATGGCGAGATCGAAGAGACCATGGCCGAACGGGACAACATCAAGGCACGTCTTGACGGCGACATTGACAGCCTCAAGGCCCGCCTGACCCGGCTCGACTACGAGCATCGCAACGTGCTCGAGCAGTTCGCGAAGAAGGAGGGCGAGTTCTCACAGGTGCAGCGCGCCTACAAGCGCCTGACCACCGAGAACGAGCAACTGAACGTGAAGGCCGGCTCCCTCGAGGGGCGTCTCGAGGAGAGCCAGTTCCAGATCAAGGTGCTCGATACCGAGATCGAGAAGAAGAACGACGAGATCGCCGACGCCCAGTCCCGCCGCGATGCGCTGGCCGAGGCACTACAGGAAGAGCGTGCCCAACACGCCCGCGGTGGTGTGCTGCTGCGGCGCAAGCTGAAGAGCGAATTTCTGGGTAAGAACTGAGCCGGGTTCCCGGCCAGGCCGCGCCCGCCCTCAGGAGGCTGGTGCGAGCGGCTTGCCCTTCTCGTCGAGTCCCATGCGCTCTGTGTAGATGGTCCAGAGATCCATCCGGTCCGTCTCTTCCAGGTAGGAGCGGATTTCCTCGGGAGCCATCTTGTAGAAGTTGATTCCACCGCAAGACCAGCACTTCGGGATCGCTTCGAAGCGTCCGGCGATGTGCAGCAACCGGTACTCGGTCATCTGCTCGCCGAACCAGAGATCCTCGAAGTCGTAGTCGCGCAGATTTCCGACACTGATCTCCCCGTCGACATCGGCGCAACAGGCCATAAGCTCACCGTCCCAGCGGATCACAGGAGTCTTCCAGAGTCCCGGACAGGGCATGCGGTGACTCTGCTCGGTCGGAGCCGGGATCGGCTGGCCGCCAGTCAACACTCGCAGCAGCGTCGAGCCTCGGGCGCCCTTGGGCCTGCCTCGTCCCATCAGTTCACCAGCGAGGGCGAGGCCAGTCCGGTCTCACCGAGCGCGAGGTCGGCGGAAGCCGCCTCAGGATCATCGTGCTCTTCCCAGGCTCGCTCCATCCAGATCTTGAGATGAAGGTGCTCCTTGTCGAAGGGCTCGAGCCCATGCTCGCGAATGGACCGGGCGTACAGCTGGTCAGCCTCGTGCTGCTTCTGGCCACCGGTGCCCACCGAGATACGCTTGACCATCACGTCGTTGTAGCCAACGCCATTGCGCCCCCTGGCACAGGTCTCGTCCCAGTAGCGGACAAAGTCACCGACCTCGTGGTGGTTGCCCTCCTGGAGGACGAACTGGAACTCGGCGTTGAGATTCACCGAATCCAGCGCCAGCTGGCCACGCTGCTCGAGAAAGTGGTGCACGTTCTCCATGACGACGTCGAAACAATCGCGGCCCTTGACCCGCTTGTAGGTCTCGGCGCTGATGGAGTCGAGGCTGAAGACAATCAGCACCGGCTTCTCGGGTTGCCGCAGGTAGGCCGCCATGAGCCGCTCGATTCGCTCAGGGGTCAGCAGAATGGCGTTGGTGTCGATACGAAAGTACTCGAACCGGTCGTGCACGTGCTCGAGGGCATAGTCGAGCATCTCGAACAACTCCGGGTGCAGGCTCGGGTCGCCCAGCCACTGAAAGATCAGGTGGTCGAAGGTGGCGCGTCCGCGGGCAATCCCATCGATGATCTTCCGATACAGACCCATGTCCATGTAGCCCTTGAGCAGGTCACCGTGCAGGTTGGGTCGAAAGCCCTGCTGTGGATGGCACATGGGACAGGTCAGGTTGCAGAAGTCGGTGGGCTCGATCTGCAGGACTCCGCAATGCCGCATCGTCGCGTTGGAAGTGGACACCATGAGCGCATTGTTGCGTCCAACGCCTGCAGCGTCCAGTCTGCTCCCAGAGCCTGCCAAGCCGTCCTTGACCCTCTGCGGGGCCCGTGCGAGCATGCCGCGGTCCGCTCGTAGGAGATTCGGAGACCTCTGGATGGCACGGCTCGGCAACTCAGTCGCGCTCTCCGCAATGACCGGAGTCCTCCTTCTCGTCAGCGCCTGCGACACCGAATGCCAGGAATTCTGTACTGCCTGGTTCGACTACAAGCAGGACGTCTGCGGCGAGTTGGACAACGACGATGCACGAGTGGCGTGCATCGCTGACTACCGCGGCCACCTGGTCGCTGACGAGGAACTAGAAGGTTGCACGGACTTGATTGCCCAGGTCGAAAGCCTTCGCACGAGCAACGATCCGTTGACACAAGAGTCCTGCTGCGACGCGAGCACCTGTGGCCTCGCCGAGCAGCCGACAAATTGACGGGCCCTCGCGGCCCCTGGAGCTAGAACGGTGAAGATCCACGCCCTCCTCCTCGCGCTCACCCTGCCCCTTCTTTCCGGCTGCTACAACGAGTGCCAGGAGCTGTGCGCCGAGATCTCTGAGTACCTTGCCGACTGCGAGACCCACGAGAACAATTTCGCTTTGCCCTTTGCCCACGACGGTTCGGCGGTGTCCGATTGCCGCAAGCACTTCAGTCGCACCAACAAGATCGAGGGCTCAGAAATCACCCCATTCGAGCAGTACCGAAACGCCTGCCGACAACTGACCAGCACCAGCGAGGACAGCAACGGCGACCAGGTGACCGCCCTGCGAGCCCAGTTCACCTGCACCGAGATGCAAAATGGTCCAGGCGAGGCCTTCGGCGCTGGCGCCGGGGGCACCGACTGAGGTTCGCAGCCAGCCTCGGACACTCCTCGCAGGCGTCCACTTCCTCGACAGCCCACAGCCATTGCAACGATGGCGACGTGATCCGGTAGGCGTCGGCTGTTGAGAATTACAGCCCCTACGGCTTATATTGGATGGCATCTTATCTTTCCATTATGGGTTCGTGCGCCCGCAAGGGGCAGCATCGAAAAAGGGAAAGACGGCGTCGCAGCGTGGTGAATCTTCACCTGCTGAACAGGAGTCGGGGTTGTGGGTAATCCGCGCGGCAGCGACATGACTGGTGGTGTAGGAGCGGCCCGCTCGGTTCGCATCCCCTTCCAGCCCATACGCTTCGGCAAGTACTTCCTCATGGACAAGGTCGCCGTAGGCGGAATGGCCGAAATCTTCCGCGCCAAGACCTTCGGCCACGCCGGCTTCGAGAAGGTCGTCGTCATCAAGCGGATCCTGAGCCAGTACGCGAGCAACCACGAGTTCGTCGACATGTTCATCGACGAAGCCAAGCTCAGCGTCGAGCTGACCCACCCCAACATCGTCCAGATCTACGACTTCGGGAAGATCGAGAATTCCCTGTTCATCGCCATGGAGTCGGTACAGGGCAAGGACCTGCGCAGCGTCCTGCGGCGACTCGCCGAACGGGGCAAGTACATGCCCCACGAGGTGGCAGCGTTCATCACCCACGAGATGGCCTGTGGCCTCGACTTTGCTCACAAAAAGACCGACGGCATCGGTCTCCCCCTGAACATCGTCCACCGAGACATCTCGCCGTCCAATGTGCTGCTCAGCTATGGGGGGCACGTCAAGGTGTTGGATTTCGGCATTGCCAAAGCGGAGTCCGCCTCCGAGTCCACCGAGTCCGGTGTGCTCAAGGGGAAGTTCCAGTACATGTCGCCGGAGCAGACCAATGCTGAATCCGTCGACCACCGCTCCGACATCTTCTCCCTGGGGATCTGCCTCTGGGAGATGCTGACCGGCAACCGCTTGTTCAAGTGTGAGACGGGCCTGCAGTCGCTGGACCTCATACGATCGGGAAACTACCCGCTCCCCAGCGAATACAATCCGAACATCCCTGGCGAACTCGAAGAGATCTGCATGCATGCGCTGGACCCCGACGCCTCCCAGCGCTACCAGGAGGCCTACCACGTATCGGTAGACCTGCAGGACTACCTCCTCAAGCAGAAACAACTCTCCCCATCAAGCCTTGCTCCCCTCGTCTCCAACTGGGTTCGAGGCTTCTTCGGCGAGGAGATCCTGCGCGAGCGAGAGCGGCTCGATCGCGGCACAGAACTGGTCAACCAGCTCAAGGACTCCAATGACCTGACCTTCAGCGGCGCATCCCGCAACGAAGCAAAGAACAAGCGACGCCGAGGCGGCAGCAACATCACTCGCAAGCGCAAGAAAAAGCGTAAGCAGACCAGTGGCCTGCTGCTGGCGGGCAGCGTCATTGTGGTGTTGCTTACGCTGCTCCTGGTCACCTTGTTGATCATGCCGATGGTGAAGGAACAAGCGCCGGTCAGCGAGCTTGGCACCCTGATCGTCGATGTACGCCCCGGGAACATCGATGGGCTGCAAATACTCCTCGATGGTCAAGATATCGGGACGCCCCACGACCGCGTCGAACCCGGTATTCCCCATCAGTTGGTGATCTCGGCACCGGGCTACGAGCAGCACGAGAAGTCCGGCTTGGAACTGGTAGCCAACCAGACCTACCTCATCACGGTCGAACTCGAGGAAGAGCAGTTGTCCGCACTGGCCCTGGGCAGCGATGCGGTGGCACCGACTGGGACCGAGGACCCGAAGTCCGAAGCCGAGAAGCGAGAGAGAAGAGAAGCTCGCCGCAAGGAGCGCAAGGAGCGCAAGGAGCGGGAAGCCGTACAGGACCAAGCAGCCCGTACCGAAGCCGATGATGAGGAAGCCGATACCGACTCCCAACCGGCGAGCCGTGGCACATTCCTGGATCCGAACGTTTCGGGCAGCAGCGACGCCAGCAAGGCGCCAGTCATCGAGTTCCGATCCGATCCGCGCGGCGCCAAGGTGTACATCGACGGTCGAAAGCAGGGCACGACACCGTTCACCTGGACGGATGGAGAAGCCGGCAAGCTCTACAACATTCAGTTCCGCAAGGATGGCTATGTCTCGGTACAGGCCGCAGTAAACGCCCCCCGGGGTGGCCAGGAAGTGCGGCTCGAACGGCAACTCGAACGCAAGGACAGCGCCGACACCGGCACCTTGAGCGTCAGAGTCAGCGCCGGCTATGCGAACGTATATATCGATGGCGAATTCATCGGACCCACCCCGCTGATCGGCAATGAACTATCCGCCGGCAGTCACAAGGTGCGGGTGGTCAACAAGCTGGACGAAATCGACATCACCGACAGCGTAACGATTCGCGGTGGAAAACACGTCAAGAAGACCTTCGACCTCAGCCGGTAGCCAGACAGCCCTCGACCTCTGAGAGTTGCGATCCCACCAACAGCGAGTACCTACCGCTGGAGGATAAAGGCGCACGCTGTCCGAAAACGGACACTACCGGACAGCCTGGCCACAACAACAAACAGCGGGTGCGCAACCAGCGCTGTGCTCGGCTCAGCGTTGAAACGCTGAATGCGCTGCATTTTCCCGCAGACAGAACCACCGGCACGCATCCTGCGAGAAACCGGGGGGTCGGACCTAGAACTCCCGGGCGGGATCACTCGGACCGACCGACCAGGTTCTGAAGGCAGTCATCAACCCCACCGCACAGTGCCTTCAGCCGGGCGCGTCGCGAGGTGGCGAAGAATCCTTCGTCACCTCGCTACTGACCTGGCACTCCCGGAGCCTGCCAACCGTTCCCATCGACATCGAGGAAGAAGGCGTTGGTCATGGCATAGGTAACGGCAGAACCCCAGACCCCGCCCAGGCCCTGCTCACCTTCGACCTCGACGGCAAACCAGGCGTCGCTGCTCGCTTCGAGCTGCAACTGCTGTTCGAGCCAAACCCCATCCGTTGCGGTCTCGGCGATCTGGACCTCCTCGACCACCTCGCCGTTGCGATATAGGCGCAGCACGGTGGGGACCTGCCAGGACGGGCCGGACACCGTCGCCGACAGCGTCGCACTGCTGCCCGAAATCGTGTCGCCCGGAAGTGCGCTGACCCCTGCGCTGTCTGCCACGACCCGCAGCGTCACCCCACCCGACACGATGACGTGACCGGCATGCAGGGCTTCCGTCAGTTGTGCGGCTGTGACGGCCCCGGGGTCATCGTGACCGAGATAGACATCCGTGCGGCCGTAGCCACAGGGTGAGCGCCGACTGTGGCTGTCAGAGACTCCAGTGGGAAGCTTCGCCTGACCAGCATTCAAGAAACCGAACCAGTCCACTCGCAACGACTCCCAGGTGCCTTGCCTCTTGCCATTGACCAACTCGAACGCATCGAAGTTCCATGACCAGAAGTCGGGCCTGCCTGGGCTGGCCGTAGCAGGGTCCAGGTTTGCGAAGTCAAACACGCCAGAGCGGGGGTGGTTGATCTGCAGCATGCTGTACTTGGTACCGGCAGCACGGACTCGCTCGAACAGGGCGTCGGTATCAATGAAGGGCTCCCACCAGGCAGGAGCTCCTCCATTGGGCAGGCTCGGGTCGGGTTCGACAGGGAACAGGTTGAGATGACCACGCACGACCGGGGACACTTCGACCCCGGGCATCACCGCCATCCGCGAGTCGAGGCCCAGGGCCGTCGCCAGCGGACGGTAATCGACCATGCGGTCGTGGTCCGTAGTGACCGGGATCTGGACGCCAGTCGCGGCGCAGCCGAGTAGCCGATCTTCCATGGACAGACTGCCGTCGTTACTGGGAGCAGCATGCAGGTGCGAGTCCATCGACATCCAGCCGTCCAGGGGCACCACCTCCGCCAGGACAGGGCCCACCGAGGTGAGCTCTCCGGCGACCACCTCGCCCCCGGTGTCGCCCCCTTCAGGTCCGAGATCAATGATATAGTCCGCCTCCTTGATGATCTCCATATTGTGCTCAATGACCGCTACGGTATTTCCCTGATCCACAATGGCCTGGAGACTACGGACCAGTCGGTTGACATCATAGAGATGCAATCCCGTTGTGGGTTCGTCCAGGATATAGAGGCTGCGGCCCCTGGAAGCCTTGGCCAGTTCCTGGGCCAGTTTAACACGTTG
>CAZBDA010000100.1:0-18782 GCA_964490445.1 uncultured Rickettsiales bacterium | reverse complement strand
CGTCGTCGTCGCCGCTGCTGTCGTCGTCGTCGCCCTCATCGCCCTCGCTTCGACCGATCAGTGCGACGGATACCGTCGATGCAGTGAGACTGAAAGCACCGCCGCCGCCACCACCACCAGAGATCGCCCCGGACAGGTCGGCGGCAACGGTCAAAGTTCCGGTCCAGGAGCCCTCTGACACGGGCACGAAGTTCAAAACCAGCTCTACAGACTCGCCGGCGCCGATCTCCGCGGGCCACTCCCCGCCAGCGAGGAAAAAGACGCCGTCGTCGTCACCTTCAATGGACGGCTCTGCCACCTGAGCGGCTGCAGCACCGGAGTTACTGATTGTCACCGAACCCTGCGCCGTGTCCCCAGGACTCACCACGCCGAAGTCGACAAAGGCCGCCGAGGCGACCAGGTCTGGGACCTCAGTCACTCCGCAGGAGGCAAGGAGACCCATGCCAGTAAGCAGGCAGGCCAGCACCGAATTTCGTAACTTCATCGTGTCCTCCAGCGAGAATTCTACACCTCCGTCGAACGACAGACAGGGCAGCCCACGGCACGATGGGGCACAAGCCCCGGACAACCCGGAAGTCGCCCAGTATTGGTAACCTCTGCTGCATGGAAGCGATTCAGGTCTGGGTTATCGAACACTGGTTCGTCACCGTAGTCGGCGCTGCACTGCTGTTCCTGCTGATCGAGGACCTGTTCTTCGAGCGAAGCCACGCGATCCGAAGAAACTTCCCCGTGGTCGGCCGCCTGCGCTACCTGCTCGAGATGATAGGACCCGAGCTGCGCCAGTACTGGGTTTCCAATGACAAGGAAGAAGCCCCCTTCAATCGCGACGAGCGGCGCTGGGTGTACTCATCAGCGAAGGGCCAGAATAAGAACTTCGGCTTCGGTACAACCGAACTGCTCTACTCCATCGGCTACCCCCTCATAAAACACGCGGTGTTCGGCTTCCCCAACGCCGAAGCGAAGTATCCCGGCGACGACCCGTCAGCCATTCCCTGCCTCAAGGTCATGGGCGCAAGTCACGGTCGAAAACGACCGTTCCGGCCCACTTACATCATCAATATCTCCGCTATGAGCTTCGGTTCGCTGGGTGCCAACGCGGTGCGTGCAATGTCTCGGGGAGCGGCCAGGGCTGGTGCCTGCCACAACACAGGTGAGGGCGGGGTGAGCCCGTACCACAAGAGCGGCGGCGCCGATATCATGTGGCAACTGGGCACAGGCTACTTCGGCGCCCGCGACCAGGACGGCAATTTCAGCCTCGATGTGCTGGCCGCTGAGGTCGAGAGTTGCGCGTCGATCCGCTGCATCGAGATCAAGCTGAGCCAGGGTGCCAAGCCTGGCAAGGGCGGCATCCTGCCGGCCGCAAAGGTCAGCGCCGAGATCGCAGCTGTGCGGGGCATACCCAGAGGCAAGGACTGCATCTCACCGAACACTCACAGTGAGTTCGGCAGTGTCGACGAGATGATCGACTTCATCGAGCGCATCGCTACACGCACCGGACTCCCGGTGGGCATCAAGAGTGCCATCGGAGAGATCAAGTTCTGGCAGGAGCTGGCCCTACGCATGAAGGAGCGGGGACAGGGCCCGGACTTCATCACCGTGGACGGCTCCGAGGGCGGCACCGGCGCGGCACCTCTCACCTTTGCGGACCATGTCGCCCTGCCCTTCAAGATCGGCTTTGCGCGGGTCTACAGGGTCTTCCAGGAGGCCGGGGCAACCGACCAGGTGGTCTGGATCGGCAGCGGCAAGCTCGGCTTCCCCGATCGCGCCGTGATCGCCCTGGCAATGGGCTGCGACCTGATCTCCGTCGCTCGAGAAGCCATGCTGGCAGTCGGTTGCATCCAGGCGCAGAAGTGCCACACCGATCATTGCCCGGCCGGCATCGCTACCCAAAGCAAGTGGCTACAACGCGGCCTGGACGTGGAGAGCAAGGCCGAACGGATGACCCGCTACCTGCGTAGTTTCCGCAAGGAGTTGATCACACTCGCCCATGCTGCGGGCTACCAGCACCCCGCGCAGTTCGTCGGCTACGACGTCGAGGTCAGCACCGGAGTCAATAAGTTCAGCACCCTCTCCGAGGTACTGGGCTACCAGAAAGACGAGGTCCCCTTCACCGACATGCTGGATTACCCGCCGACCCCGTGAGGGCCGATCACGGCTGCTCGGCCGGGGCCTCGGGACGCCCTTGCTGGCCTCGTGATCGGGAGCTATGGTCGCGAGCAGTGCAGCGATCAAAGCCCCATCCGGCACTGCCTGGCATCCTCGTGTCATTGGCTGCGGCCCTTCTCTTCTCGGCCTGCAGCGAACCACACGCTGAAGGCTACCTTCCGGGCCAGTGCGAAGACGAGGCCGACAACGACGCCGACGGCCTGTTCGACTGCCAGGACCCCGACTGCCATGGAGCACCCGCCTGCCAGCCGGAGCCCCCCCTGGATGCGTGCGAGGAGTTCACCGAAGGCGACCCGGCGGCGCTGTCCTGCCTGGTGGTTGCTGATGTCAGCGTACGCCCCGCCCAGGTGGAGCCGGGCGAGTCCTACACGGTCTCGGTCTGGATCCCCCACGGCGAAGCGAACAATGCCCTGCTGAGCGTTGCTGGAACGGCCGCCTCTCCAGCGCTGCAACTTCAACCGCAGGACGGAGGCTTCTCGGGCGAGGTAACCCTGGTCGCCGCAGCGCCCCTCGGCGACCAGTTGATTTCCCTGCAGGCGAGCCACTCGGCTGGAGAGATCGCTGGCTACACGCTGCTGTATATCAGCGAACTCGGCCCCTGCCCCGAGACCCAGGTCCGCGAAGCCGGCGTCTGCGTAGACACGGCACCAGGCCCACTGCTGCTGCCGAGTTCGCTGTTCTTTACGCCCTACTCCGACCAGATCACCAACCTGGACCCAGAGGGCGGGGACGACGAGACCGATCCCAACGCTGGACGGATGATGCTTCATCCCCGGCGGGTATTTCAGGTCGAGCAGGCGCTGGTGGCCTGTCTCACCGACTCGGTTGCCGTCATCGATCCGGCCTTGATGTTCCCGATCAGCAGCGACGAGCAGGGCGGCGGCCCGCAGCCCCCCCCGATCATGGAGCGCGCCGAAGGGCTGCTCGACCCCGACGGACTGGCCCTGTGCGACGACCTCGCTCTCGATTCTGAACGCGGCATCGCAGTAGCTACCACCCGGGGTGCGCTGGGCCAGCCTGCAGGGCTGACCAGTTGGCAACTCCCCGACCTCAGCACACCACCCTTCGCCGACCCCGTGCTGCTGCACACCTACGTGGACAGCGCGGGATTCGAGTCTGCCGTCTACAGCGAGGGCTACCTGTATGCGACGCACAAACCCGACTCCCTGGCCGTGTTCGAAGTAGGCGATGGCGGCGAGTTCACGCTGCTGTCCGAGACGCCGCTGCCAGGGTCCACGAGCTCGTGGGCTGTGATCCGAGACGGCAACTTCCTGTACGTCAGCGACGCCGGGGTGCACCCCGAGCGAGAAGCCGGACAGCCCACGGGCGGCACACTGTACGTGCTCGAGTTGACCGACCCCTCGGCGCCACAGCTGCGCGGAAGCGTCGCCACCATCGGCCTGGGGAAGTCGCTCGCCTCGTCAGGAGAAGGTCGGGTTGCGCTGGCTGGCGGAGAGACCGGCGTCGAGATCTTCGATGTCTCCGAACCGATCACACCGCAGCGCACTCTCCACGTCGACACTCCGGGTTCGGCAATCTCGTTGGCCTGGTCAGGCAACTACCTACTGCTCTCCGACTGGAACTCGATGCGGGTCTATGACACCGCCGAGAGCGGCGTGTTGCGGCTGCTCTCGGCGACCGACTTCGCCCTCAGTCAACTGGGCAGCCCTCCACCGGAGCCCCAGTGGGCCATCGACAACTCCGGTTTTACAGCACTCTCGGGCACCGACTTCATCATCACCGAGATGGATTCCATCTTCCTCGGCTCGATCCAGCCCGGCCGAATCGCGCCGTCGCTGAACCTGGTCGACCGCCGATGGTCGGTGAGTGCCACGACCGACGACCAGGAACGGGATTTTGTGGTGCGCTTCCGCAACGGAGGCCGCCTGCCGCTCGATGTAACCCTTGCTGACAACGACAGCCTCGAGCCGTCGGGACAGCGCTACCTGGTCGCCCCGGGCAGCACCGAGGCCGTAGAGGTGCACGCGAGCAACCTCCTCGACGACCCCGAGCTGAACGCCATCGTGCTCGACTCCAACGACCCTCTGAGCAACCAACGCAGGGCAGCGCTGGTGGTCCTCGAAGGCGGGCTGGCAGTCGCTGATCCAATCCCCCAGTTTCGGGTGCCCATGACCAATGTGTGCGAGGGAGCGTCGTGCAGCCAGGTCAGCCAGTGTTTCCACCTGGACGACGCGCAGTGGCAGGGCATGCCGATCCTGTTGGCCTTCTACACCAGCTGGTGACCCATCTGCGGTCTGGAGGTTCCGGACCTTGCAGCTTCAGTGCGTGCCAACTTCACGACCGACGAAGTGGTGATCCTGGCAGTTGCCTGGGAGGAGGGACTGGCTCGAGTACTCGAGTACGTGACCGACACGGGCTTCCGCGAGTTCATCGCCATGGACCTGCCTGGCGTCGATTCAAACTGCTGGCAGATCCCCGAGCAGGAAGTCACGCTGTACGAGTACTTCAACAAGCGCATCGCGCTGTCAGGAGTCGACAGTCCCTTCCCCTTCCAGGTGATCATCGCCCCGGACCGGACCCTCGCCTACGCCAGCCGACTGCACCAGCCCGACCTGGTCATGCAGACCCTGGGCTCGCTTACGCCCTGAACTCAGCCCTCGCACCTGCGCCAGACGCTGGCCAGCCAGGGTTGCTCACTTCGCGGTAGGCCTTGCGGCCGATAGTAGTGCTCCACCTCGGTGAAGCCAGCAGACTCGAGGTAGCCTCTCCAGGCCTGCAGGTCGTGGTAGGCACCGTAGCGGGGACCGTTCCAGCCTTCGCTGTTCTTACCGCGCGGGTTGGAGCTGAACAACAGTCCGCCGAGCCGCAATGCACAGGCAAGTTCGCTCAGCACCCGCGGCAGTTCGCTGCTCGGAATATGGAACAGGCTGGCGTTGGCGAAAATGCCATCAAAGGACTCCGGGTCGAGGTCCAGGGAGAGGAAGTCCTGGTGCAGCACCTCACAGCCGGAATGACTTCGCGCCATCTCCACGAAGCGCGCCGCCCCGTCGAGACCCACCGCTTCGTGACCTCGCCTTGTCAATGACACAAGGTCCCGTCCGGGACCACAGCCAAAGTCGAGGATGCGGTGCCGCCCCGAACCCAGTCCGTTCAGCAGGGCGTCGAGATTCTGGTCGACATCGTGGTCTTTGGTGCCTTGCCAAAAGTCCTCGGCACGGCCGTTGTAGTGATCCAACGTGATGCGGCTGATGCGCTCGAGTTCAGACGACATCGACGGACACTCCGGTACAGGGCAGGCTATCGTTCTTCGGCATGACGATGGCAGAAGCGTCCTTCTCTGTCTCGGTGGCAGAGACCATCCACGAACTCGAGGTACACGAGTGGGATGCCCTGACCGGCGACGACAACCCGTTTGTCGAACACCGCTTCCTCGCTGCACTCGAGGACTCGGGCTCGCTGGGGGCCAGCTCGGGCTGGTTGCCCATGTACCTGCTGGTACGAAACGGTGAAGGAGCACTTCGAGCAGCGGCGCCCACCTACCTGCGCTCGAACAGCTACGGCGAGTACATCTTCGACTGGGGATGGGCGCGAGCCTGCCAGCGCAGCGGCATCCCCTACTACCCGAAGATCACCGCTGCGGTACCGTTTACACCGGCTACCGGGCCGCGGCTGCTGGTTCATCCCGGCGAGGACAGCTCGGTCATGCGCTCCCTGCTGGGCAGATCAGCACTGTCCCTTGCCGAGCAAAGTGAGAGCTCGTCCGTGCACTGGCTGTTCTGCAGCGAGGGGGAGGCTCGCGAACTCGCCCAGCAAGGCTACCTGGTCCGGCAGACCTTCCAGTACCACTGGCACAACCGCGGCTGGCCGGACTTCGAGGCCTTCCTCGCCGACCTAAGCCGCAAGCGGCGCGGCGAGATCAGACGAGAACGGCGGCGGGTGCGGGATGCGGGGGTCGAGGTCGTGCTGCTGCGGGGCGAAGAGTTGGACGCGTCGCACTGGCAGGTCCTGCACTCCTGTTATCGCGACACCATCGCAAAGATGGGCGGCATCCCCTACCTGCAGCCGGAGTTCTTCCTCGAACAGGCTCCCTCTCTACTTGCCGAACGCACAATCGCGGTGCTGGCGAGGCAAGAGGGCACATGGATCGCCGCCAGCCTCAGCTTCGCTCGCGGAGCCCACCTGTACGGACGCTACTGGGGCTGTAGCGAAGAGGTTCGAGGCCTGCACTTCGAGCTCTGCTACTACCGGCTGATCGAGCACGCCATCGCGACCGGCATGAAGAGGTTCGAGGCCGGCGCTCAGGGCGACCACAAGGTGCGGCGCGGACTGCTCCCCAGCAGCACCTGGAGCGCGCACTACCTGCATCACCCGGGACTACGTGAGGCCGTTCGCCAGCAGCTCGAACACGAGACGGAGCAGGTACAGAAGGAAATGCAATGGCTTCGCGCGCGGGGGCCCTACAAGGACAACGGCTGACGAAGCCGCGGAGCTCAGGGAGCGATGCGCGTAATCGGCCCGGGCTGCCAGACCAACGAGCCATCTGCTGAGGTCGCCCGGTGCCCCGCACTCAGATCGACCGGGCCGGTACAGATCACGCCGGTGATGCCCTCAGCGGAATTCACCCGGCCACCGGCCGCGCACAGCACACTGCCCGGAGGGGCCTGGGCCGCCAGCGTGTCGTCGTCGCCTGAGGTGTCGTCGTCGCCTGAGGTGTCGTCGTCCCCTGAGGTGTCGTCGTCGCCTACCGCACTGTCATCGTCATCGGCCGCGGTGGTGTCGTCATCGTCAGTGACGACCTCGCTGCAGCCCAGCAAGAGCAGCAAGGAAAGTAGCGGGAATAGCCTTGTACACGTGTTTCGAAGCATGGCTGGTTTCAAGCGTTGCACCCGAGCTGGTCGCCCGTCAATAAGCGACTGCGGTAAATCTGGCTCAGCCACCCTCGGGCTGTACTGCAGGCATGCCCGGGTCGGCAGGCACCGCTCCGTCGGTGCCCCACTCACAATACGAGTGCTCCCCTGCCCGGCCCTCGCAAGCAGGACCACCGACCAACAGCACCAGGGACCTCTCGGTGTAGGAGAGCTTCCAGCGCATCGCTTCCTCACAGTGGTCGCGCAGCGCCCCAGGTTCGCAGACCAACGGACGCAGCAGAACTGAACCACAGTTTCGGCTCTCTTCCGTGGCTCGACACAGGCCCTCGCTGCAGGTGAACTCCTGGCAGCCGTGATCCGTGGAGCAGTCGCCATCCGAAGTACAGCTCTTGATGCCATCGCCCAGGTAATGATGGCAACGCTGTTCACGACCGTCGCAGCGGTCCCAGGTCTCGCTGACTCCATCGCTGCAGTCCCGCACCTGCACCTGGCACTTTCCCATCACACAGGTACGCGGTTCGCAGAAACTCTGCGGACAACTGGCATCGGCCGCGCAGTCCGGACAATCGGCACAGGATGTTGTTTGCTCTGTCTTCTCCGCAGTACGATCACCACCGAGGCCGCAGCCCGGCATCCACAGCGCGGCCGACAGCAACAAGGTGCGAAGCAGATAAGGAACAGGCAACGCGGGCTCCAGGCAGAAAACAGCGGCACGGTGGCCAGGGCGAGGTCGAATTATACTGACTCCATGGAACGATACTGCCGCCCAGGATCGCCCGCGCTGATCAGCCTCGCCGGGGCACTACTGCTGACCACTTATGGTTGCGTTCAGGGGTCCTCCATCAGCGATGACTCCATGCGGGTCCTGCTGTCTCAGGCCGAAGCCCAGGTCACGCTGGGACTGCGCTGGAACAAGCGGGAGCACTTCGACCAGGCAGAAAGACTTCTCGGCGAAGTACTCACACACGAGCCCGACCACCTCGCTGCGAAGCTGGCCCTGGCCTTCCTACTGGCGCCAGTCGAGGGACAACCGGGGGCCGAGGTCGAGACTGCAGAGCGGCGAAACCACGCGGAGACACTGTTCCTGGAAGCTGTGGCTCTTCGGCCCGACCACGGTCTCGCCGACTTCGCCCTCGGGGAGATGTTCGAGACCAAAGAGCCCGAACAGGCCGTGGTTCACTTCGACAGGGTACGCTCGCTGCGCCCCGACGACTCCTTGCTCCGCTATCGCCTGGCTAAGGTCAGTTTCCTTGCCGAACAGCCCGAACGCACTCGCCGCTACGCCGAGGAGGCTATCGAGTTCGCCCAGGCCGAGGGCAACCACTTCGAGGTGCAGGAGGCCAAACACATTCTCGGCAGACTGGCCATGGAGAGCGGTGATTTCCGAACCGCGGAGACCCTCATCAAGGAAGCACTTCTCAACAAGGACGGCAGCCACTGGGCCTGCGCCTACCAGGGTCTCGGTGAGCTGTACTCACGCATCCAGGACCAGGGCACACTGAAGCTGCAACAGGCCGCAGAGCAGCTCGGCGACAATCCCGACCTGCTGTACGCCAGCGCCCTGGGCGCCTGGGAGGAAGGCAACCATGCTTCTGCCCTGGCCCAGGTCGAGGCCGCAATCGCTGGAGAACCGCGCTCCTACTTCGAGATCACCCGCGGCTTCCTGCTCCTACTGCATCGCCGCCACAAAGACGCAGAGCGGAGTTTTCGGGACCTGGCGACCGCTGAAGCCGAGCCCATGGGCGTCTCCATCGGCCTCGCACACCTGGCCATCAGCCAGCAGCGCTATCCCTACGCCGAACCACTGCTGAAGCAGGCGCTCGACCAGTGGCTGCAGATCGACATGAGCGAGGTGGCCAACCCCGGCTACTACGACCTGGTGCACCGCATGGCCTGCCTCGGACTGGGCTGGGTGCACGCCAACCAGAATCGTCACGAACTCGCCTTACCCTACTTCGAACGAGTGCTCTCGCATCGGCCGCGCGACCTGCTCGCACTGCTGGCGGCGGCCAATTCGCTGATTGCACTGCACGACCTCCCCAAGGCCGAGGAGATGGTGCAGCGGGTGCTCGCCGAAGACCCCGAGAATCCCTTTGGCCTCTCGGCCAGAGCGCTCATCGCCATGGACCGGGACGAACAGGAGGCCGCCGAGCAGGACTTCCGAGCCGCGCTGATCCGCGACAAGACCAACTACACCTGCCCCTACGAGGGCCTGGGCCTTCTGTACCTGAAGCAGGGGCGCATCGAAGAGGCCCGCAAGAACCTGCAACGGGCAATCGAGATCAACCCGGACATCGAGTACCGCAAGTTCAACGGCCTGGCCCGCATCTACCTGGATGAGCGACGTTACGACGAGGCCGAGCGCCTACTGCGCAAATCCCAGCAGAACTTCCCCAACGATGACGAGGCCAAGGATCTGCTCGATGAACTCTCTCGCCTACGAACAGGCGGCGGCAAGTAGCACGAAGCAACGCCGGTTCTAGGCTGCAGTGGCCCCGGGTTTCAAACCTCGGGCAATCATCTCGTCGAGAGTTTCCTGGACCTTGCGGGTGCCCGGGGAATTGTGCAGAAGCGCGGACAGCGCCCTACTCCAACGGTCGATACGAGCATCGGACTCTCCGTCGAGAGGCCAATCGAGCGCCATCCGAACCTCGATGGCGCGGGTCATGATCTCTTCCACGGGAATCTTCATGTTCATCTGCTCCATGACCAACCGGCCCGCGTGCAATTGCTTGGTCTGTCCCAGCCGGATGGCTCGGCGTGGCTCGATGTCCAGGGCTCGGAAGTCCTCTTCCATCTCGCGCACCCCGTCCAACTCGATGAAGAACATCCGGATCTGCCAGATGTAGAAGTCGATGAGTTCTGCGGGGCTCATCCTCTTGATGAGTTGCGGCAGGTAGTTCACGCCCAGCGCGATGTGCCGCGCCTCGTCGCGCTCGTAGTAGGTCAACAACTCGCTCAGCACCGGCTCCAGGTTGTTCTCCCGGACCAACTGGAAGAGGGTCAATGCGATGGGCTCGACCATGAGCTGCATACCGACCAGTTTCTTGGCCAGAGAGTCGGCCTGCAGGATCTCGTTGAGGATGCGGTTGCCAGCCGGCGGCAACTGCTCGGGCCGATAGTCCAACAAGCTCAGGTAGTCGTGCATCACGTAAAAGTGACGGGCCTCGTCAAAAGCCTGCGAACTAGCAGCCATCTTCGCCTCTAAAGGCTCAATTTCCAGAGCCAGCTCAGCACTGACTTTCCAAGCGGCAAGCTCACCCCAAAAAATGACTGCAAACATCCGTTTGAGTGGGACAAGTTTATCTTGAGATAACTGCACTCCACCGTGCTTTTCTACAAGTTCATCCAGGATTTCCTTGCCATCCCAAGCCTTATCCTGCCCCTTGTGGTAAATCCCTTCCATCTTGCGTGCGGAACGGACCTCTTTTTCGGTGCGGACCGCATCGAACATGTCATAGGGCACTACGGTCGTGGTGTTGGGGCCGCGCAGGGTGCGTACAATCCGCCGAGCTGTGCGAAAAACCATCGTTCATATCCCCCAGGGTTAGCGGCTTTCTGCCAGTGGTCCTGCCACTACAATGCAGGCGAAGAAGTCGCGCAGATCGCGATAGGCCCGATCAACCCGGGCCATGTCGCCCGGCGTGCGGGCATAAGCGAGTTCCACCACCAGGCCGTGGAGAGCGGTTCGAATCACGTTCGCGAGACGTTCGGGAGGGATCGCCAACGAGTCGAGTTCGTCGGCAAACACGTTTCGAACGCCCCGTTCGAGAAGCGCGTCGGACTCCTTGTAGAAGTCGTCCACGTGCACACGGATGGGGTGCTCCTGCGCGGCAAGACTGATGGTCTCGATGATAAACGGAGACCAGCTACGCATCTCAAACACCGCTTCCCACAGCGCATCGATGCCCTCGAGCGCGGTCTGCAAGCCGCGGTCACCGCGCTCGAAGCGGGCTTCGAAGCGCTCGTGGATCTTTTGGAAGGTGGCCCGCTGCGTCTCGACCAGCAGGTGTTCCTTGGACCGAAAGTGGTAGTGCAGCAGCCCCTTGGACACCCCAGCCGCGCGTGCCACCGCGTTCATCGACGCACCCTGGAAACCTTCGGCACCAAACAGGCGCGCGGCCGCGTCGACAATGCGGGCCACCGAGCGTAGACCGCGCCGTGTGCTCGCCAGTGGCTGTTCGACCGCCAGGCCTTCGCTGCTCATGCCGATCCCATCTCGCGTCGGGCCTGACCGGAAACGACTCATCGCCCCCTAACTGGCCATCCAGTACAGGATTATTATCTTCTATTTTTCAGGGAGATACAATACTTTCCTGGCCGAACGGCCAGGAAAGCTCAGCGCTCGGAAATGCGGTACCAGGAGTACTGCGGATCACGAAGCGTCAGGGTCCGCACCGCGTACTGCTCACCGATCTCCAACTCCCGGACCTCAGTCCACGGGCCATCTTCGCCCCCACCACCCTGGAGCACGTAACGAACACCGGGCTGCAGCGCCGTGGTCGTGATGGTCCACGAGAGGCCATCCCAATCCAACCGGGCACCGCCAAACGGCCTGGCCAGGGGCTCACCAGCGAAGTTCCCCTCCCCTGGCATCATCACCGACTTCCAGTAGGCCTCGATCAGGGTGCCGCCGCGGAAGTAGTGGCGCAGCAGCGCGCGCGGATCGGGAAACTTTGGAAGCAAGGCGCACGGCTCATGCGCCGTGCCGTAGGTGCCGGTCACTCCCCCCTGCAGCCACTCGAGCATGCTCATCTGGGGGGACGTCGGCAATTGCCCCCCAAAGGAGGTCAGGTGGTCGGCGACCGCACCGGGACGGTAGTTGTTACTGGCGATCTCCTCGACCTCGGTCAGGCCGGTGAAATAGAACAGCACATCCTCCTGGCCCTGGACGAAGTCGCTGCCCGAGCCATCGGAGTTGTCGATGGCATCCAGCTGCAGCACCTCCCCCCACTGGTCGATAGTTTCGAGGAAGCGCTCCCAGCGCACGCTGCGGATGCTGTCGCTGGTGCGCACGAACCAGCCGTTGCCGCCTGGAAAGCTCGTATCTGCCGCGACACCGCGATCGATGAGGGCACGGGCCTCGTCCAGCGTCTCCGCCGCAAGAATCATCGTCGGACGTAGCTGCCAGTCCGTCCATGGCTCGGTGCTGTCGGAGTCGTAGTAATCCACTGTCGCGGTGCCACTACAGGGCGGCATGAAAGCGCAGTAGCTCGTGTCGAAGCCCAGGGCCACCGCTGCCGACATGCCCATGCAGTCGACCCGGTCCGGGATCATCGAGGTGAGCGCCACCGCCTGGATCTCATCGCCAAAGGCATCTGCCATTGCCTGCTCGTGGAGCGCGAAGTCCTCACGACTCACCTGGCGCTCAGTGCCCAGGTGCAGTTCCAGGCGGTTGCCGGTGGGCACAGAGCGAGCTGCCATGTAGTAATCGGCAATCTGCGCTGACAGCGGGTCATCCAGGTTGACGATGACGGCGAGCTCAGCGGCCTCGATGGATGCCCGAGGCAAGACGAGGCCAAGGGGCTCTTCGGGGGGCGGCAGCTGGTCTGCCACGCAGGCGGCCGAGCCAGCCATCAAGGCAGCGAGAAGGAGCCTGGGCACAGTACGAGAAGACATCAGAACTGGAAGTACAGGAAGGGGCTGGGACTGGACAAGCGAAGAATGCACACGACCAGCAGCATTCCCAGCAGAGCCGCCTCGAAGCGCCGTGGCCGCCAACGGATCTCCCAGGTGTTGGGGGCCAGCAGTGAGATGCCAACGGCTCCGAAAACCACGACCATGGCGACTGCGTGTTCAGCCAGGCCTGACAGGCCTAGCCCCGCAGCCCCACCCATCGCCGCCAGGATGGCGCCGACATCACCGAATGTCGGCGCCCGGAAGAACACCCAACCGAGCACCACTGCCAGGAAGGTGATGGCGATGGCAACGGGCCTGGGCAACGGCGTCGCTCGCTGCCGCCACAGGTTGTGCACGACCAACAACAGGCCGTGGTAGAGGCCCCAGACCACGAAGGTCCAGGCGGCGCCGTGCCAGAGGCCGCCCAGGAACATCGTGATGACCAGGTTGCGCAGCGTCCTACTGCGACCTCTGCGGCCGCCGCCCATCGTGATGTACAGGTAATCACGCAACCAGAAGCTCAGGCTCATGTGCCAGCGCCGCCAGAACTGGCTGATGTCAGTGCTCTTGTAGGGCGAGTTGAAGTTTTGTGGAAAGCGGAATCCGAGCAGTAGTCCCAGGCCGACTGCCATGTCGCTGTAGCCTGAGAAGTCGAAGTAGATCTGCACCGTATAGCCGAGCATCGCCAGCCAACCAGTCAGCAGATCCAAGGACCCGCTGTCGGCCAGCAAGGGATCCACGCGACGAGCCACAACGTCGGCAATAAGCAGCTTCTTGGCCAGTCCCAGGACGAACAGGCGCAGTCCCACCGCCGCCTGCAGTGCACTCGGTGGCGGCTCGATCCTGTCCAACTGCTTCTCGATCTCGGCGTAGCGCACGATGGGCCCGGCGACCAGCTGTGGAAACATCGACACGTAGGCAGCAAAGCGCAGAAAGTCTCGGGTCGGCTTCGCGTCACCGCGATAGATGTCGATGCTGTAGCTCATCGACTGGAAGGTGTAGAAGCTGATGCCTACCGGCAGAATGATGTCGGGAATGTGCTGGAATCCCGGCGCGCCGAACAACTGCACTACTTCGCTGAGGCTGTGGCTGAAGAAGCCGGCGTACTTGAAGAATGCCAGCAGGCCCAGGTTGGCAGCCAGCGACAGGACGAGCCAGCCGCGCCGGGCTCTCAAATTGGCCGCCGCGTGGATGCGCTGGCCCGCGAGGAAGTCGACCAGCGTCGACACGAGCATCAGCGACACGAAGCGCCAGTCCCACCACGCGTAGAACAGGTAGCTGGCCAGGGTCAGGGTGGCCAGCCGCCAGTGGAGCGGGGTCTTGCGGCGGTACCAGAGCAGCAGGATCCCTGGCAGAAACACGAACAGGAAGACGTAGCTATTGAACAGCATCGTCGCCTCTGTTGCCGAGCAGCTGTGCGAGGATCAGGCGATTGTTCTCTACCCGCGGATGCCCTCCGTCATAAAACAACTCGCGATCACCGCCGATGGCCTCGATGTCCGATGCGTCGAGCAGGTCGAAGGGGTGCTGCCGCCGGAGCCGGTGGAGCAGGTCGCGGACTTCAGCGACTCGACGGTCGTAGCCCGAGCGCTGCGAGAGTTCCGCAGCCACCTCGGGGTGAACCGGCGTGATGTAGACCGACAGGGCAATGTCGCGCTCCGCGCACAGTTCGAGGAGATCCTCGAAGTGCCTCACCCGGTCGTCATCCAGCGCCGTGAAGCCGGCGAATCGCCTGTTGTAGTCCGCCTTACTGCGGGAGACGTTGCGGTACAGGTCGAGGGTTCCCTCAGCCAGTTGGGAATCCCAACGCCGGTAGGTCAGCAGGCCCGCTTTGTCGAACTCAGCGTCCTGTTCCCGGACGATCCCAGCCTGCCGAATCGAATGGATCGACAGCTTCAACTCGGGCAGACCCAGCGCCCGTTGGAGGCTCGCCAGCCTCGCCTGGAAACGCGACCGAGCCGGCAGCTTGGTCGCGAGTTGCGGCACCGCCAGGATTCGCAGGTCGACGGGTACTGCGTTGTGGAAGGCCTCCACGTCCAAGCCGAGGACGACGCGTTGCAACCTGGCTCCCAGGTCGTCGAGAGACCAGCGCAAGATCGCCAGGTAGTCCTCGCTACGGGCGCTGTTGACCGCTGCATTGAAGGTCCGCAGGCCGGTAAGTCGCTCCACTTCGGCGGGCTCCACCTTCATGGCCCGCGACGAACCCAACACCAGCGCTTCAACGGGTTGCCCGTGATTCTCCAGCAAGCGGACCTTGTCTGTCCGCGCAATCCAGACGATGGGCTCCAGCAGGCCGGTCGAGAACATGCCGCTGGGGTTGATGGCAAGGTTGAGGGCGAACACCGCGGCACACAGCAGTGTGGCGACCAACAACAGGGTTACGAGGTACGTGCGGGCCTCGGCCAGTGCCCGGTCAGAACCGGGTTCGAGGCCCCGTGGCACACCGGGACTGGTCAACAGGCTGCTAGGAAGCGGGGATCACTACGAAGCGCTGGTCGTCGTCCTGGCGCACCACCTGGACCCGCGTACCCTCTTCGAGTTGCTCCACGCCAGCATCGGCACTGAGCACCGCCCGCATACGCGCACCGTGCAGGCGGATGTTGCCACCGGCAGTGGTCAGGGCCCCGCCGTCGACGGTGCCAAAGTCGTTGGTGAAGGGCTCGATGCCCTCCTCAGCGTCGGTGGTATCCCGACCTGCGTAGCGATTCTTCAGGGGCTTCCACAGCAGCGCTGCGTTGATGCAGGTCGCAGCCAGGAAGGTGAAGATCACAGCCTGCACCGACGGCTCGTCGCTGAAGTGGACAAAGAAGGCTGTGAACAGCGCTCCAATGCCAAGGAACCCCGCGAATGCACCGGTGGTGCTGAGCTCGATGATCATCAGCACCACGAACAGGCCGGCCCAGAACGCCGGATTCAGCAACAAGTCAGAAGAGGATGCTTCCACGAGCCCTGCTCCTCAAACCAGGGTGGGATCGGCCGCCTGAGCGATCCCCTTGCCGACCACCGCGGCTACAGCCAGAGCTTCAGCGACAGTATCGGCCGCCGCCGAGGCGCCGCCGCCCTCTTTGAGCACCACCGTCGACTCGCCTGCGATGGCATTCTGAGCAGCGATCGCGTCCTGTGCCAGCTTGAAGCTGACGGCCAGGGCACCTTCGGCCGATGATGCGGCCCTACCAATGACCGAGAGCGCCTCGGCTTCGGCTTCGGCCTTGACACGGATCGCGGTCGCATCGGCCTGCGCCACCAGCTCGATTGCCGTCGCTTCTCCCCTGGCCTCGTTCTCGAGTTTCAATCGCTCACCCTCTGCCAGCAGCTCTGCCTCGCGGCTCTTGCCCTCGGCGCGACTGATGCGTGCCGCCCGATCGGCGATGGCCTCGGTCTCGAGTTCGCGTCGCTTGCGCTCGGCGATGGACTGTCGCTTCATGTCCTCCTGCATGTCCAGAGGCGGCACGATGTCGTTGATCTCGTAACGCTTGATGAGAATCCCCCAGGGAGTCGCCGCTACGTTCACCTCATCGACTACAACCCCGTTAATGACATCGCGCTTGGACAGCGTCTCGTCCAGGTCCATGCGGCCAATCTGGGCGCGCATGGTGGTCTGGGCCAACTCGGTCACTGCCCGATACGGAGCGGATGAGCCATAGGACGCACGTTTGGCGTCGGTGATCTGGATGTACAGGACTCCGTCGATGTTGACCCGGATGTTGTCGCGGGTCGTGGCGGCCTGGGGCGGCACCGGCAGAGGTTGCTCACGCATGTCCCACTTGTAGGCCACCGAGTCTATGTAGGGCACCAGCAGGTTGAGCCCGCCGGTAATCACGACACTGAACTTGCCGAAGCGCTCGACCACCCAAGTCTCATTCTGCGGCACCACCCGGATGCCCTTGAACAGCGTGATCACGCCGACAAAGAAGAGGACGATTCCAATCAACAAGCCAAAAGTCATGATTGTCTCCAACCCGAGAAGTCAGGAAGCGGCAAGGCTACTGCAATTCACCGCCCAGGGGAACGACCGAACAGAACGAAGCGGCTGCCCCTGTTGGATAGGTCAGCGCACTGCGTAGATCACTCCCTCGCCGGGCCCGCTCAGCAAGGAGCAGCGCGATGAGCCGACATTGCAGCTGAGCCCGAGCCCACGGCTCATCCAGCAGATGTTGTTGCCGTCGGCGCAGCCGTAGTTGCCGGTCTGGGTGCCGTGGTAGCCGTGACCGTTGCTGTAGTCGGTGAACATTCCGAAGCCGCGATAGTTGCTGCAGCCGTGACTGCAGACGTTGCCGGCGTTGCTGAAGCTGGTCCCGAAGCTGTCGCGATAGGACCAGCCGCTGGAACTATCGATGCCGTTGTAGCTGACGGCGCCGGCGGTGCGGGTGTCGGCCATCCACTGCTGGCCCAGGTCGTTGCCGTTTTCGATCAGCCGCAGGTAGACAACGATTTTCTCGTTGTAGGACGAGTTGGCCGTCGAAAGGGTTGCACCACTGGCGAAGCCGGACGCCGTGTCCCCGACGCTTCCCGAATCGGAAAAGATGCCGATGTCCCAGTGGGGTTCCTGGCGCAGGTAAGCCTGCACCGACCAGCCACCACCTTCGATCGACTGCAAGCAGTAGATCTGGTAGGCCGCGACTCCCCCAGAACCGTCGGGGTCCAACCAGTACACCCCGTCCGGGGCGTTCGGATCGCCCTGCAGGACTGCCGCGCAGGAGGCCGCCGGACAGGCCGAACCCACCCCGACCGCACCCTCATCGATCAGGCTGTCGCAGTCATTGTCCACGCCGTCGCAGGTCTCCGTGTTGCCGGGAGCGTTGCCCGGGTCGCTGTCGTCGCAGTCGTCGTCGGAGTTGCCGGGAATGCCGTCCGGTCCGCAGGAAGTGGCCCCATCGCCGTCGCTGTCGAAGCCGTCGTCTGCGCTGCCGTCGCAGTCCTCGTCCTGCCCATCACACGATTCGAGGTTGCCGGGAAAGTTGTCGGCGTCGCTGTCGTCACAGTCCGAGTCATTGCTGACCGTTCCCGCGATCGCGCTGCAGGAGCTCACACCGGTACCCGGGGCGCCGCTTCCGTCGTTGTCACCATCCAGGTACCAGGTCAGCGCATCCAGGGCATTGTCGTCGACAGCTCCGGTGCAGTCGTTGTCGATACCATCACAGACCTCGACGCCGCCGGGATGCGCATTCGCCGCGCCATCATCGCAGTCGAGGTCATTGGCCGAAGCTCCGGCCGGCAAGAAGCAGGCCTGGAGCGGGGTGCCGGGATCGCCGTAGCCGTCGTTGTCCGAATCGATGTAGTAGGTGCCCGTAACTCCCTCATCCACAGTGCCCTCGCAGTTGTTGTCGACTCCATCGCACAGCTCCAGGGAGCCGGGGTAGCTGGTCGCGTCGAGGTCGTCGCAATCACCACCGGTCGCGACAAAGCCGAGCGGCGCCACGCAGGTGGTGGCGCTCAGGGCTGTGTTGCCGAACGTGTCGCCGTCATAGTCGGCGTACCAGGTGCTCGGCGCGGCGCCGCCCTCATCCACCTGGCCGTCGCAGTTATTGTCGATCTCGTCGCAGACTTCGACTGCCACCGGACTGCTGGCAGGATCCAGGTCGTTACAGTCAGACGAATCCGCGACGTAGCCGGGAGGAGCGGTACACGCCGAGACAGGCATCGCCGCGTTGCCATAGCCGTCGCCATCGCTGTCGGCGTACCAGGTGCTCGGCGCGGCCGGGCCCTCGTCGACCTCGGCGTTGCAGTCGTTGTCGATCTCGTCACAGACCTCCGCGGCGCCGGGGTAGACGGAGATGTCGGTGTCATTGCAGTCCAACCCGTTGGCCACATAACCGGGGGGAGCGAGGCAGGCCTCTGTACTCAGGTGCACCGAGCCGTAGCCGTCGCCGTCCACATCGAGGTACCAGGTAGAACGATCGACCGCCTGGTCATCCACCAGGCCGTTGCAGTCGTTGTCACGCTCGTCACAGACCTCGACCGCCACGGGATTCGTCTGGGCGTCCCCGTCGTCACAGTCGTCCTCGGCACACCAGTTGTCGCTGTCCGCATCGACACAGGAACTCGTGTCGTCATCTCCTGCAGTGTCGTCGTCGCCGGCCGAGTCGTCGTCGCCTGCAGTGTCGTCATCGCCTGCAGTGTCGTCATCGCCTGCAGTGTCGTCGTCGCCTGCAGTGTCGTCGTCGCCTG
>CAZBDA010000099.1:0-18980 GCA_964490445.1 uncultured Rickettsiales bacterium | reverse complement strand
TGCGCAGCGACTGCATCATCCGCGACGAGAAGCGCGGGATCATGGAGAAGCTGGTTCGCGCCGGGCTGCGCCACCTGTGCATCGGCGTAGAGCGCGCCGAGGACGAGCGACTCAAGCAGTTCAACAAGGGTTTCTACAACAACGACCAGTTGCGCGAGACCTTTCGCATCCTCGACAAGTACCCGCAGATCTTCAAGCAGGCGACCTTCATCATCGGCACCCGCTACGAGACCCGAGAGAGCATGTTCCGCCAGGCCGATCTCGCCAAGGAACTGAACGTCGACTATCCGGCCTTCCACCCGATCACGCCGGTACCCGGCACCCCGCTGTTCGACGAGGCCATCGAAGAGGGTTGGCTGACGCTCGAGGACTTCACCAATTTCGACTGGATGACCCCGCTCATCGGCAGTGACTACATGACCCGCGAGGAGATCAGTCGCGCGCTGTACGACATCAACCGCCGTTTCGTGAATCCCCGCTGGCTGCTCAAGGGCCTGCTGTCCAAGGAGAAGTACAAGCGGGACATGTACAAGTGGTGGTTGAAGGTGGCCATGGGAGTCTCCTGGGAAGCAGCCCGGAACCGGATCAACCCGGTCAAGGAGCAGAGCTTCACCAATCTCGTGAAGCCTGAGTGGTACGACCACTAGGGTCGCCTGCGCGGTACTGAAGCCTCATGTCGACCGATCCTCCCGAGGGAACGGACGCACCGCCTGAGGGACCCGAGCCCGCCGGCGAGCCCGGCCACAGCAGCGCCTCGACCTTCCGCCAGTCACGCTGCGCCGTCCACCCGGACTTCGCCGCGGAGGCTGCATGCGCCTACTGTGGAACCTTCAGTTGCGGTGTCTGCCTGCGTGACATAGGCGAGCCACAAAACTCGCCAAAACAGCGCGTCTGTAAGTCCTGCATTGACGCAGGCCACGTGCCTTCCCGAGGGAGGCGAACCCCCTGGGAACGGCGCGATGAACTCGGCTGGCTGCAGGGGTTCTGGCAGACGATCAAACAGGTGAGCATTGAACCGACGAGTTTCTTCGACAACATCAGCACCGGCGACCGGCTCGTTGAAGCTGCTGTCTTCACCTTCCTGGTGGCCATCCCAGGCAGCATCGTCGGAGCCGCCATGCAGTTCGTCATCGGCGGATTCAGCGCGGCGATTCCCCTGCTCGGCATGCAAGACCTGCTGACCGATCACCAGGCAGTCCAGTTCCTGTTGCTGACCACCACCGGCCAGGCCATCATGGTCTTGGTGATCGGCGCACCGATGGCCACGCTGCTGGCCCTGCTCTGGGGTTGCATTCACCACCTCGGCCTCATCCTGGTGGGCGGTGGCAGCAGGGGCCTCGAAACCACCGTCAAGGGCTCGCTGTACGCCTCCGCAGTGCAATTCTGGTCAGTCATCCCGTTGTTCAAGGTCGTGACCAATCTCTGGACCCTGGTCGTGCAGGCCGTCGCCTACTGCTGCATGCACAAGGATCCGGGCTGGAAGGGTGCCTTCGCTGTCCTGTACGCCATGTGCCTGTGCCTGCTTGCCGGCTGCGGTCTCGGCGTTCTCATCGCCCTCGTTGCGCCTGAGTTCGGCCACGGGCTCGGGCATTAGCCCGCCTTCAAATGCAGCTGCAGCCATCCTGGGCCACCCCACAGCTCCAGCCACTACTCCGCTGGCTGCTGCCCGGCACCGTCATCGTCGGGATCCTGCTGGCGCGGTTCTTCCCCTTCGATGCGCTGCCCCCCGTGTGCCCGTTCCGACGATTTGCGGGTCTGCCGTGCCTCGGTTGCGGCGGCACCCGCTCCTGGGTGGAAATGGCCCATCTCCGAGTCGGCGAAGCATTCACACAAAGTCCGCTCGGCGCGGTGCTGTTCCTCGCCGCCATCCTGATGGCTCTCTACATCGGCGCGCGCAGCACAGGTCGGCTTCCCGCCTGGCGCCTTCACACCAGCCGCACAGAGGCCATGCTGCTGCGAGTCATGCTGGGGATACTGCTGCTGGCCCACTGGCTGTACCTCCTCCTGAGTGGAGTCGCCGAGTAGTCTGGGTGGTGCTGCGCTGAGATGCGGGATACGCTGTGAGGCCCATGGCCCCCGCCCTGCCTGCCCTCGCCAGAGACCCCTTGATTGAACGGGCGCACACAGCACCCGAGGTGTCCGTCGTGGTGCCGGCCTGGAACGAGAGCAGCACCCTCGCCAGATTGGCCCACCGTGTCCGCGGAATCCTCGACGACTGCGGCCACAGTTTCGAGATCATCTTCGTCGACGACGGCAGCGAAGATGACAGCGAGTACGTGCTGCGGAGCTTGCAGCGCGAGGACCCACGCATCCGGCCACTCATGCTGGACCAACACCTGGGCAAGTCGGCGGCGCTACAGGCGGGCTTCGCCGCCAGCCGAGGACCCTGGGTGGTCTCCATGGATGCTGACCTTCAGGACCTTCCCGAAGAGTTGCCAAGACTCCTTGCGACCCTCCAGGAAGACGGCGTCGACATGGTGCAGACCTGGCGTCGCTCGCGCGAGGACACCGGAGCAAAAGTACTCGCTTCCCGTGTGTTCAACCTGCTGTGTTGGGCCTTCTCGGGGGTGAGGCTGCGGGACGTCAACTGTGGCTACAAGGCCTTTCGCCGGCCCGCTTTGCAGCAACTTCAACTCGACCGAGGCCTGCACAGGTTCGTGCCGGTACTCGCCCACCGCGCAGGACTGCGCGTCGTCGAGTTGCCGGTACGCCACGCGCGGCGTGCTTCAGGCAAGAGCAGGTACGGCTTCGGGCGCTGCATGCGCGGTCTCAGCGACTTGCTTCGGGTAGTGCTTCTGCCTCGACTTCGCGGCGACAGGTAATGGGACTGCCCAGGAACCCGCTGCAGATTGTCACCACGCTGGCCAGGGCGCGGCTGGGCACGCGGACCCCACTTAAGGTGACCCACCTGCTGACCTATGCCTGCAACGTCGAGTGCGGTTTCTGCACCCGCATTCACGTGCCTGCGGGGGCGATGGACGACAGCCAGGTGCTTTCGATGATGAATGCGTTCGCAGATCTCGGCACCCGTTGGTGGGTCTTCAACGGCGGCGAGCCGACCCTGGTGCCGGCGCTGAGCAGCTACCTCGACCGGGCCGTCGAGTTGGGCTTTCACACTACGCTGGTCACCAACGGCACCCGCCTCGAGGCACGCTACGACGAGTTGCAGCGCCTCGACCTGGTGATTTGTTCGCTGCACGGCACCGAGCAAGAGCATGACCGGGTCGTCGGCCGCCAGGGTTCCTACCAACAGGCGCTGCGAGGGCTCCGGCTCATGGCCGAAGCTGGAGTCGAGATCTGTCTTCTCAGTGTGATCAACGAGCAGAACCGTGGACTCACCGAGGAGATGCTCGCCCTCGGCGAGAGCCTTGGCGCGGGGGTCGCCTTTCAGCCCATCGTCGCAACCCGCCTGGGTGGCGCCCACATCGACTACCAGCTGATGCCGAGCCGGACCGACATGCAGGAGACCGTCGACTGGCTCCTCGAGCAGAAGATGCAGGGCCGCCCGGTATCCTGCTCCTCGGCATACCTCGAGGCCGTAAAAGACTCGTGGCCCGACCGACCCATGGCCGTGAAGTGCCGGGCCGGTCAGCTGTTCTGCGAGGTCACTCCCGAGGGCTTCGTGGTGCCCTGCTGCTCCGAGGAGGAATACACGTTCGGGCGGTGCCATGGACCGACTGTGGGCTGGGAACGCGCCTTTTTGGCACTACCTGACCGCTCCGGCTGCCAGTCCTGCTGGTTCAAGGGCCCCCAGGAAATGAACCTGTTGCTCGGCTCCAGTCCGAGCCATGCCGCCCGGGCAGCCGCCAACCTGGCCCAGGGCCGGATGCTCTGGGACTGAGCGATGCGCTTCCTGTTCGTCCAGAAGGACCCGATCGCCAACCTCGCGACGATGTGCCTGTCCGCCGTGCTCAAGGAACAAGGCCACGGGGCGGAAGTTCTCGTCGCACCTGCCGAGCCCGACCTGGTGCGCTCCATCCGACGCGAGCAGGCCGACGTTGTCTGCCTGTCGGCCACCACCGGGCAGCACCTGTGGCAGCTGGAAGTGGCGCGAATGGTCAAGGAGCACTTCGGCTGCCAGGTGTTGATGGGCGGCCCCCACCCGACCTTCTATCCCCGAGTCCTCGAGGAAAACCCCTGCCTGGACTACATCTGCATCGGCGAGGGAGAAGACTGCATCGTCGAACTGGCGCAAGCTCTCGAGCATGGCGACGACGTCGCCGGGATCGCGAACCTCGGCTGGCGCGATGAGGATGACTTCCCGGTCTACAACCCGAAACGCCCCCTGATCCAGGAACTGGGTGAACTGCCGCTGCCCGACCGCACGATCTACGACCGCTACTCGTTCGTGCGCAAGCGCCGCACGGTGTCGGTGATGAGTGCGCGTGGTTGTCCCTACAGTTGCACCTTCTGCTTCAATGTCACCCTGCAGGAGATGTACCGCGGCAAGGGTCGCTACGTGCGCACCAAGCCGGTCGACTACATGATCGATGAACTGCAGCAACTGCGGCGAGACTATCCCTGGGTAAACCAGGTGGGCTTCGCAGACGACATCTTCGTCATCGACTACAAGGGCTGGGGCAAAGAGTTCCTGGCACGCTACGCGCAGGAGATTGGCCTGCCGTTTTCGTGTCTTCTACGACCCGACCTGGTGAATGCGGAGCTCGTGCAGTCACTGGCCGAAGCGAACTGCAAGCTCATCAAGCTGGGCATCGAGAGCGGCGACGAGCAATTACGCATCGACGTCTTGCGCAAGGGCCGGGCCAGCAACGACGAGATGCGCGAGGCCGGGCGCCTGATCAAGGAGGCCGGAATCGGCCTGTACACCTTCAACATCGTCGGGATCCCGGGCGAGACCATCGACATGGCCTTCAAGACCGCGGACCTGAACATCGCCATGGGCGCAGACCACGCCTGGGCCAGCCTGTGCCAGCCCTATCCGGGCACCCACCTGGAAGACTGGTCGGTGAAGAACGGCTACCTCGACGCCGAGAAAAACGACAAGGACTTCGAGTACACCTACTTCATCGACACGCCGTTGCGGCTGGAGCGCAAGCAGGAACTGTGCAACTTCCAGAAGCTGTTGCCTCTGCTGGTGACCTTCCCGAGGCTGCGCCCGGTAGTAAAGCAGGCGATCCGCCTGCCTCCCAACCGGACCTTTGAGCTTCTCTTCAAGGCGCACTACGCCACCGGCCTGGTGCGTACGGGGCAGATCGACTGGCTCGACGCAGCCCGGCTTCTGCCCCTGACCCTCGACTACTGGCGAGGCCGCGACAACCTCGCCGGCTAGCCTGCCCTGCCCGTGTCCAAGCTTCCTGCTCTCTCCATCGTTGTGCCCGCCTACAAGGCAGCCGAAGTCCTGCCCCTGTGTCTCGCTGGCCTGGCGGAGCAGACGGCCGACGAGGACAGCTACGAAGTCCTCGTTGTCGATGACGGCTCCGGCGAGCAACTCGCCGAGCTCGTCGAGGCACCCGCCCGACTGCTTCGCCATGATCGCAATCGCGGCGCTGCAGCAGCCCGCAACACGGGAGCTGCACAAGCACGGGCACAGCTGCTCCTGTTCATCGACGCCGACCTGATTCCCGAACCTTCGCTGGTGTCTTCGACCCTTGAGTTGTTCGCGGGCGACCAGCCGCCGAGCGCGGCAACCGGCTGCTACAGCCCCGAGCCCGCCAACGACAGGGCCTTCGCTCACTACAAGGCGCTGTGGACCTGGCACTGCTGGCAGCAAACTGGCGCACAGACCGGCACGAGCAGCCACCTGCAGGGAGCCGTGGCCGCCATCAGCCGCGATCTCTTCGAGCAACTCGGCGGATTTGACGAGGGCTACCGTGGTGGCAACGTCGAGGACTACGAACTCAGCCAGCGACTGCGACAGGCCGGCCACCAGATCGCCTTCGACATGCGAATGTGCGGCCGGCACCACTTCCCCGGCTTTGTGGCGGTAGCCCGCAACTACTGGAACCGAACCCGGATGTGGTTGCGCCTGAAGAGGGCCGGCATGAGCTTCTCGTCAGGTCAGGCGAATCGACGCTCAGGGGCAGCCGCTGTGCTCGCCCTGGGTGCTGGCATCCTGCACCTGCTGACAGCGGCCTTGCCAGTGGCGCTGTTCGCAGCGCTGGCGCTGGACCTCGCCTTTGTCGCGCTGCTGGCTCCATTCCTCTCGCTGGCGGCAAAGCGTCGGGGGCTGCTGTTCGCCCTGTACTGCTGCCTCTGCCACTACCTGCTGTCCATCGTGATCGGGCTGGCCGCCTTGTCCAGCCCACTGGGCCGGGGCAGCCGAGATCGCCGGCTCGAAGGCGACCGTGAACCGCTGGTTACCAGCTCGACTGGAAGGGCATAGCCAATGAACTGGAAGAGATTCCTCACGGCCCTCGGCATCGCCGCTATGGCGCTGCTGCTCGTTGTCGTCGGCGGCGGCATGCTGCTCGAACCCAACGTCGAACTCGAGACAGAAAGCACCCTGGACGCGTCTCCCGAGGTGCTCCACGCGCTGATCGCCGACCCCGCCGGAGTGATCCGCTGGTGGCAGGACGCAGGTGAGGAGATGGGGATCGAGGCAATGAACGATATGGTCGTGAGCCAGGGGGCCGGACCCGCGAGCGGGCCCGGCGCGACGGTCCGCTTCGAGATCGGCGGGAAGCTCGCCGAGCAATGGACACTGATCTCGGTAGAACCTCCGACCGAAACCATCTGGGATGTCGACTTCCAAGTCTTCGTTACCCGACGGACTCTGCAGCTCCAAGCAATGCCCGACGGCAAGACAAAGGTTCGCTGGCACGAGATCGCCACCTTCGAGAATCCCATTGCACGCTGGTTCACGCTGATGCCCAGCGAAGCGGTGATCGAGAACTTCCAGGGAGCGCTGCAGCTCCTCGAGAAGCGAGCCGGTCCCTCGTAGCCGACTCCTGGCTGGCCTGCAGGCCAACAGTACTGCGGACCGCCCACCGCGGCCCTCGACACGCTGGGACCACACTTCTTTCGTCCGACCCCTTGTCAACCGCACAGACAGGAGTACAGTTCCCGGCCACGGAGGAAAAGAGGGCAGTGCAGAGCACATCGGCAATCTTCCGGCGCGAGTTCGGTGCCTACTTCAATACACCACTGGGCTACATCGTGGTGGCCTGCTTCCTGCTCACCTTCGGGTTCTTCTTCTTCTACGTGTTCGATGTCCTCGGTGGGCAGGTCGCGAGCATGCGCAGCATGTTCCGCATCTCGCCGCTGGTGCTCGCAGTACTTACTCCGCTGGTCACCATGCGACTGGTCGCCGAGGAGCGGCACAGCGGCACCATTGAGTTGCTGTTGACGCTGCCGGTTACCGAATGGCAGGTGATCCTCGGCAAGTACCTTGCCGCCGTCGCGGTGCTCGCAACAGCCCTGCTGCTCACGCTGTCCTACCCGCTGACCCTGGCCCTGCTCGGCGACCTCGATCTCGGCCCGGTCTGTGCCGGCTACTTCGGGCTGCTGCTGCTAGCTGCTTCCTATGCGGCCCTGGGCCTGCTCTGCTCCAGCTTCGCTACCACCCAGGTGGTTGCGGCAGTCGCCGGCCTGCTCGCATGCATCTTCATGTGGATCACGGACAAGCTGGCTGCATCGTTACCTGGCAGCGTCCTCACCGACCTGCTGCGCTTCGTGGGTTTCGACTACCACTTCATCAACCTGCAGCGCGGCGTCATCGATAGCCGCGACCTGGTGTACTTCGCCTCGGTCATCGCGCTGTCCCTGGCCCTGGCGGTACTGATGCTTCGTCGCCAACGGCTGGCGGACTGAGGCAGCGATGATGTCTGCACGCCGCGCGCTCCTGCTGAACAGCAGCCTTACTGTCGTACTGGTGCTGGTGATTGCCGTCGCCCTGAACTTCCTGGCAGCGAGTAGCTTCGCCCGCTTCGACCTGAGCCGTGGCCAGGAGTTCACCCTCAGCCCGGCGGCCCGCACCATCCTGCGATCCCTGGAATCGCCGCTAAAAGTCGAGGTCTTCTTGAGCGAGGAGCTGCCCGCCCAGTTCGCCCAGCACACCCAGGGGATCCGCGACAAGCTGGCGGAGTTGCAGGCCATCTCCTCGCAAGTTGAAGTCCGCTACACCGATCCGGGCGAAGACGATGAAGGCCGTCAACGGGCTCAGCGCCTCGGGGTCAGCCCGCGCGAAACCTCCACCCGTAGCCGAGGCAAGATCGAAGCACAGGTCACCTGGCTCGGCCTCTCCCTGCACTACGGCGACCGTCACGAGGCCCTGCCGTTCATCGACAGCGTGGCGCTGCTCGAATACGAACTCGCCAAGGCCATCCGTAACCTGCAGACCGAGCAGGCCCGCAAGGTAATCGGCTGCATCGTTGGCCGCGGTGAACCCGACCTGGCAGCAGTCGCCGACGACGGTCGGAATCCACTGCGAGCCCTGGGGCAGGTGCTCCGCGAGAGCTACGAGCTCAAGTCCGTCAAGCTCGAAGACGGCATCCCCGAGGAAGTCGAGATCCTACTGCTCATGGGCAGCCAGAAGCCGTTTACCAGCGGGGAACTGTTCGCCATCGACCAGTACGTCATGAAGGGCGGTGCCCTGGGACTGTTCCCGCTATCGGCCACTCCCAACCCGATGACCCGACAGGTCGGCCCGGCACCGGTCGACTTCGCCGAACTGCTCGACCCCTGGGGCGTCAAGATCGGTAACCAACTGATTGTCGACAGGGAACTGAACGGCGTGCTGCAGTTACCGGCCGTACTGCAAACCCCACGTGGTCCGATTCGGATCCAGCAACCAGTGAGCTCTCCGCTGGTACCGGTCGCCCGTGACCTCGACCGCGAGCACCCCATTACCCGGCGCCTGCAGACCATCGCCGCCCCGTTTGCCTCGGCCCTGGACCTGGAGGTCGCCCAGGCGGATGCCGAAGTCGAGGTGTCGGTGCTGGTATCCACGTCGCCAGGTTCCACTACCGGAGCCGAGACGGCGTCCCTCGACCCGCGCCTGCTACCCGCGCGCAACAGCAGTGAACAGCCGGGCCCTCATCCTGTGATGGCCGCACTGAGCGGTCGCTTCCGCTCCGCCTGGCTGGGCGAGCGACCTGCCGATGCGAAGCTTCCCGGCACCAACGACAGCGCGCTGCAGGCCAGTCCGCCCGGTACACGCCTGGTCATCGGTAGCTCCTTCGAGATGCCCCTCGCCAATGCGCCGCTGCTGCTGGCGGCCATCGACTGGATGGCCGCCGATGAGACCCTGCTGGGGATCAGGCCGCATTTCGCGTCGCCGGCAATCCTCAAGCTCCCAGAGGGCACGCGGCAGGAACTGCTGAAGCAGGCCAACGTTCTCGGCCCTCCCCTGCTGCTTGCACTGTTCGGCTTCCTTCGGTTGCGACGGCGCGGCTCGCGAGGTACCTGAGATGACCCTGGACCGGGTAAACCGAGGCTTGCTGCTCATCGCCGCCGTGCTGCTGGCGCTAAGCGTGGCTCGCGTACTGGGCGACAACCAGCCAACTGCGAAGCCCCTCGACATTGCTGGAGTCGTCGCAGAGGAGGTAAGCGCCTTGCGCTTCGAGGGCCCGGACGGGGCGCTGGCTGCCAGCCGGAGTGACGACGGCTGGCTGTTGACCGAACCCGATTCGCTGCGGGCAGACTCTCGCAAGATCGACGCGCTGCTGCGCGACTGGACCGGTGGCTTCCAGGCGGATCTGAAGGTAACGGACAATGCCGACTCCGACACCGAGTTGCGTTTCGGCCTCGACCCGGAGCACCGCACCACACTGAAGTTCACCGGCAAGGACGGAGCCCTGGTCGACATCCACCTGGGCAAGTCCATCGCTGGCGGCAGTCACTACATGCGCCTGGCCGACACCAGCGAGGTCTATCGTGGCCGCGTTCCGGGAAGCAGCCGGCTCAGCCCGGTACTCGACAAGTGGGAAGACAAGCGGCTGCTACCTGAGTTGGCCGCCGGACTGGTCTCCCTGGAGGTGACCAACAGCCACGGACTGCTTGCCCTTGCTCGCAGCTCCGCTGGCGAGGCCTGGCAACTCGCCGGAGACACTGCACGTACCGTCGACGGCGCAAAGGTCGACGGGCTCGGTCGAAGTCTCGGCAACTTCACCGCACGGACGGTGCTCCGGGGAAGCGAGGCGGACAAGGCCCGCCCAGACGCTGGCCTCGAGAGCCCGAGGGCGACCATTGCCGTGGCTGACAGCAGCGGCAAGCGGCACACGGTGCGCCTCGGCGCCGATCACACGAGCAAGGGTTTTCTCTACGCGGAGTTGCAAGGCGACCCGCGACTGTTCGTGTTGCCGCAATCGATTCTCAAGAACTTCGACAAGGACGCCGCCGGCCTGGTTGGAGCCAACTAAGCGAAAACGATCAGTTTCCGTTGCTGCCTTCGGCGGGCTTCTCGTCTGCAGCTTCGCCGCTCTGCGCATCTGTGGGAGTCGCGCCGCTCTCTTCGTCCGGGGAAGTCGCGGTCGGACTCTGTGCCCCCCAAAGTTCCTCTGAGGAGGGCAATTCGTCCTTGGGCACACCTTGCGCGAGGATACGGAACTCAACTCGGCGGTTCCGCTCGCGCCCACCTGCCGTCTCGTTGTCGGCGACCGGCCTCGCTTCTCCGTAGCCCACTGCCTCGAGCCGCTCCGATGCGACCCCCTCGGAAATCAGGCGTCTCATCACCGTCTCGGAGCGACGCTGCGACAGTTTCTGGTTGTACGAATCGCGACCCTTGCCGTCCGTGTGTCCCTCGACGCGCACCTGCAGGATGTCCGGGTTGCCCTTCAGGACAGCAGCCACGGCAGTCAGCACCGGGTAGGAGCGACGCAGTAGAACCTCCTTGCCGCTGGAGAAGTAGAGCTTCTCCAGGATCACGATCTGCTCGGAGGCGCGAACTGCCAGGACGTCATCGGGGCAACCGTCCTCGTCCTTCTCACCGTTGATCACCTCCGCCTCGTCGGGGCACAGATCATCAACATCCAGGATGCCGTCGCCGTCATTGTCGGGATCAGGGCAACCGTCCTGGTCTTCCCAACCGTCGACGGTCTCGGCGTCCATCGGGCAGGCATCGGTGGAATCCGCGATGCCGTCCTTGTCATTGTCCTCGTCGGGACAACCGTCTTCATCTTCGAAATCGTCGACGTCCTCGGCCGCCAGCGGGCAGGGGTCGTCTGCATCGAGGACTCCATCGGCATCGTTGTCCTCATCGGGACAGCCATCCTCATCCTGGAAGGAATCGACATCTTCGGCGATGTCGGGACACTCGTCGGCAAGGTCGGGGATTTCATCCTTGTCGTTGTCCAGGTCCGGGCAGCCATCCTCATCCTCGAAGCCGTCGGCATCCTCGGGGTCCTTGGGACACTTGTCCTCGGGCTCGACGAGACCGTCCTTGTCCCGGTCCACCGGCTTGAAGACGGCCCAGGACACTCCGGCCAGAATGCGCAGCTCGGGGCTGCCGAAGCCCGCGGTGAGGCCCTTGCCGACACCGGCGTGGATGCTCAGCCCATTCTTGAACGTGTAGCGCGCGCTTAGCACCATCTCCAGGGGGCTGTGGACGCCGTCTCCGAAGCGCTCCGAGCCGTCCTTGTCGTTCGGGCCGGGAGTCAGGCTGCCGTCAAACTCCAGGTTGATGTCGAGGCGGTCGACAATGGGACTGACGCCAACTCCCACCCCGTAGGTGAGTTCGTCGTCCGTCGTAAGGTTGGCGATGGTGGCGCGCGCGTAAAAGGCGTAGCCGAGGTTGACGGCAAAATGGAAGCGGTCCCAGCTCTGAGAAACCGCGACCCGTACCCCGCCCCCAGGCTTGCCGCGACCCATATAGGCGCTCTGGGTGCCGGTAGGCAGGGTCAAGAACAGGTTCGCCGCAACACCCACCGGCCGCTTGGCAGGATCAAGAGGTCGCAGGCGTGTCTCGATGCGGATGTCGCCGATTGCGTAGGGGACCTTGCTGCCGCCAACCCCCGAGGAACCCACAAAGCCGGTCACGACCGGCACCTGGCTGACGGGGAAGTGCAAGCCCATTTCCCACCAGTCGAAAATCGCGAACGCGCCCGTCAGATCTACCGCGAAGATGCCGTCAACCAGGCCGAACTCCCGGACCACTCCGCTGCCGTGAACCTCGAGCGGTTGCACGGCGTAGTTCAAATGCACACTGAAGGCTGGACGCATGCGCGGCAGCAACTGCGCGTCGTGGAGCAGCAGGAAGTTGTGGGTGTCAGTAACCGGTTTGTACTGCTGAATATCCACAGCGTTGGCGAAAGCAGCGGTGGCCGGCAGGAACAACAGCAATGTCAGCAGCAGCGCAGCCAGTCGAGGCCTCATAGTCACTCCACGCACACCATACTGCAATTGCGCTTGTACTGTGGTAGCGTCGCGCGCCTCACATCCCACATCGACACCCTCTCAGCGCCAGGCGCAGAGCCCCCGGACGAAAGCAACATGGCGAAGTATGCAGGCCAGAAAATTCGCGTGGTGACGGCAGAAATTCGACGTGACGGGCGGTACCTGATCACTCAGCGACTCGAGAAGAGCATTCTGCCCCTGCTCTGGGAGTTCCCGGGCGGCAAAGTTCCCGAGGGTAAAAACGCTGAGAACGTACTGCGGACCATCCTTGAGGAGAAGCTCGGGGTGACGATCCAGGTCGGAGAGCTGGTGATGGAAGTGGTCCACGAGTACGACCATTACACCGTCGATATGCAGGTGTATCACTGCGAGATCCCCGAAGACGAAGAGATCCAGTGCGTCGGCGTGCAAGAAGCCCGCTGGGTGCCCCCCTCGGAGTTCGCATCGTACGAGTTCCCCGGCGCCGACGAGGCCACGATCACAGCGCTGCTCGATCTTGAAGAGCCGGACCTAGACCCGTCCCTATTCAACTGAGCGGAAACCACCCAGGCAACTTCCTATGCGCGCCCACTACCGACTCTTTGCCATTGTCGTACCGGTGTTCCTGATCCTCGACCAGATCACCAAGTACTGGGCGCGCAGCGCAATGAAGTTGCGAGAGCGCATCGAGGTGATCCCCGGATTCTTCAACGTCACCCACCAGGAAAATCCGGGAGCCGCATGGGGCATTCTCGCGACCAACGAATATCGGCTGGTGTTCTTCACGATCATCACGGTGGTCGCCTTTGCGGTGATCCTCGCCTACTACCGGAACCTCAAGGACGACGAGCGGGTGCTTGCCTGGGGACTGTCGCTGATCTTCTCGGGAGCTGCAGGCAACTTCATCGACCGCATGAGCCCGAAGCACTCGGTCACCGACTTCCTCGATTTCTATGCCTCGGGCGCAGCCGCTCCCATTGTGCGCAAGGTGCTTGGCAGCGCCCACTGGCCCGCATTCAACGTCGCCGACGCCTGCATCAGCATCGGCGTCACATTGTTCGTCATCCACATCCTGTTCCTGGAAAAACGGACCGCCGCTACGAAGGACGAATCCAGCGACGACGCGACGGACGAGCCCAAGGCAGCAGCTACCGACTCCGTCGAAGACTAGAGATAGCCGAGGTCGCGAAGGCCTCGCTCGATCTCGTCTCGCTGAGACGGCGAGAGCTTGCCGACTGCCGGTGCATCCGAACCTGAGTCCTCCGGGGCCCGCAGACGTCGAAACGGCGGCTGAGCGCCCCTCGAAGCAGGCTCCAACAGTTCATTCAGCGACCGACCGACGAACTCCTGCGGCACCTCGAAGCCGAGCAGCCGGCACAACGTCGGGGCGATGTCCACGAGGCGAGCACCGGCCTCAGAACCGGAGCCCATGGGCTCGGACAAGCTACGGAAGCTAGGCCCAGCTGCGATCAAGATGCCATCCCGCTGGTGCTCGCCTGGCTCGCGCTGCAGCTCTGCCGCTGAGACCGGCGCACACAGCGGACCATCGTCGAGGCCCTCGCTGCCGCGCCAGCCCGGCGGAAACTCCACCAGGAGATCGGGCAACTCCTCCAGGTACGACCCCGAAAACAGCTCCTCCCGCCGCCACAGGCGCAGACGTCCGGCTGGCCCGGTAGAGGTGCCCGGCACCCGCAATTCAATCCCTCGCAGTTCCTCGACCAGGCGGTCGAGTTGCTGGCTTCGCTGCGTGGCAGGAACGATCCCTTCGTGCTGGCGGCCCTGCAGGTTGATGCAGAGCCCCTCGTAGCCCGGGTAGATCTGGACACGAAAAGCCCGCGTGCTCGCACCATCGATCCGGCTGCTCGGCAGAGAGGCCTTGAACAGAGCTCCCAGGAGCCGCTCGGGCACTCGGGTCCGAACACCGTGCCAAAGGTCATCGGGAACCATCTCGCGCACCGAGCGCAGCAGCGACGAAGAGGACGAGTTGTCCGCTGGCTTCAAAGTCAGCCAGCCATTCTCACGGAGCCAACGGCCCAGGGCAAAGGTCCAACGCGGTGCATCGCCGAAGCCATGGTCAGAGACGACCAGCACATCGGTATCAGCGTCTACTTCGGCCAGCAGATCCCCGATCAGCTCATCGGCGAGCCGATACTGCGCGCGTAGCGCGGCGCCCAGTGGATGCCCTGCCCGGTGGTCACCCCAGAACAGGTGTGCCGCGTGGTCGGTACCTGAGAGCACGCACAAAGTAAGTTCATCGTCGCGCTGACGCAGCAACGCGCGGGTGAGTTCGACGTGGTGACGATCCCAGCGCTGACAGAACTCGGCCCCGCGCAGGCTCCTGTGATGGTGGGAACCCTCAGGCAGCAAGGGCCACTCCGGCAACCTCACCCGCCAACTTTCGGGGACAACAGGCGTCTTGTCGAGGTGGGGACGAGGCTGTCCTGCGACCAGCACTCCGGGGATTTGGAACGCGGGATAGGTCAGCGGCAGTCCGACGCAGGACACCGAGTCCCCGGGCATTCGCTCCAGCCAGGTCCGGCCCTGTACGTCGCTACTGTCGACCATGTGGGAGTCGTAGCCGTCGAAGCGACGGAAATCGAAGCGGCGAAACTGCAGAATGCCGGTGCCGCCAGGGTCCAGGCCGGTCGCCAGCGCCACCCAACCCGAAGTGGTAATCGGCGGAAAGGTGGACTGTAGCGGGCCACTTGCGCCCCGTTCGCAGAGTTCCGCGAGGTTGGGCAATTCGCCACGGTCCAGCAGCGGGCCCAGGATCCCCCAGTCCGCGCCATCCAAGCCTATGACCAACACCCTGCTCACGAGTACAACTCCCAACTCCATGCGAACAGCCGTCATGCTGTCCGGCGCTCATGGTATGAGGACAACCTGCGAACGGCAACGATTGCTGTAGCACGGCGCCGCGAACGCACCTAGAAAGGATGAAATGCAGCCCTGGCTGTTCCGATTCAGCGTGCCCGGCCTGGGCGAAGTGGCGATCTCGTCCTACTTCACGTGGCTCGTGCTGGGCCTGGTCCTCAGCATGGAGGTCGCGTTGCGCGAGGCCAGGCGCAGCGGCGAGAGCCCAGCACGCTTCATGCGCCTATCCGGCATGGCGATTGTCGCCGGACTGGTCGGCGGCCGTGTCGGCCATGCGCTGTTTGCCAACCCCTCGCTGTACCTCGAGGACCCGCTCCGAATCCTGCAGTTCTGGCGGGGCGGGATGGTCTACTACGGCGGTTTCCTGGGAGCATTGGCGGCGGTCGCCTGGTGGTGCCGCCGCAACCAGATGTCGGCACTGCATGTCGGCGACATCCTCGCCCCGGCCGTTCCTCTGGGGATTGCCTTTGGACGCCTGGGGTGCCTGTCTGCGGGCTGCTGCTACGGCCGTCCTATCGACTGGGGCACCGGGATCGAGTGGCCCTGGGCGGTCACCTACCTCACGGGACAGGTGCCGATGGCACTGAAGGGAATCCCCCTGCACCCGGTCCAGGCCTACGCGTCCCTGGGTGCGCTCGCCCTGTTCCTGCTGCTCGGCTGGGTCCGCAAAAACCAGCACTTCGAGGGCCAGGTATTGGGCCTTCTGCTGGTGGGCTACGGCGCGATCCGCAGCGTCTTGGAATGGTTCCGTCTGGACCTGGAGCGCGGCTTCGTTCTCGAGGGGCTGCTGGGCCAGGCTGTATCGACCTCGCAGGCGATCTCGGTACCGCTGATGCTCGCCGGCGCCTTCATCCTCTGGCGCGGAAGAACCGCCCGGCGGAGGCTGGAGGGAGCTTCTTGACGATGGTCGCAGACTTGACCAGCCGACCTACCCGGGTGTTGATCCTCAGCACGCGACCAGACCCCGGAACTGGCGGGGTGGCGACCGCGCTCGCGGGCTTCATGGCGACCCTCGACGGATTGAAGATCCCATGGCGGTTCATCGCAACCCACCACACGCAGAGTCTGCTCGGCAAGGTCCTGCCCTGGCTCGCTGCAATTCCCCGTCTGCTGGCCGTGCTGTGCACCGATCGACCGACTGTCGCGTGGCTCCACAGCGGCGCGGCCCCCTCAATGGCCCGGCTGGGGGTCCTGGCGGTCCTATGCCGCGGCTTCGGGGTACCCGTGCTGTGGCACCTGCACGACCCGACGGTCGATCACTGGGTAGCCACGCCGATCCGGCGGGGCCTGTTTCGGCTCATGTGCATCGGCGCCACCCGGTTCGCCGTGCTGACACCCTGGTGGGAACGCCGGCTTCGTGAAGCAGGCATCGATACCCCCCTGGTGATCCTGCCGAACGTGCTGGATGCCACACAAGCAAAGCAGGCCGCAGAGCCCGCGGCCCCTGGGGCTTCCGGCAGCGGCTGCTCGGTGCTCACCTGCTGCCGACTGGTGGAAGGAAAGGGTGTCGACCGACTACTTCGAGCCCTGGCGACGTGTAGCAACGAGATTCACCTTGTGGTCGCCGGAGATGGGCCGCAGAGGCGGCAACTGGAGAGCCTCGCCGCGCAGCTGGAGATCACCAGCAGGGTAACGTTCACCGGCTGGCTGGGACCGGATGAACTGGCCGAGCGAAGGGACCAGGCCGACCTGTTCGCGCTGTTGTCGACGCACGACTCGTTCGGCATGGCCTATCTCGAAGCGATGGCCTCGGGGCTGCCGGTGCTCGGCTCGGACTGGCAGGCGATTCCCGACGTGGTTCCCGCCGGGGAAGCGGGCCTGCTGGTGGACCCATGCAACGACGTGTTGATCGCTGAAGCTCTGCAGCGACTGGCGAGCGACGAAGAGCTCCGCCGCAGGCTCGGAGAGCACGGCCGAAACCTGGTACGAGAGCACTGGTCACCAGCCGCACGAGGCGCCGTGCTCCGAAACGCCCTCGAGACGACCAGATAGCGACTGCAGCCCCAGGAACGCCTCTCCGCCCCGGGGTTCTGGGCGTGCTCGGCAGGCAGCCCACAGGGGCAATGCGACAAGTTCCGCCAGACAAGGTTCCGCCACAGCCCTTTCCGTTCTTCAGAGGCAACCTAGGCTTACCAGCGGGGGCCTTCTTAGCTCTGCCTTCTGGCGGGAGGAACTGGTGATTCAAGGACGACCTATCGACAGCAAGAACCCGGCGTTACGAGCACTGACCGACGCCTTCACCGTCCTGCTGCTCTGCTTTGCATTGACTGTCGGCAGCACCGAGGCGAGCGGACCGGCCTACCAGGACGGCGACCTGGTCTTCCAGACGTCGACGTCAGGGCAGAGCAAAGCCATCAGCATTGCCACGGGCTCCGAGTGGACCCACGTCGGAGTGATCTTCATGCACGGTGGAAAACCGATGGTCTTCGAGGCCATCCAGCCAGTTCAGACTACGCCACTGGACAAGTGGATCCGAAGGGGCGACGGCCAGCGATACGAGGCCAAACGGCTGCGCGATCGGAGCCCACTGCAGGCGAACACCGCGCGAGAGTCCATGCTGACCTGGGCCAGGAGCCAGAAAGGGAAGAACTACGACATGTCTTTCGCGTGGTCAGACCACGAGATGTACTGCTCCGAGTTGGTCTGGAAACTCTACAAAGAAGCGCTCGGCATCGAACTTGCGCCCCTGCAGACGGTCGCAAGCTTCAGCCTGGAGTCCCCCGAAGTTCAGCGGCAAATCCGCAAGAGGTGGCCCCGCGGCATCCCCCCCAACGAGCCTATGATTGCTCCCGTCGGACTGTTCGATAGTCCCCTGCTGATGAAGGTGCCGAGATAGGCACTGAAGCCGCTGCGCGAGCGGACCTCCTCGATGCGGCGGCTGCGACCTTCAGTACCGCGACAGAGTCGGTCGCCCGAGCGCGAATTCGGCGTACGCCTTTCGCCAGGAGGCTGAAGTCTCCTGGCTGTCTTGGCGGTCGTACTTGAAGTGGCCGCAGAAACGACAGAGTTGATCCAATTGTTCGCGCATTGCGTCCGGTGAGTCTGGAAGGCTTCGGCGTCCGATGTCGAGCCCGAAGACGCGGTCGATATTTCCCGCAACGGCACAAGCATAAAAGCCCCACGGCGTCATCCCCATGCCGCAGGTCTCGATGATGCGACAGCCGTTTTGGTACACCGCATCGGAGTAGTCGGGCAGGTCGATGGGGGCGAGCGTGAAGGAGTCGAACCCAGGGACTACCTCCTGGTCCTCCTTGTCGGTGTTCTCTACTTCTACCTCCGAGGGAAGGGAGGCCAACACCCGTTGTACCCGCTGGCCATAGCCATTGGTGACAACCATGATCCGAAGCCCGGGGGAATGAGTCTTCCGATAGCGAGTGAGAACCTCGACGATAGAGAGCAGTTGGGGATGGAGAGTGGGCTCACCTCCGAGGATCCGGATCTTCTGCCAGGCAATCCCGTTTTCGATGCTCTCGGCAACAAAGCGTTCTACCTGCTGGACACTCATCCGTTCCCCGGTTGGGGCCTGGGGGCTGGAGCGATTGCAATCCTGGCACTTCAAGTTGCAGGCGTAGTTGATGTCCAACTCGATGTAGCGACGGCTGGGCGTGAACTGGGGACCCAGCACTCGGGTAGGACCGCGCTGAACTCGGAATCGGCGCCAGCCGTCTCCGAGCTTACGCCGCCACGGACGCAGGCGATCTTTCACCGGCGGTGGCAGGGCAACTCTCGCCCACTCCAGCAAGCTCACTGGGCTCTCATCCGAGAGTCGGAACCTGGGCCGGCCGTTGGGGGGGGGGGGGCAGGCATAAAGCAGGGCCCCATCTGTAGGGAATACC
>CAZBDA010000098.1:11381-19861 GCA_964490445.1 uncultured Rickettsiales bacterium | reverse complement strand
GCCACTGCGCGCCCCAGGCCCGCTGAGGCAGCACCGGCGCAGGAGGCGCCTGCCGAAGCAGCCCCTGCCGAAGCAGCGCCCGCAGAAGAGACGCCCGCAGAAGCAGCACCTGCCGAAGCAGCTCCCGCAGAGGATGCGCCCGCAGATGAGGCACCCGCCGAAGCAGCCCCTGTCGAAGCAGCGCCCGCAGAGGAGGCACCCACAGAGGAGGCACCCACAGAGGATGCACCCACAGAGGATGCGCCCGCAGAGGATGCTACCGCAGAGGAGGCGCCCACAGAGGATGCACCCGCAGAAGAGGTGCCTTCAGAGGAGACAACCGCAGAGGAGGCAACTGCTACGGAGGCAGAGACCACAACTGAGCCTCAGCAAGGGCCCCAGCCAGAATCGGCTCCTGCTGTTCCTGCGGAAGACCCTCCAGAGCAGCCTGAAGGCGACTGAGGTCGCGGTTGCACACAATCCAGGCGCCCCGCCCCACGGCATCCGGGTCGAACTCGGCGCCTTCTTGCATATAGCCCGTATCCAGACCCGTCTGGGCCCTCGGCTCTGTCCCCTGGTAGTCGAGTATCTGGGTTGCCAGTTGCCCCGGACCCCAACCCTGGCAGTGGCCCTCGGCAAGATCGGCGATCCTGCCGCCGGGGATGCGCCCGGCCGCGTCGCTGGTGTCCCAATGACAGTCGACGAAATCCCAGCCGAAGCTCATCGCCGGATGGGCACGCCCCTCTTTGATGATGCGGGCGAAGTACGGCACGTCGTCTGGATCGACCCAACGCAGTCCGAGCTTGCGCCAGAACGCGACCCCTTCGTAGTCCGCGGTCATCGCCCAGACACCGGGGCGAATGTAGGAACTACTGTCGACGGCGCCCAGTAGTGACAGGGCGACGACACCGGCAGCGAGGAGGCGTGACCAGCGGACCTTCCATGCGATGACCAGCAGCAGCGCCCAGCACAACAGGATCCCGTAAAAGCCGGTGAGCAGGTACTCGGGCCGCAGTGCCGAACTCAGCGACGGCATGAGCATGCCAATCCCGGCCCAGCCGAGAGCGTAGCTGACCAGCGCAGACTGGCTCTGTTCCTTGCGCTTCCAGGTGGCCAGGAAGGCCAACAGCAACGGCCCGAGCAGCAACACTGCGGGATACAGGTAGCCCAGGGACGAGCTGCGCGGTGCACGCGGCAGCGACCTCAACCAGCCCCCGCCCAGCTGACGCAGCAGGCTGTCTGTCGACGGCTCCATGCGCGGCGCGAGCAGCGACAGGTTGCCGAGCAGAGGGCGAAAGGTATCGCCCCCAAAGGCAAGGGCCAGCGCAGCCACTGAAAGAGCGAGACCAACGGCAACGGACAGTGGGCCCAGCAGCCGCGCCCGCCCCTGAGTACACAGCAGACAGGCTGCCGCGAAGGCAAGCGAGGGGGCCAGTATCACCCTATAGATAAAAAACCCGACAGCAACCGCAAAGACCGGCAGAAGCCAATGCCAGACGGGCCGCTCGTGCGCAGGGGGACCGACCAGGAACAGTGCCAACAGGGCCGGCAGGAAGAAGAATTCCGTGTGGTTGCCGAAGGGCAGCAGTTGCCAGGTAACGACGAAGGTCGGCACCAGCAGGAAGGGTGCCAGGGCCAGGGCCGCAACAGAGCGGGTAGCAAGGCGTGTCAGCAGCAGCGCCAGCACGGCCACCAGTGCGGCCTCGGCCAGCATGGTCACGCCATGCAGCGACCAGGCCGTGGGACCCAGCAACCCGCCCAGCGCAGACGCTGCGATCTGCACAGCAGCCACGCCCTGGCTGGCACCCTGGTGCTGATAGCTGTGCATGAACTGTTCGAGGTTGTCGGCAACCACCGTGCCGGCACGCAGGTGCTCGCTGAACGTGATGAAGTCGACCCACTCGGGGTCATACAGCCGGTGCGCCGTGGAGCGAAGTTGCAACCAGCGCAGCAGCAACAGCAGCGCCGAGGCGCCGGCGGCAAACGGCCAGTCCCAGCGCTTCACGGCTTCGCCCCGCCTGCCGACTCGAGGCGCAACAGTCGACCACCCAGGTGGTCGAGGGCGTACAGTTCGCCGGCGCGGTCCTCGCCGAACGACGAGATGACGGCCCCCGTGCCTTCCAGGGACACAGGGCCTGCAGTCGCCTTGCTGCCGTCGAAGCTCAGCGACCACAGTGGCGAGTTGGGCGGCTTGTAATCGGAAAAGATGTACAGGCCACGCAAATCAGGCAGCTTGCAGCCGCGGTACACGAAGCCCCCAATTACGGCCATCCCCCGCTCTTTCCCGTACTCCCAGACCGGCGCAATGAAGGGCGCAGACTTCGCATCACAGTTGCGCTCAAAGCAGCGCGTCCCCTCAAGGACCCGCCAGCCATAGTTGCCGCCCTTGCGGCCGATGCTGAGCTCCTCGCGGCTCTGCTCAGCGGCGCTGCCGACGTCCGAGAGCCACATCTCGGACGTGCCGCGATCAAATGAAAAACGCCAGGGATTGCGCAGGCCGAAAGCCCAGATCTCAGGACGGGCAGCGTCGTCACGAACAAAGGGATTGTCGGCCGGGATGCCGTAGGGCCGGGTCTTCGAGTCCACGTCGAGACGCAGGATCTTGCCGAGCAGGGAATCGAGCCGCTGACTGTTGTTGTCGGGATCTCCCTCACTGCCGCCATCACCGATACCGACGTACAGGTAGCCGTCAGCGCCAAAGGCCAACTGGCCGGCAAAGTGGTTGCTGAAGCGCTGGTTGATACGCAGCAGCGTGCGTTCACTGGCCGGATCGGGGCGGCCGGTGGACTTGTTGCCCGCGACGATGAACTCGGACAGAACCACGTCCCCTGCGCCCACGGTGTAGTAGACGAACAGCCGTCCGTTCGCCTGGAACGCAGGATGAAAGGCCAAGGACAGGAGCCCCTGCTCACCCTCGGAGCTGACTTTGGCGCGCAGATCGAGCCAGTCCGCCCAGTCACCATGACCCGGGCTACCGATCCGAGCCAGGCCCGCCTGTTCGAGGACCACCAGGCGGGCAGTGTCGTCTGGGGTGTAGCTGAGATGCACCGGCCGCTCGAAGCCGGCGGCGATCTGCGCGAGCGCAACGTCGGTCCCCGGCGTTTGCGTGATCCCGCCGCAGGCATCCCCCCCGCTCCCCGGAACCGTCGCACCGCCGTCGCGACGATCCGACGCACAGCCGCACGACAAGAGCACGCAGGCATAGACACAGAACGCAGCCCTTCGGCGCCATTCACCGCATTTCCTGCCAAGTGGCCGCTGCATCCGGGCTACTTGAGCTCCGCGAGATCCGCTGGGGCGAACGTGTAGCGGGCCTCGGACTTCCACGCCGACCCGGCCTGGACCGGGTGCGACCGGATGCGGGTGTCGGTCACCAGGAGTTCCTCGTCGTCCGCGGCCGGGTCGCCGTCACTGGCGTAGTTCACCCAGAAATCCAACTCGTAGCGCTGCCGGCCTTCGGCTTCGGCAAGGGCAAAGACCGCGCGCACAAACAGGCCTCGCCCCTCCAGCTTGTAGACCTTTTCCTTGACCTTGACGAGCCGCAGAGCCACGTCCGCGCTGGTCACCTCGTCAAACAGCCGAAAGCTGCCCTCACCCTCGCGCGTCTGCTGCTTAATGTAGCTCTGCACGGCAGCCAGCACCTGCCGAGCACTGACTTTCTCCGTTTCCGTACTCACCCTGGCGCCGGTGCTCTGTTCGGAAGAAGGCAGGTCTCCAGCCTCAGCGGACCCGGCAGAGCTGGCCTCAGAAGGCACCGTGGGCGCAGAAGAATCGGCGTCGGCCCAGGGGTCCGCGCGGTCTGCATCACCACGACAACCGCCGACAGCCGCAGCGGCCGTTAAGAGGGCCACACCCAAGCCGAGGAACTGTGAACGCCACATGGCGGCGAGGATAGCAGGGTCCAAGACAAGAGCGCCCGACAGGACAGGACCACCAGCACCGACCTTGACCATTGCCGTGCGAGGCCCGATCCTGCCCTGCAACAGACCCTGTCCAGCCGGCGAGGCGAACACGATGACCAGCAGCCTGACTCATGAGCCGCGGCGACGCTCCGTGTGGTTGCAATGTGCAGCGCTGCTGTCACCCCTCGCGGCTGCGTTGCTGGTGGTCGGCTGCCAACCGAGGGCAGCTGCCGAGGCAGAGCAGGGTGCCGAGGCCGATGCCACGCGAATCGTCACCGAAACCGCGGTCACCGGCTCTGTCAGTGACCAGGTCAGCACCACCGGCTCCGTGTTGCCGGAACGCGAAGTTGTGATCGCTGCCGAAGGTTCCGGTCGCGTCATCAAGCTTCCCGTCTCCCTGGGCAGCGTGGTCAAGAAGGGTGCCTTGCTGGCAAAGCTCGATTCCACAGTACAAAGAGCGCAGGCGAAGCAGGCCCACGCCAACCTCCGACAGGCCGAGGCTGCCCTGGAGCTGGCAGCCAGCGAGTTTGCGCGCGCGGAAACCCTGCACGGCAAACAGGCCGTCAGCGACCTGGTCCTGGAACAGCGACGCATCCAGCACGAGAGCAGCGAGGCGGGCGTCGAAGCAGCCCGCGCCGGCGTGGCGCTGGCCAACAAGGCCGTAGCCGACTGCTCTGTGCGGGCACCCTTTGCCGGCACAGTCGCCGAGGTCCACCTGGAGCTTGGCGCCCTGGTCGCACCGGGCACGCCGTCGTTTCGGCTGGTCAGCATCAAGCAGGTTCGGGTGCTATCGGGAGTCTCCGGCAGCGCCGTCGGCAAGATCCAGATCGGCATGCCCATCGACCTGAGAATCCCCAGCCTCGGTGACCGGGCCTTCCGCGGCGTGGTTGGGCGGATCGGCCCGACAGCCGACCCACGCACCCGCACCTATCCCCTCGAAGCAAACGTTGAGAACAAGGATGGGGCACTGAGGCCAGGCATGATGGCAAAGGTCGACGTGATCCTCGCGCAACGCAGCGAAGTCGTCCTCGTCCCCCGCTCCTGCATCATCGAAGATACGCCGCCGCACGTGTTCGTCGTACGTGACGGTCGTGCCGAGCAGCGCAGCGTGACGCTGGGGCAGAACCAGGATGAGCTGGTCGAAGTGCTCTCGGGAATTGAGGCGGGCGAGGTAATGGTCTCTCTGGGCCGCCAGCGACTCAGCGATGGGGACCTGGTCAGCCCCTACTCGATGCCCGACGGCGACGACGGGCAACCCGGTAGCAAGCCTGCCACCACCGCTCGAGCCGGGACCACGACCGGCGACGCCGAGACTGACTAGGTCCAGGACACCTGAGCGCCATGAAGTGGCTCGCGCGGTTCAGCATCCGCAACGCAGTGCTCGTTCACATGCTGATCGCGGCACTGATCATCATTGGCAGCTACAGCCTCGCCAAACTACCGCGCGAGTTGATGAGCGAGATCGCCTTCAACTGGGTCTTCCTGCGCGTCGATCTGCCGGGCGCTGCTCCCCAGGAGATTGAGCAACTCATCACGGATCCGGTGGAAGAGGTGATCGAGGAGGTCGAGGGCGTTGCGGGCACCTACAGCCGCAGCAAGGAGGGCTACTCCTTCATCTCCATCAAGTTCGACCAGGTCGACGACCAGACCTTCCGGAACTACTACCAGGACCTAAAAGACAAGTTCAGCAGCCTGGACCTGCCCGAAGACACCGAGGAGCCGTTCTGGCTGAACTTCTCTTCGCAGGACTTCATGCCCATGGTGCAGGTGGTGATCCATGGCGAGATCGGCCGGGCCGAACTGCACCGTGTGACGCGCGACCTCGAGAAGGACGTCAAGGCGATCGCCGGGATCGGCAAGGTCGAGATCGGCGGCATCCAGGAGCGGCAGATCTGGGTCGAGGTGAGCCCAGATGCAATCAACTCCTACGGATTGACGCTGACGCAGGTGGCCGGGGCTCTAAAGGGAGCCAACCTCAACCTTCCCGGCGGCCGGCTCAAGACCAGGGGCGAGGAGTACATCCTTCGGACGGTCGGCCAGTTCGAGAGCATCGATCAGATCGAGCAGGTCATCGTAGGCAGCTCGACTGGCGGCGGAGTGGTGCGGGTAGGCGACATCGCCGACATCAGGAACACCTTCCAGGAACTGTCCATCCTGTCGCGTTTCGAAGGGGAGCCGGCGGCCACCCTGTCCATCAGCAAGAAAGCCGGTGGCAATTCGATCCAACTCATCGAGCAGATCCGTGCGGTAGCCGAACGCTACAACAAGCTCCTCGGCAAACGGGCAAAGGTCTCGATCAGCGGCGACACCTCGGTTCACATCGGCAACCTGTTGTCCGACCTCCAGAACAACGCCCTGCTCGGCATGATCCTGGTGATCATCGTGCTGTGGATGGTGCTTGGCCTGCGCAACGCCCTGATCACCGCGATGGGCATTCCCCTCGCCTTCCTGGCCACCTTCATCTTCATGTGGGCGACCGGGGCAACCCTGAACGGGAACTCCCTGTTCGGGCTCGTGCTCGTCATTGGCATCATCGTCGACGACGCCATCGTGTTGGTGGAGAACTGCGCCCGTCACCGCAGCCTCGGCAAGGACCGGGCCCAAGCCGTAATCGATGGTGTGTCCGAGGTTGCCGTACCTGTCATTGCAGCCATCCTGACGACCATCGCGGCCTTCCTGCCGCTGATGCTGATGCCCGGGATCATGGGCCGCTTCATGCGGATCATCCCGCTGGTCGTGTCCATGGCGCTGGCAGCCAGCATCATCGAGGCCTTGCTCTCCCTGCCCTGTCACATGCACGAGTGGGGCGAGCAGGACGCCAAGCGCCTGGAGCACCGCAGCCGCTCTTTCCAGCGCTTCGTCGAACCTTATGTACGGTTGCTCCGGTGGCTGGTGAGCGCCGCCATTCCCACCCTCGATGAGGTGGTGGGATATCGGCGACGTGCCTGGCAACTGGCGGGGTGGGTCCTGGCGGTGGTGCCGTTAACGATCATCTCAGCTGTTCTTTGCGGTGCCGCAGCCTATTCAGTTGCAGAGGTCAATGCACCCACCGAATCGCTCCTGCAAGAGGTCCTTCCGGCCGCCCTTGCGGGAGGCGGTGCTTTCGTCGTGCTGGTGCTGCTTGCCAACTGGAAGAGCGGCATCGACCTTGCCGGGAACTACGGCATGCAACTGGCCAACCTGCTGGGGGTCGCAGCGACCGCTCTTATCTTCTTCCTGTCAGTGCCCGCCATGATGTTCGGCCTGTTCGGCCCGACAGGCGCAGTACTCGGCTTCGCCATTCCGACCTGCGCAGTGCTCGCGGCACTCGGGTTCACCCTGGCGAAGGGCCGGCTGAGCGACCTGCTGCGAGCCACCTGGCTGCACTGCCGGCACCTGCGCTACTCCGTGCTGTCTGCGGTGTACCTGGGCATGATCCCGCTGGCCATCGGCATCGGCGCGAGCGTCGGACTGGATCTGTTCGGCGCCGACGAGCAACCCCAGTTCTCGGTTCGTGTGCGGATGCCCGAAGGGGGTGGTCTGCTGGAAACCGACCGCGTTCTGCGTGAACTGGAGCGGGTCACCAGGGCGAACCTGCCCCCAGCCGAGTTGGCGAGTGTCACCTCGCATACTGGTCTGCTGATGACGGAAAACGAGTGGTTCATCAAGTCCAGCGTCGGCGGACTCATCGTCGACGTGGTGCAGGCCAACGAGCGCGACCGGAATGTCGACGAGATCGTCGCCAGCCTGCGTGACAAGCTGGCCCTGGTACCCGGACCCGACTCCATTGAGATCAAGGCTGTAAAGGGGGGCCCCCCCACCGGCGGCGACATCTCCTTGAAGGTCCAGGGAGCCGACCTCGAACGGCTGGTGGAACTCAGCGAAATCGTCAAGGAAGAGATGGCCGGGGTCGAGGGCGTCACGGACATCCGTGACGACTGGGTGCTGGGCAAGAAGGAGCTACGAGTCAAGGTCGATGGCGACCGCGCTGCCCTGCTTGGCGTCTCGGAGCAGGATGTCGGGCTCGCAATGCGCGCCGCTTTCGACGGCATCGAGGCCACCCGCTTCCAAGATGCCGACGAGGACGTTCCCGTGCTGGTTCGCTACGCGCAACAGCAACGCAGAGACCCCAACTGGATCACACGCACTCTCGTGCCTACAGCCAGCGGACAGCTCGTTCCGTTCAGCGACGTCGCCAATCTCGAGCGAGATCGCAGTGTCGATGCAATCCGACATTTCGACGGCGAGCGCTCGATCACCATCGAGGCGACGGTCGATCGCACAGTGACGACACCCATCGACGCAACCCGTGAAGTGCGCGACAGGCTCGCCGACTTTACCGAGCAACACCCCGGCTACCGGGTCAACTTCACCGGTGAGTTCGAGGAGTTCCAGGAGAGCATGCGCGCACTGCTGTACCTGGGCATTCTCGGACTGCTGCTGGTCTACCTGATCCTCGGTGCGCAGTTCCGTAGCTTCCTGCAACCCGCCATCATTATCGGCTTCACCTTCCCCGGCGCACTGCTCGGCGCCACGCTGGCACTGCTGCTCTCCGGAACGCCCCTGTCCATCCTGACTATGTACGGCGTCGTAGCCCTGCTCGGCATCGTCGTGAACGAC
>CAZBDA010000098.1:0-11367 GCA_964490445.1 uncultured Rickettsiales bacterium | reverse complement strand
TATCCTTCATGAACAACGCCCGGGACCGCGGCGCCAACGTAGAAGACGCCATTCTCGCTGCCGCCCGTGTCCGGTTGCGTCCCATCGTGCTGACCACCGTGACCACGGTGTTCGGCCTGCTACCGATGGCCCTGGGCGTCGGCGGCAAGAGTGTTGCCTGGGGACCCCTTGCCACCACGATTGTCGCGGGCCTGTTGTTCGCTACTGCCACCACCTTGCTGGTGATTCCACCGGTCTATCGCTGCTTTGCCGACATCGGGGCTCGCAGGACCCGGGCACCGACGCCTGAATCCGGCTAGCATGTGTCCGATCACAAACCAGTCGGGAGAGAGTAACGATGACTCGAAGCAGTCGACCGGGAAGCCGCCAGGCTGCAGTCCTGCTGTTCGTGGCAGGCAGTCTCAGCGCGGTTGGGCTGGGTCTGTTTATGGTCTCTTGCGGTGGCGGCGTAACGGTCACGACGGGCTCGTTCTGCGACGGCATCCACCAGCCCAGCGAGCCGACCATCGACTCTCCCTATGACCTCGATGGTGATGGCTTCTTCGACGCACTGAACGAGACCTGCGCCTACTCCTATCCGCCCGAGGAGTTGGACTGTGACGACGCCAACCCCGACGTGCATCCCGCTGCGGCAGAGGAAACCTGCAACGACATCGATGACGACTGCAACCCCGACACCCCGGACTTTCTCGACAGCGACGGCGACGGTTCAAGCAACTGCCTTGACTGCGACGACAACGACAGCACACGCAGTCCCGACTTTACTGAGGTGCCCTGCAACGACATCGACGACGACTGCGACCAGGCCAGCGTCGACATGATCGATGGCGACAGTGACGGACACCCCAACTGCACGGACTGTGAGGATGACAACCCGAACGTAAGTCCCGGCGAAACCGAGCAGACCTGCAACGGGGTCGATGACGATTGCAATCCGGCCAGCGCCGACGACCCCGGTGTCGACCTCGACCAGGACAGTGCAACCACCTGCACGGACTGCGACGACCAGGACGGTCTTCGCTTTCCCGGCAACCCCGAGGTCTGCGACGGCCTCGACAACGACTGTGACTGGTCGCTCCCCGCAGAGGAAGCTGACGCCGACGATGATGGCTACCGCGGCTGCGAAGATGATTGCGACGACACGGACGGTTCCAGGCATCCCGGCTCTACGGCCTGCAACCCGGGCAATGACAGCGACTGCGACGGGATCCCCGACCAAAATGACGAGGATTCCATCGGCCCCGGCTGCTAGAGCCAAAGCGGCGAAGAGGACTCCACCAGAGTTGCCGCGCAAGGTACTATGAGCGCCGGCCGGAACCTTCCATCCGGTGTGACCGTCCCGGAGACAGCGATGCCGACCATTCAACGTTCCACTCACTTCGTGCCATTGCTGGTCCTCGGCTTGCTGAGTCTGCTCGCGCTGGCTCTCTGCCTGGCCGCGTGTGGCGGCGATGTACGTGTCGCACAGAACTCGAACTGTGACGGTGTCGAGCAGCCCTCTGAGCAAGGCGTCGACTCTCCCTTCGATGCCGACGAGGACGGCTACTTCGACGGCGAGAACTCCGACTGCGCTGACTTCTACGAGCTACTCGACTGCGATGACAACGACCCGGCAGTACACCCCGGCGCCACCGAGGTGCAGTGCGACGGCACGGACAACGACTGTGATGCCGAGACCCTGGAATCCGAGGACGTGGACGCCGATGGCGTGCTCGCCTGCGTCGATTGTGACGACAACGACGCCGAGCAGACCGCCGAGCAGGGCGTCGACTTCGACCAGGACGGCTCGGACGCCTGCTTCGACTGTGACGACAACGACCCGGCCAACTTTCCGGGCAACCCCGAAGTCTGCGACAACGCCGACAACGACTGCAGCGGCACCCCCGACGACGGACTCGAGTGCTTCACCGATTACAGTGGCACCTGGGTGGTTACCCCCGCCCCCAGCTTCGCCTGCGCACTGAACTCAGTCACCATCTCCTTTGGCGCGATCAGCGTCACCGATGCCGGTACGGTCATCGTGTTCGAGTCCGTGGCGAGTAACCAGCCGGGCGCTATGAGCGGCACCCGTACCGGGGACGACTTCAGCGCCAGCCGCAGCATTCCCGCGCCCGACCTGAGCATCGGCTGCAGCGAGGACTACGCCATCGACGGCAGCTTCATTTCCATGAGCGAGTTCAGCGCCACGTTAACGGCCACCTTTACCGGCGGCGGGTGCTTCGACTGCATCTCTCAGAGTTGGAACATCACCGGTTCCCGATGAGCACATGCCGAGAGGCTGCTTCAGCATGAGCACTCAGCTCTCCTCGCACCAGGCCCCCAGCCAGCTTCTGCTGCTCCTGGCCTTGACTGTCCTGCTGCCGCTGAGCAGCTGTTACCCACCTGCCCCCCTGCCAGTCGATGACGACGACTCCGCCGGAGATGACGACGACTCCGCCGGAGATGACGACGACTCCGCCGAAGAAGAAACCACGATCTGGCTTGCCGACGTCACCATCGTCGATGGCAACGGCCAGCAAGACCACAAGCACATCGGCATCGGCGAGAACGGCACCATCCTAGCCATCGTCGACCAGCGACCCGAGGGCAGCAGCGCAGTCGTGCTCGACGAATACGAGGGCCACGTCGTGATTCCGGGCCTCATCGACAGCTTTGCGCGCCTGTCGGAGACGGGCAGCACGATGTTTTCGGGCGACCACGTGCTCGAACACCTCAGTGCGAACCTGGCGATGGGCATCACCACCGTGGTCGACATCGGTGGACCCGGTTGGATGTTCGAGCTTCGTGACCGGATCGAAGCAGGCGACATCCGCGGGCCACGGATTCTCGCTACTGGCGCATTGCTGACCCAAGCAAAGAACTATCCCTGTGAGCTGACCTATCGCTCCGACACCTGCGAGTTCCTGGACACGGGTTCCCAGGCAAACAGTGCAAGCGAACTGATCCTCGAACGAACGCCAGCCGCTCTGAACCTGGTGTATTCCAGCAGGACTGTGCTCGGTGACTTCACCTTCCAGAACATGGCCCCCGCAATTGGTGATGCCGTGCGCCTCCACGCGCGAGCGGCTAATCCTCGGGTGCCACTGAACCTCTACATCAGCGACCCCGACGATATGATTCTGGTCACGGCTGGGGTGAGCCCCGGAGAAGACGACATCAGCTCTCTGCAACTGCCCTTTGTGCAGGCCTGGGGCCCCACCTTCAACAACTGGAGCACCCTGAGCGAGATCTTCTCACACTCCGGCACCGGAGTCTTCAGCACCCTCGCCGTCGCCCAGCTGAAGCAACATCTACTGCATTCCGGTGGCATCAACCAGAGTTGGCTGGCCAAGACCGTTCCACAATCGGTGCAGGATGACTGGGACCTGCAATACGACGACCCGGTGGGGACTCCCCCGGAGATCGATGACTGGATTCTCAACAGCACCCCTGCCACCGGCCAGTGGCATGACAATCTCAAGCGGAACCTGCTCACGTTGCAGAGCGAGGCCCCCGATGTCGCAATCGTTGCCGGCAGCGGCGCCGGCAACCTGTTCGTACCGCACGGTTTTGGACTGCACCTCGAGTTGCAGTTGCTGGTCGAGCTGTGGTCCGACTCCACCTTCACCGACAATCCCGCCCTGAACACCGAGACACCCCAGATGAAGGCCCTCAAGGCGGCCACATCAGGGGCCGCAGAGGCGCTGGGCCTCGGCGACGAGATCGGCACCATCGAGGTAGGCAAACGGGCCGACTTGGTCGTCCTGGCGAAGGGCTTGAACCCCCTGGTGGACATCGCGACCACCCGCAACGCGGTGCTAGTCTTCCTGGCCGGCGAGCCGTTCAATCCAAACGACTATGCTCTCGACGCGAGCACTGCAGCGGAGATGGTCACTCAGGCACAGCCGAACACTGCGGACGAGGCTTGTTTTGTACAGCAGGATTGCCCAGGAGGCTGGGCCTGCGATCTGCTCTCCCACGAGTGCCAGCCTGCATGCAACTGGGTGGGCGACTTCGGGGCCTGTGGGCCAACCGCGTACTGCAGCCCTGCCGACGGGCTGTCCTTCGAAGAGACTTGCGACGACGAAGTCGACAACGGCCTCGACTCTCTGCTGGACTGCCAGGACCCCGACTGCGTGGAGTCCCCCGCTTGCTTTGAACCTCGCGGAAATACCAGCCCCGAGACCCGGGTCACCGTCTGCCGCAAGGCCAGGGAAGAGAGCGAACCCAACTGCACACTGTACGGCCTGAATGCGAGTGCTCCCGCTAGCGACTGCCCGCAGGCATCCAACTACTCGATCCGTTGTGTTCCTGCAGACCTGGACACCAACGTCTGCGTCGAGGCTGGAGCGGGCCTGGCCCGGGAGTTCTGCATGCCCAGCCCACCCCGGGCCGGCACCCTCGAGGACAGCGCCAGCTGCCAACGATGGCTGTTCTGCAGCGGGTATGACGACAGCATCTGCCTGACCCTGTGCGATCCGGACCCCATCTCAACAGTGAACCCCTGTGAAACCGGAGAAGTTTGTAGGGACTACGGCGATCTCCGCCCCGAAAGCCCCAATCCATGGTACGGCCTGTGTTCTCCTCCCGGAGCCCGCTAACGATTGCCGCCGCAACCCGTAGCGCTGCGAAAAATTCGGTAGAGTGGGGCTGGTCACCTGTAGGTAGCGAGTATGGAGAAGACGCTGATGAGGAAATTGCTCGAGTCGTCGAGCCTCGGAGGGCGCCTTGTAGGAGCGCTCGTTGTTGCCTGCTGCCTGCTGTTTTGCACGACTCCCGTATTGGCAGAAGAGACCCAGCCGCAGCAGGAGAGCAGCCCCGAAGAGCGCGCCAAGGTGCGGGTCTTCGAGGCCCTCGACCTGATGGACGCGGGCAGCTACGGCGAAGCCCGGCTCATGCTGGAGTTGGCCCTCGGCCTGAACGCCAAGCTCGATCGTGCCTGGTACTACCTGGCCCAGTGCAACATTGAACTGAAGAACTGGGACCAAGCGCTCGACGCGCTGGCGAAGTACGAAGGCGCCAAGCTGTCGGAGCACGAACGCATGCAAATCGTGGAACTGCGGGGCACGATCGAAGCAGGCCGCAGTGCCGAGGCGAGCAGCGGCGAACCCGCAGCAGCGGACAACCAGGACACCACGAGCGATGCCGCCAGCAGCAGCCCCAAGGCTGCCCCGGCAGGCGCGAGCAGAGATGAGGCAGCCAGGAACACCGCGGCAACAGGTGCTTCAGCTAGCGCCCGAAGTTCCGTGCCCCGACCCTTAGGCCCCATCATCATGGTCATCGGCGGCATCGTTGGCGGCGTCGGCCTCGGCATGATGGCGTACGGCTGGTCCGCCGGTCAGATCGCGCAGAACGGCGGTGGCGGTCCTGAGACGTACACGGGCAACATGGAAACCTGGCAGAAGGGCTATGCCCCCTACTGGGGAGGCCTGGGCATCGCGATCGGAGGCGGCGTAGCCCTTGCCGCAGGCATCCCACTGACCATTGCCGGAGCCAAAGCGCCAGCCAAGGTCGTCATTTCCTACCAGGCAGACGCTGTGCAAACGAGCGCAGGCGTGTACCTTATGGGGAGATGGTAGAGGACGACCAGAGTACAACGCGGCCACATCCGCACCTGTGGAACCTGGCAACGGACCAGCCGATCAACTCCGTGCAGGAGGATGATGGGGCGGGGGCTCTGGGCGACCGCTACAACGCCAGTGAGATGCTGGGTTCCGGCGGAATGGCCGAAGTCTGGCTGGCCCACGACAAGTCGCTGCAACGCGATGTCGCCATCAAGCTGATGAAGGCGCAGTTCCTGGACGACCCCGACCTCGTCGAGCGCTTCCGGCGCGAAGGCATCGCTGCCGCCAGCATCAACCATCCCAACGTGGTTCCTATCTACGACGTCGGCATTGGCGGTGGTCTCGGCTACCTCGTGATGGAACACGTGCCTGGCGGCACGCTGACGCAAAAGGTCAAGAACAAGGGCCCGTTGTCCCCCATGGCCTGGGTACGCCTGGCGCGAGAAGTGCTGGGAGCCCTCGAGGCTGTCCACGAGAAAGCGATCCTGCACCGCGACATCAAGCCATCGAACATCTTGTTCGACAAGCGCGGCGCAGCAAAACTGGCCGACTTCGGGATCGCCCACCTCGACGATGCACGCGGCCTCACGGGCAGCATGGTCGTCGGCACCCCCACCTACCTGTCGCCCGAAGTCCTGCAGGGCGAACTTGCAACGGCAGCGTCCGACCTGTTCGCGCTCGGGCGGACCTTGATCTTCGCAGCCACGGGCAACGCAAAGAACCCCGGCTTGTCGGGCAGCTACGCCCCAGAGTTACACTACTGGATCGACCAACTCCTGGCCTTCAACTCGTCGGCCCGTTTCCCCAGCGCAACTGCCGCCCTGGAGAGCCTCGAGGCCATCAGCCGCGGCGAGCCGACCCCCACACCTTCCCTCACACAGCCCATGGGTACGGTGGCACTCCACCCGCCAGTCACCGGCAATGTACCGACACTGTCCGATGCCCGGCCCCAGGGCAGTTCAGGCCTGCCCTGGGCGGTCGCGGGAATCGCGGTAGGAGCGCTCACGGCTGTACTGGCACTGGTGCTCCCTTCTCTACACGACCAGGCGCCTACGGCGACGACGGCCCTGGAAGCCAGCGATGCCGCTCCCTCCCTGGTTGCTGCCACGCCCGTTGCCGGCGCCAACGAGCCCCAGGGTGCTGCCGAGGCCAGCAGTGCAGACAAAGAGGAAGCACCCGCAAGCGAAGCGGCTGACTCGCCGGTAACCACCCCAGCGAAAGAAACGACAGAAACGAAGCAGGAAGCCCGGGAACGAAAACGAAAAGAGCGCGAAGAGCGCGAGTTGAAGGCCGCGGAACGGGAAGAGCGCAAGGCACAGGCACTGGAGAAGGCACAGGAAAGCGAGCGGCAAAGCAAAGAGGCGGAGGAGGCTGCGGCCGCCCCAAGCACAGCGGCAGTCTCCCTCAGCCACAACCCGGTACGCCAGGCACTGGTGGGTACATCGTTCCGCCTCAAGGCAAAGACCTCGGTTCCGGCATCCAAGGTGACCGTGATGTTGAAGATCGGTACCAAGAGTTGGGCGGCGCGGGCGATGAGTTCAAAAGACAACAACACCTCGTGGTCGTTTTCCGCGATAGCGGATGGCAGTTGGGTAAGCGGCCTGCAGTACTACATCATCGCAAAAGGCGAGTCCGGCTCCGATTCTTCGGGCAGCAAGAGTTCGCCGCACAAGGTGAAGGTCCGCTGACAACAGACCCATGACCTCGGCCAGTAGCCAGCTTGCCACCGACTGTGACAAGATCATCTGCAGATAGAATCAACCTCTCCCCCAACGGAGGACCCGATGCTGAGATTTTCCCTCGCTCTACCCGCGCTGGCTCTGTTCTGCCTGCTCATCCCACAAACCGCCTCCGCAACTCCGACCCTGGAGTGGGACGGCCGAGCCGAGATGATGAACGGCTTTGTTGCACCGGACGTCGGGGTCCACGGAGCCACCGGCGACAAGGTGGCAAAGAACATCGGCCACGGCGTCAAGGGCGGCCTGTACCTGGGTGTCGGCATTCCCGTCAGTATCGTCGGCGGTCTGCTCACGGGCGTCGCCATCTATTTCTTTGTCAGCGCTGACCTCGCATTGGCGGCGGACGTCAACGCCGAGGGGGTTGCCCTGGGATTCAGGATCGTCGGCGTGATCTTCCTCGCACTGGGAGCCGCGGCGCTGGGAAGCGGGATCTCGCTGATCATCAAGGGCGTCACCGCCCTGACCAAGATCAGTGACCGCAACCTGACCGGACCCGACCCGCGCATGGCACGGGCCGAGAAGAACCGGGCTCGCTGGGGCATGCAAATGGTGCTCGGTGGAGTGCCGTTGAGGCGCTGAGCCCACCCGCCGGCTGCTTTTCGAAGCCCGCGTCGGGAACCCGGCGCGGGCTTCGTCGTTCTCGCTCGCGGGCCAAAAGAAGCGAGCGCTACTTCTCCAACACCTCGAGCCAGCCGGCCCGAGGTCGGACCTGTGCGAAGACTGGCCCTACGGTCATCACGACACCGGCGTGACCGGCTCCGGGAGTGGCCTCTGGCCAGGTCCCAGGGCAGCAACAAATGCGGCGCGTACCTGCTCGGCGTGGTCCCCCGCGGTCTCGGCCTGCCATGTGCTGGTGTCGATACTCGGCAGGATCTCGACGTGCAGGTCGCCGGGATAGAGAGCAAAGGTGTCCGCAGGCCAGCGGTGGTGGGCCTCGTGCACGACGACCGGCACCACGGGCAGTCCAGTGGCAATGGCAAGGTGCACGAATCCCTTCTTGAACTGCGAGAGCCTGCCATCGCGGCTGCGCGTGCCCTCGGGCCAGATCCAGATACTGACGCCGTTGCTACGCACGAAGCGAGCCGCCTCGGCGAGGGTAGCGATGGACCGCTCCCGGTCACCCCGATCCAGAAGCAGGTGGCCCGAGAGGCGATACAGCCAGCCGAAAAACGGCACCTTGGCGATTTCCTTCTTTGCCGTGCCGCAGCCGCCCAGGGGGGTCAGCCACATGCCGAGCATCAGATCGACGATGGAGACGTGGTTGGACACGTACACGGCGGGACCCTGGCCAGCCAGCAGCTGGTAGTTTTTGAACACCGGGCGACAGCCGGCAAGCCGAACGAGGATGGGTCCGGTGGTCTTGCCAAACAGGTTGCCGATCTGGATTCGCTTGCGCCGCCAGGGCAACAGCAGGAAGGCAAACACGATCGAGATCGACGCGAACAGGATGACCACGGCGAAGCCCAGCACCAGGCGTAGCCAGGTGTGGATTCTCCCCAGGGGCTTACCCCGATCCGAAGGGGCGGGGGCAGCGGTCGCGGTAGAGTCCGACATAGCTTCCGGCCAGTCTGTCACAGTCGCGGGGGAGATGCCCCCTGGGATACCAGACCGAATGCTACTGTCAGCACGATGCACTCAGCCAGAGTCCCGTACGCCGAACTCAGCGTCTTGATCTGTCTCGCCCTGCTGGCAAGCAGTTGCAGCAGCAGTGGCAGCCTCGGTTCGGGCGGCAACGGGGACGACGACAGCCACGAGGCCAACGACGACGACAGCCACGAGGCCGACGACGACGACAGCGCCGAGGCTGTTGTTCCGTTGTGCGACCTGCTGCTCAATCCAGGCGCCGAGACAGGCGACATCACCAGCTGGACCGTCACCGATGGCAGCTTCAGTGCGGTCGGCTTCCAGGAAGGCAGCTATCCCGAGCCGGCATCCGGCAGCTACCAATTCTTCGCCGGCCAGGAGACATTCTCCCGCATGGTGCAACAAGTGGAGTTCGGCGAGGCCTCGCGCGGCCTCGCTGGCGGCGACCTGTATGCACACCTGCTCGCCGAGGTCCGCAACTGGAACGGCAGTGATGCGCCGCAATTGGGCCTACAGGCGCTCGACAAAGCCGGCGCACTGCTGGCCGAGGCAGAGGCCGGCCCCTTTCTGAATGCCTACTGGCGGTCCGAGCGGGTCGACCTCGTACTGCCAGCAGGTACCGCTCGGCTGGTCGCAGTACTCAGCGGCACCCGCAACGCAGGCGGTGACAACGACTCCTACTTTGACGAGTTGGACCTCTGTATCGACGCCACTCCGCCGCCGCAGACCAGCGAACTGCGACTGGGGCCGTGGCTGGGTCACCCCGAGCCGGAAGCGATGAGCGTCCTGTGGGAGACACACAGCGCGATGATCGGGCGGATCAGCTACGGCGACAGCCCCAGCCTCGGCCTGGTCGCCGAGGAAACGGCAGCCTCTGACCACCACGAGATCCGGATCACCGGCCTGGCCCCCGCCAGTACGGTCTACTACCGCGTGGAGGGGACGGACACCGCGAGCAAGGTCTACTCCTTCCGAACTCCGCCCGCAGCAGCAGCAGACCTGTCCTTTGTCGCCTGGGGCGACAACCAGAATGGGCCGGCCACCTTCCGCGCACTGGTCGACCAGGCACGGGTGCTGGAGCCCGACTTCCTGGTCTCTGCCGGGGACATCGTCCAAAACGGCTACGAGGAGAACTACCGGGGTCAGTTTCTCGGCCCCCTCGAGGCGATCTCCCCCACCGTTCCGGTTCTGGTTGCAGCCGGCAACCACGAGTACTACGGCGACGCAGACGCCACGCTGTTCGACCTGCACCTGGCACAGCCCGCAGATGAGCACTGCTTCACAATGAACTGGGGCAGCACCTGGTTGCTGGTGGTCGACTCGGAGTTGTCGCTGGGACCAGGCAGCCCGCAGTACCAGTGCATCGAGAGTGCACTCGACGAACCCGCGTTCGCTGCCGCACAGTTGCGCGTCGCTGTCTTCCACCGCCCACCGCGAGTCGAGTACTGGGCGGGTAGCTGCTGGACCGGAGAGTCCGCCGTGCGCGACTACCTCGAGCCGATGTTCGAAGTGGCGGGAGTCGACCTGGTACTCAACGGCCACAACCACCTGTACGCCTACTCTCCTCCCGCCACGCCCGAGGGGGTCACCTGGGTGACCACCGGCGGCGGCGGCGGTCATATCGACGGTGAGGTCGACTACTGCACCACCTGGAATGAAATCGAGTTCACCTCTTTTGCGCACCACATCCTCCACGTGCAGGTCGAGGGGGCGGTGATCAGCGTCACTGCAATCGGCAGCGACGGCGGTGTGATCCATACTTTTGCGCTCTAGCCTGGGATCAGCACGAGTGCGGGGGCCACGGCCGCGCTGCCTGCCGTGGGCAGCGGCCTGCACGCTGTTGCTCGCAGGGCTCGCGCTTCCCGACGGCGCCCTCGCTCATCCCACCGGCTTCACACAGGTAGACGTAAGCTTTCCAAGCCACGACCGTGCCACCATCGAAGTAGGCATCGACCTGCGCGCGGTGCCACGGCATGGCCCCCTGGGCCCCCTGGTGCACCGCGAAGACCCGCTCGCAGATCCAGCGGCCGCCGAGCGTCTGATCACGGGCATCACAACCTACCTGGAAGCCACCAGGCCGCTTCGACTGGACGACCGCCCGGTACCGCTCGAAGAGCTCACGGGACGGTTGCTAAGCCCACTGAGCCGGATGGCGCCAGTAAGCGGAGCGCCCGGCCACAACGGCACCAGGCCGACCGAAGGAGGGCGGGTCGTGTACTTCCGCGGTCACGTGACCATCCCTGACCAGGCAGCCTGGCTGTCCTGGCAGGCACCTGAGGGGCTGGGAGGCACCGCCCTGACACTGCGCGGGGAAAGCCCCTACACCAGTTGGCTGCGTGCCGGACAGCTCGGCGATCCGTTGCCAATCCGCACGCCCCCTCCCCCAGCCAGCATCGCCCGAATCGTCGCAGTGTTCATCGCACAGGGCTTCACCCACATCATCCCGGGCGGCCTCGACCACATGCTGTTCGTACTGGGGCTGTTCCTACTCGCAAGCCGCC
>CAZBDA010000097.1:0-19935 GCA_964490445.1 uncultured Rickettsiales bacterium | reverse complement strand
TCGCTGTCGCCGTCGAAGTCATTGAACTCGTCGACTACCGAGCCGTCACAGTCGGAGTCAATCGCATCGCAGGACTCGGGCGCGCCGTCATAGATGGCTGCGCCGCTGACAGGGGTGTCGTCGCAATCGCCCTGGCACTCGCTCTGTCCGTCGCTGTCGTCGTCGCTCTCGCTGCCGGCACCCAGTACGTCGGCCGCGCCGCTGCAGTTGTTGTCCTCGCCATCGCACAGTTCGGTGTTGCCCGCGTAATTCGAGGGGTCGGCATCGTCGCAGTCGCCATCGCAGGGGCGCTGTCCATCGCCGTCGTTGTCCAGCTCTCCGCCGGCCGTGCCGCCCGCGGTCGTGCTGGGATCGCAGTCGTTGTCGATTCCGTCGCACAGCTCGGTCGCGCCTGGATAAACCACCGATTGCAGGTCGTTGCAGTCCGTCGCGAGCGAGGCATCCACATAGCCCGCCGGTTGGCCGCAGGACAGGACAGTCAGCGTCGCGCCGCCGAAGCTGTCTCCGTCAAGATCGGCGTACCAGGTGGAACCGCCGATGGCCCCTGCGGTGGGGTTGCCATCGCAGTTCAGGTCGTCGCTGCTGCAGTCTTCGATGGCACCGGGATAGGTCTGCAGGTTGCTGTCGTTGCAGTCGCCTTCGCACTCGCTGAGGCCATCTCCGTCGTCGTCGCTCTCGCTGCCGAGCAGGCCACCGTAGTTGGCGCCACCGACGCAATCGTTGTCCTCGCCATCGCAGATCTCAGTAGCACCGGGATGCGTGGTGGCATCGAGGTCATCGCAGTCCGTCGCCTGGGCGGCTTCGAGGTAGCCGGCCGGAGCGGTGCAGGCCACCACGCTGACCACCAGGCTCGCAAAGCCGTCGCCGTCGAGGTCGGCATGCCAGGTGGCGGGAGCTGCTGTCCCCTCGTCCACCTCGCCGTTGCAGTTGTTGTCCGCCTCGTCACAGACCTCGGTGGCCCCGGGGTGCGCTCCGGGGTCGAGGTCGTCGCAGTCTCCGACCACGGCGATGTAGCCTGCTGGAGCGAGGCAGCCGACCAGCGCATTGGCCGGGTTTCCGTAGCCGTCACCGTCGAAGTCGGCGTACCAGGTGCCGGGGGCGCCGTTGCCTTCGTCGATGTTGCCATCGCAGTTGTTGTCGATCTCGTCGCAGACTTCCTGGGCGCCGGGATAGCTGAGCGGCTCCAGGTCATCGCAGTCCAGGCTGTTGTCGACGTAGCCGGCCGGTGCCGCACAACTCTCGGTACTCAGGTGCGCCGCCCCGTAGCCGTCGTTGTCTGCGTCCAGGTACCAGGTGGTCTGGTCGGCGGAGTCCTCGTCCACCAGTCCATTGCAGTTGTTGTCGGCGCCGTCGCAGACCTCGATGCCGATGGGGCTCGAGGTTGGATCCAGGTCGTCACAGTCTTCTCCTGCACACCAGTTGTCGTTGTCGGTGTCGACGCACGGGGTGTCGTCGTCGTCGCCCGTGTCGTCGTCGCCCGTGTCATCGTCACCCGAGGTGTCGTCGTCACCCGAGGTGTCGTCGTCACCGGCGCTGTCGTCGTCGTCGGCGGTGTCGTCGTCACCGGGGGCGCAGTCCGGTGCAGTTGCGCAGTCCGGGTCGTCGCAGTCGAAGCTGCCGTCGCCGTCGTTGTCTGTGCCATCCGAGCAACCGCCAGGGAATTGGCTCTCCAGGAAGTCGGGGATCCCCACAGGGTTGTTATCGTCGTCCGCACCATTGATGCAAGCCACCAACAGCAGCGGTGCCAGCAGTAGGGAGCATGAAATCAGCTGCTTGGTGATGGGGATAAGCGTCGTTGGCATGGCAACCTCCGCGAACATTCTAGACCCTAAGTGGTGCGCTCGTGCGTTCAAGACACGTGGTGCCGGTGACTCAGACTAGAATGGCCCTGCGCCCAGGGGGCGGCAGTGGGGATGAGATGGCCTTCAAGCGCTACAACACGCTGAGCATCAACTACCGGGCGCAGAACCTGCCGCGAAATTGGCGGTCTCGGGTCGAGCAGGTGATTCGGTCTGTGGGTTCGTCGTTCGAACTGAGCATCGCCACCGTCAAGGCCGGCGCTCGCAAGAAGCCGCCCGGGGTACTGATCAGCATCGCTCGGGACAGCGCCGAAGAAGCCTGGACGGACAAGTGTGAGTCGACCATGAAGCAGCGGGTGCTGGCGGTGCTCGACCATGCCAAGGAAGAGGAGATCGCCCGCCAGGTGGGCGCCATGGGGCTGGACCAGAAGTTCGGTGAGTCCGCGGTCGATCAGCACCTCGTCCGTGCTCGCGAGAAGCGCCGCGCCGGCAGCGCCGAGGAGAAGCTCGAGTGGCTGGCCTCACGGCGAGCTCTGACTGGTGACCTCGCCATCGTCTACCGCAAGGCGAAGCTGCCGGCCGAGGCCCAGGACCTGGCCGACGTCGCCATCAAGCGCATGCAGGAACCCAGCCTTTGGGCGCTGTGGGCGCAACTGCTGCTGGTGGTCCAGGAAACCCGCAAGGTGCTGCCAGAGGCCCTCGAGGAGCGCCTGCGCCGCCTGCTCAAGTAGCTCCTGCCCCTAGTTGTTCGGCGCCCCCGAGTTGATCCAGGCGCGGATCCGGTCGCGGGTCAGTTGGTCGAGGCAGGAAGCACCCGAACAGCCGTTGGGCATCTGGTTGCCACCGCCTCCCACGCTTCCGTGGGTCCCATCGAGCTTGTGCATTACGTAGCTACCCTGGGCATTGCCGGCCTGGACGCGGTTGATGGATGGAGACGGCGATGCACTCGAGGTGGTGTTTTCGTTCACCCACCGCGTGTAGGAGGTGGCCTGGTTCGGTAGGGACATCCCGCCGCTGCTGCCGAATCTGTGACATCCACAGTTACTGCTGATTACCTGGGTCCAGATCTCGGTGAACGTGAACGGCACAACTTCGTCGACCTGGCCGTTGCAGTTGTCGTCGATGCTGTTGCCTGCAACTTCAGCCGCGCCCGGATTGATCGAAGCGTTGGTGTCGTTGCAGTCATTGCCGCCGCAATCGGCGTCGTTGAAGCCATCGCCGTCTTCGTCGCCGTCATAGGCAGCGTCCGAAGAGTCGGTACCGCCTCCGCAGTTGTTGTCGACGCCATCACAAACCTCAGCTGCGCCGGGGTTGATGGCCCCGTTGGTGTCGTTGCAGTCGTTGTCAGCGGTTGCCGATGCGTTGCCATCGGCGCCACAGGTTGTGAAGCCGTCGCCGTCACCGTCGAAGCCTTCGTCGACACCGCCTGTGCAGTTGTTGTCGATGGCGTCGCAGACCTCGGCGGCACCTGGGTTGATGCCGCCCCCGCTTGTGGTGTCGTTGCAGTCGTTGTCTGCCGCAGTGGCGGGGTTGCCGTCGGCGCCGCAGGTTGTGAAGCCGTCTCCGTCTCCGTCGAAGCCCTCGTCGACACTGGTATTGCAGTTGTTGTCCAGGGCGTCGCAGACCTCGGAGGCGCCGGGATTGATGCTGCCCCCGGTGCTGGTGTCGTTGCAGTCGTTGTCTGCCGCGGTGGCGGGGTTGCCGTCGGCGCCGCAGGTTGTGAAGCCGTCTCCGTCACCATCGAAGCCCTCGTCGACACTGGTATTGCAGTTGTTGTCGATGGCGTCGCAGACCTCGGAGGCGCCGGGATTGATGCTGCCCCCGGTGCTGGTGTCGTTGCAGTCGTTGTCTGCCGCGGTGGCGGGGTTGCCGTCGGCGCCGCAGGTTGTGAAGCCATCGCCATCGGCGTCGAAGCCTTCGTCGACGTTGCTGTCGCAGTCATTGTCGACGGCGTCGCAGACCTCGGTGGCGCCAGGATTGATACTGGCGCCGCTGGCGCTGTCGTTGCAGTCCGTGTTGTCAGTGACATAACCCACACCCGGCGACTGGCAGTCAACGGTTGCCGTGCCGCCGATGGGGCCGAAGCCGTCCCCGTCGGCGTCGAGGTACCAGTTCTGGTTGACCACGTTGTTGTCGATCACTGAGTCACAGTCGTTGTCTGCACTGTCGCAGGCCTCGACGTTGCCGGGGAAGTTGGCGGCGTCGCCGTCGTCGGAGTCGGTGGCTGCTGCGGGGGCGGAGGCGACGTCGGGGCCGCAGGTGGTTACGCCGTAGCCATCGTGGTCGAAGCCGTTGTCGACCACTGAGTCGCAGTCGTTGTCGTCGCCGTCGCAGACCTCGGTGTTGCCCGGGTAGTTGGTCTCGCCACTGGCCGGGTCGTCGTCGCAGTCACCGTCGCAGGGGCTGAGGCCGTCGAGATCGGCGTCGGCCTGGTTGTCATCGACATTGCCGTCGCAGTTGTTGTCGGCGAAGTTGTCGCAGACTTCAGCGGCTCCGGGATAGGCGGTGTCGTTGTTGTCGTCACAGTCGCCATCGCAGGTGGTGTAGGTATCGAGGTCGACGTCGTCGCCGTTGAGGGCGGCGTCGTTGTCGTCGCAGTCGCCAGCGCAACTGCTGGCGCCGTCCGTGTCTACGTCGAGATCGTTGAGGGTGGCGTCGCCATCGTCGCAGTCGCCATCGCAGCTGGTCTCGCCGTCGCCATCGGCGTCGTCGAGGTTGAGGTCGGCATCCGAGTCGTCGCAGTCCACCAACTCATCCCAGCCGTCGCCATCAGCATCTGCCGGGCTGGTGTCGTCGTCATCGCCGGCCGAGTCGTCATCGCCGGCCGAGTCGTCATCGCCGGCCGAGTCGTCATCACCGGTGTCGTCATCACCGGTGTCGTCATCGCCGGTGTCATCGTCGCCGGTGTCATCGTCGCCGGTGTCATCGTCGCCGGTGTCATCGTCGCCGGTGTCGTCGTCATCGGCGGTGTCATCGTCATCGCCTGCGCACTCCGCCGAGTCGATGCAGTCGCTGTCTTCGCAGTCGATGAGTCCGTCTTCATCGTTGTCGATAAGGTCGGAACAGTCCCCTGGTCGGTTGTCTTCGACCATGGTACCGCCGCAGCCGACGAGCACGAGTGGCAGGACTGTCAGCAGTATTAAGTAGCGAATGGCAGAACTCATGGTTTTCTCCTCGCGGGCGATATGCACCGGGGGGACATTCAACCACGAGGGGTACCGCTGCGCTATAGGCGGGGCTGCGGATGCCTTCAGTGAGTCGTCGAGATCAGGCGTCGCGTGCGGCCCACAGCGCCTGGAATGCGGCGACTACGGCGTCGCCGACCTGCGAGGTGGTGGATGCGGCTTCCTCGCCGACCTGGTCATAGGTCAGAGTGCTGCGTTCCTGCAGCAGCTGGACGACGGCCTGCTCGATCAGCTCGGCTGTCAGCTGCAGGTCAGAATTGCCGACCCGCTTTGCGTACCAGTCCAGACCTTCCTTGACCGTGAGGATCATGGCGAGTGGATTGGCCCGGTTCTTCCCCGCGTGCTTGGGAGCCGAGCCGTGGATCGGCTCGAACATCGCGTGGCCATCACCGATGTTGCAGCCCACGGCCATTCCCATACCGCCCTGCAGCACCGAGGCGAGGTCGGTGACGATGTCGCCGAACATGTTGGTGGTGACGATGACGTCGTACCACTCGGGACGTTGCACCAACCACTGGGTGAAGGCGTCGATGATGGACGTCTCGGCTTCGATCTCGGGATAGTCAGCGGCGATCTCGAAGAAGATATCCCGGAACAGGCGGCAGCCCTCCAGGACGTTGTCTTTCACCAACGCGGTGACCCGCAGTTTGCCGTCGCCGGGCGCTCCCTTGTTACGAGCGCGGCAGGCTTCGAAGGCGAAGCGGATGACCCGCTCGCTGTTGGCTCGGGTCACCAGCCGGGTGTCCGTCGCGACGATATCGGCGCCGCCGCTGGCCATTCGTCCGCCGATGCCGGTGTACAGGCCTTCGGTGTTCTCGCGGACGAAGACCATGTCGACCAGGTCGGGGTCCCATACCTGCACGTGCTTGCCGTGGATCTTGTGCAGAACGCCGCGATACAGCTTTACGGGGCGGACGTTTGCGTACAACTCGAGTTCGCGGCGGTTGCCGATTACTGCCGAGTAGCCCGCCATCTTGCCACCCGCCATGGTGACCGGCCCGGAGCCGTTGGGATCGGGCCACCCGACGGCGCCGAGGAAGATGATGTCGGCGTCCTGGCAGCGCTGTTGACTGCCTTCGGGCCAGTCTCGTCCGTTCTCGAGGTAGTACTGGCCTCCGCACGGGATCGACTCAACGTCGGCCCGCATGCCGGCGGCCGACAACGCTGCTGCGAGGATTTTCTCTCCTTCGCGGCAGACTTCGACACCGATTCCGTCACCTGGCAGCAGGACTATGTCGAGGGGCTGGCTCATCCGGACCTCCGTAGGCTCGGGCAATTACTTACGGGGAACGGCGCCCGGGCGCAAGCTCGATGACAGTCTGCTGGCGGATGGATTCCGCTCAGCCTCCCCAACTCCGGCGGCTTCCGCGCTATGGTTCCCGCAACGCAGCGTGCTCGGAGGTTGTATGCGGTTCAAGGTCGATTGCCCCCATTGTCAGGCGATGCTCTCGGTGCCCGAGAAGATGCACTACAAGTCCATTACCTGTCCGGATTGCGGCGGTGAGTTGGAGGCGATCAGTACCGAGACGATGCGGGTCTCCAGGCAGTTCATCGAAGAGTTGGAAGAAGACCTCGGCGATGACGTCGGGGTCACCTCGTTGCCGCGAGGTAGTCGGCCGGAGAGCTCAGGGCCCTAGCCCAGCGGGCTGGTCAGTTCCCTTCCAGGATTTCGAGGTCGTTGACGCGAACGGACCGTTCCTCCTGGGACGGCATGAAGCGAATCCGCGCCATGCTCCGGGTCGACATCACGACGAAGCCTTGTCCATGGGTCGGGTGGAACACTGAGATGCCACGCTCCAGCGACTCGCCGGCTCGCACAACCCGCTGCACCACCCCGCGCTTGGGACCGGTCTTCTGGGTTCGGGTAGTTCGGGTCTTGCTGCTCTTGCTCTTGACCGTGCGGCGCTTGGTGGCTGCCGGTCTGGGTGTGGGGTCGACTGTCGCGAATTGACGTCCGCCTTCAGGAAGCCGCAATTCGACCCGTCGAGTGTCGTCGCCGTCGACCACTGTGCGCACGTGCACCAGCAGCCCCTTGACCGGGTCATCAATGCTGCAATCGCCGTCGAAGAAGAACTGTCGGCCGTCATTGGCCTTGACGACTCCCCGGCCTACTTCGGGCCGGAACCAGAGCACGGTGCCGTTTATGAAGCCATTACTCACAATGGGCTCTCCATGCCTTGAGTCATCTACTCCACTTCAGGCTGTGGACTCTCGTACAAGGTACTTGAGCGGTTCGGCTTGCAGGGGACTTAGAGGAAACTTTATTGAATCTCTCAAGTCTGTTCTCATCGTGCCGATGGTGTGATTGTTGGGTGTCGCCGGTGGAGCCCGTTGGGGGGATTTGTCGTGCGGCCTTCCACCCGACAACTGACACTCTCTCGGTTCAACGAGGGAGATCGCGGAAGAAATTGCCGCGTATCGCGCAATGGAAGGGCTCCCAGGGATTCGAAGGTCCCCCGGGGGCCCTTCCCTGCTTGGCGTGCCAGGGCCCCAGAGCTTCGCCCGAACTGGCTTGACTCACAGGCTGCTAGGATGTCGCCAACTCGTTGAGGGTGGAGTCGTTGCATACAGTCGTCCTTGCTGCCGGATTGTTCGTTTTTGTCGCCCACCTCCTCGAAGTGGTGTTCGAGCGGACCCGGATCCCTGACATCCTGTTGCTGATGATTCTCGGCCTCCTGGTGGGCCCCATCATGGGCCTGCTGCGGTTGGAGGATCTCGGCCAGGTCGGCGACTTCCTGGCCATTGTGACCCTTGCTGTCATCCTGTTCGAGAGTGGTCTCGGCCTGCAGCTCAGCAGCCTGTTCAAGTCGGCGGGTCGTGCAGCGCCGTTCTCGGTGGTCAGCATGGTGGCGGCCATCGGCTGCCTGACCATAGCCATTTACGGCCTCTTCAACTGCCCGTGGGTAATCGAGAGAATCCAGGCCGGTGTCAGCCAGGACGAGGTCGGGATGGACTGGTGGACGGCGCTCCTGGGTGGACTGATCATGGGCGGCACCTCGTCGGCCGTGGTCATCCCCATGGTCAAGGCCCTCGAACTCGGCGAGGACACGGGCACCGTCTTGACTCTCGAAAGCACGTTGACCGATGTGTTCTGCATCATCGGCACAGTGGGCGTGGCCGTCAGTCTCGCCAGGGGTGAGGATGTCGATGCCACAGGGCTCCTGGGCTCTGCGGGTTTCTCGTTGATCGCGGCCTGCCTGCTCGGCGTGGGGGCGGGTATCGCCTGGTCGGTGTTGCTCGGCCGGGCCACGCGCATCAGCAACACGATGTTCACGACCCTGGCAGCGGCGCTGGTCGTGTACGGCTTCTGTGAGCAACTTGGAATCAGCGGCGCCATCGCCACCTTGTGCTTTGGGATCACGCTCGGCAACCTGCCGCGCGGTGTCGTGTTGCGTGTCGACCGCGGTGCGGAGGCGGCACCCATCAAGCTGAAGCTTCGCGAAGTGAAGCGTGTCGAGCGGGCCGTCTATGCAGAGTCGGTCTTCCTGCTCAAGGCAGCCTTCTTCTTTTACCTGGGCATGACCGTGCGGCCCTCCGCCTTCCTCGGCATTCTGGGCGCCATCGCCTTCCTCCTGGCGCTGGTGCCCTTCCTGCCGCGCTACCCGAGCGTGCTGCTATTCCTTCGGCCGGAGGCCGCGAGTCGCCGAGAAGCACTGCTTGCCACGATCCTGGTGCCGCGCGGGCTGGCGGCGGCGGTGCTCGCCCAGGTTCCCGTGCGCCTGTTTACTGAAGGTCATCCGCTCCAGGCCCAGGCCGCCAACCTCGCCGAAATGGTCGCGATGATGGTGTTCTTCAGCATCGCGCTCGTTTCTCTCATGGTGTTCCTGGCGGAGCGGGGTGCGCTATCGGCAGTGGGGAAACTTGCTTTCGGTCCCTATGCCACTGACGCAGGTCCGACGCCAGGTAGCCCAGAGCCAGGATCGCAAACATCCCATACGCCAGATAGTTGATGATGAAGTAGCCGGTGGTCCGGTTGTCGAGCGGATAAAAGCCAGCTGCCATCAGTAACATCACCGAGCCCGCGAACAGCGCGGGCCAGCTGCCGAGATGCGGGCCGGGTGAGCCGCGCGAGGGCGCACCGAGCAGGAACAATAGCGCCCAGGTGGACGCGTAGTAGCGGCTCAGTACCACCATGAGCAGCACGGCAAACAGGGGCAGAACGATAGCGTCGATGTCGCGGCGGCGGATCAGCGCAGGGATGAGCAGCAACAGTCCGATCAATTGCAGCAGGTGCTTGCGGTCCTTGCCCTGGGCGATGCGCTCGCTGTCATTGCCCCTTGCCTGCGCCCAGAAGCGTCCCTCCCTGGGTTTGTGAATGACCATGCGACCGAGTCCTACCCGCTGGTTGGAGGTGGTCGCGTGCTTGCCGCTGTGTCGCCCGATCTTGTCGACCCACTCGGGCCAGGTCTGCAGTCCGCCGCCGGTCAGGTGGGAGGCTGCGAATAGCGCAGCACAGCTCAGCGTAAAGGCGGCCAGGAAGCGTCGATGCGGAACGGCGATGCGCTCGAGCGGGGAAGCAGGCGTGGTCGCCCCGTTCTCGACCCGGCTTCGGCGGATCAGGGCAATGGCTGCCTTCAGGACGATCCCGAAGACAAGGAAGCCGGGAAAGACTCTTGTCATCGCCCCCCAACTCAGGGCGACTCCGGCCCAACGGTACCGGCCCCGCTGGTACAGGGCCGCACAACACAGCACCGAGACCAGCCAGTCGTACTGGAGAAAGCCGCCGGTGAAGCGTGCTTCGTTGATCTGGAACGTGTTCAACCACAGCGCGATCACCGCGGCCGAGCGGAGTCCGAAAGCCCACCACACCAGGGCAAAGGCCAGCACATAAAGAGGCACATCGGAGTTCGCGATCAGCCAGAACGCCCGTCCACCGGTGGGCACGAGGTTGGCCATGGGAGTCCCCACGACGGTCCACGGCGGCGCCGGGTTGTAGCCGAGGTCCTGGAAGCAGTCCTGCCATCCGGGTCGTTTGAAGCCCATGTAGCGGCGTAGGAAGCGGCTGTCCTGGCCGAGTTCCTCGAGTCGTTGCTCGCTGATTTTCGACCGGTCGAATTCTGCGACGATGGCAGGGCGCGGCTTGAGCTGGTAGTCCCGCTGGTCTCGAGCGCGGTTGATCTTGCGGAAGTCGCGGACCCTCTTGAGTCGCTTTCTCTTCTTGCCCTTGGACGCGGACTTTGCCTTTTGCCAGTCGTCGTCGGCGGTCAGGGTTGCGGCGTACAGGTCGTAGTAGCTGAGTTCGCTGAAGTACTTGGAGCCGACGTAGTAGTGGAAGACATTCCACGCGCGGACGCGCTCGCCGGCCAGGGATTGGGCAAGGTAGTTGCCGTTTTGCAGTGACACCGCGGCGATCGAGAGCCCCAGCAGGATCGCAGTGAAGCTGCGCAGCCTGCGCTGAAGCTTGCGCTCGACCGCAAAGGCGAACACCCAGACGATCAGGCCGGCACCGGCGAGTGACGGCACCCACTGCTTGAAGTGCGAGCGATGCAGAGCACCGGGGATCTCGTGCAGAACCAGCGCCAGAGTCGCGACAGCTACGACGATGGCAAGTACTGCGGCGCCGAACCGGGCCCGCAGTTCCGGCCGCTTGCGAGCGAGTCCCCCGAGCACGACCAGGATCCCAGCTGCGATACCCGCTTCCCACGGCAACAGGCTTTGCTGCACAGCGCGTGGCAGCCCAGGAGCGAGTAGTAGCGGCAGGCCAACACCGGCTGCCGCCAGGAGCCCGGCGAGGACGAGTCGGATCAACGGCAGTTTTGCGCCCGCCCTGCGTTCCTGCGTCTTCGCAGAAGTGGCAGCACCCACAGGGCCCATAGCCAGTTGCTCAAGTCGGCGTCTCGGGCCGATGCCTCGCAACCACACTCGGGCACGACTACCGGGCCATCGGCACTGTCATCGTCGTCGCCTGCGGTGTCGTCATCGCCTGCGGTGTCGTCGTCGCCTGCGGTGTCGTCGTCGCCTGAGCTGTCGTCATCGTCATCGCCTGCAGTGTCATCGTCGTCGCCGCTGGCACTGTCATCGTCGTCGCCGCTGGCGCTGTCATCGTCGTCGCCGGGCGCGGGCTCGTCGGTGCCATTACAGTCGGAGTCGATCCCATCGCCCGGCAGCTCTGCAGCGCCGGGGTGGACGCTGGGGTCGGCATCGTTGCAGTCACCATCGCAGACAGTGAAACCATCGCTGTCGTCGTCGGGGCTCTCGTCGACCAGCGCGTCGCAGTCGTTGTCGATGCCATCGCCACAAAGCTCGGTCGCGCCCGGGAAGATGGTGTCGTCGTTGTCGTCGCAGTCATGTGGCCCTGGGCCGGTAGTTCCGAAGCCATCGCCGTCCACGTCATCGATGTCGTCGGTCGGATCGTTCGGGTCGGTCTCGCCGGCATCGACCGCACCATCCTGGTTGCTGTCTTCGCTGCCATCTTCGACACTTCCACCGTCGCTGTCGGCGAGCAGCGGGTCGGTGGTGGTGCTGGGGTCGGCGTCTGCTACGAACTGCGCGGGGTCAGTGTCGCTGCCCTGGGGCGTCGTGAGGCCGACCTCGAGTCCATCGGCCAGGCCATCGCCGTCGGTGTCCGGGTCGAGCGGGTCCGTGCCCAGGCTGGCTTCGCTGCCGTCCGTCAGGCCATCGTCGTCCGTGTCATCGTCCAGCGGGTCGGTGGTTGCCAGCACTTCACTGCCGTCCAGGACACCGTCGCTGTCGCTGTCTGCGACCAGTGGGTCCGTGCCAAAGAGGACCTCCTCGCCATCGCCGAGTCCGTCGGCATCACTGTCCGGGTCGAGTGGGTCGGTACCCAAGGTCGTCTCGGTGCTGTCGTCGAGCCCGTCGTTGTCGTCGTCGTCGTCACAGTCATCACCCTCGCCGTCGCCATCGGTGTCGGTCTGTGCGGGGTTGGCAAGCAGCCTGCAGTTGTCGGTGTCGTCGCCGACGCCGTCATCGTCGGAATCCAGGTCCAGGTAGTCGGGGGTGCTGTCTCCATCGGTGTCGATGCGGGGGTCGTTCTCGTCGCTGCCCAGTTCGTCGTTGGTCGGGATGCCGTCGCCGTCATGGTCGGTCTCGGTGAGGGCGACGGTACCTCCCGGCTCCAGGGCGAACCAGGCGCCGTACTCCGGCAAACCAGTGCGCTCGGGGTTGGCGATCTGGTCTTCGTCCATGTGCACCCAGACATTGTCGGACGTGAGGTCAGACAGGAAGTCCCCGTTCGAATCCGTCGGCTCACAGCGTCGGACCCAGGCCCCGTTGGTTCCGTCCATGCTGTTGTGCTTCACCACTGCATACGGTGCAGCGGCGAAGCCAAAGCTCGTGGTGTCGGGGATCGGTCGGCAATCGTCTTCGTGGCGCTCAATGTAGTGCGAGCTGCTCCTCCCCGAGTCGAAACCGAGGGCTGCCCCCAGCGAGTCGGTGACGGTGCCGATCGCCGGAGAAAAGGCGATCCAGCCGATGGTTTCGGCGACCGCGGCCCCCGAGGAGGGATGAGCGATCACGACCTCGCCACCTTCCATGCCGATTCTGAATCCGACGAGGTCGGGCGGTGTGTCCGTGGCGCCTCTGCCGATTACCGTGCTGGTGATCCACTCTGGGTGGTCCTGGCTTTGTACGCTATGCAGCACGCCGGGAGCATCGTTCCAGCCGTGCACGAACAGCACCTCGTCCGCCGCCGAGAATGAACCTCCCGCGCCATTCAGCGTGGTGCCGGCGCGTACGGTGACTGTGCTGATGGTCCTGGCCTCGACCTGGGTGCCGTCGGGCAGGTTGTGCAGCCCTGGGGCTACGGCGAACCAATCCGCGCTCAGGGTGACCGGTTGGCTTGGATTCGCGATTCCCACGAACGGATCGACGGTGCCCTCTGGCCGCATCGCCGCAACTTCGAAGTCCGTGCTGGTTACGTTGCGCACGCGCAGCGAAATCGACCACGAGTCCGCCTGGTCGATGCCTACGCCGTGGCTCACAGGACCCGCAATGACCACCGGTGGCACGGTGAAGGCCTGAGCGAAGGGGATAAGAACCCAGCCTGAGGGATCGGTGGCGTCACTGCCGCTGGCAGTCTCGGTGAAGACTGCTTGTCCCGCTTCCAGGTGCTGTGCAGCGACGCTGGTGGGTGCCAGCAGTAGGGCCGTGAGGCAAAGCGCGAGGCCGAACTGGCGATTCATGGCTGCTCCTCTCAGTGATATGGAACCTGCAACACTACCAGTACGAGTCTGCCGGCTGCCGCCCGTCGAGGGCTCGGGCGGCGAGGCCGTGCTTCGCACTACATCGCAGTCCAGCCCCCGTCGACCATCAGGATGTGGCCCGTGGTGTAGCTGGAGGCATCGGAGGCGAGGTAGATGACGGCGCCGGCCATCTCGGCGGGGCGGCCTGCTCGCGCCAGGGCTGTCTTGGCGCGAATGACCTTGCCTGCTTCCGGAGTGTCGAGGGTCTTCGCAGTCATTTCGGTGCGCACGTAGCCCGGTCCGATGGCGTTGACGCGAATGCCGTGCTCCGCCCACTCGACGGCGCAGGTACGCGTCAACTGTACGACGGCGCCTTTGGTCGCGGCGTAGGGGGCGGACATGGGATCTGCGACCATCCCGGCAAACGAGGCGAGGTTGATGATCGAGCCGCCGCGTCCGGCCTCGATCCAGCGTTTTGCTGTCTCTCTCATGCCTCGAAACACGGCAGTGAGGTTGAGATCAACCATTGCCTGCAGTTCGTCGTCGGGATAGTCCTCGGCAGCGATGCGCGCGCTGATGCCGGCGTTGTTCACCAGGATGTCGATGCTGCCGAACTCGGCCTCGGCCCGGTCGAACAGCGCTCGAAGTTGGGCGAGGTCGGTTACGTCGGTTGCCACAGCGATGGCCTCGGCTCCCTGGGCCTGTAGCCGCTGTGCTGCGCTGCTGCAAAGTTGCGGGTCGAGCTCTCCTATCACGATCTTCGCGCCGAAGGCTGCGAGCCCCTCGGCGATGGCAAAGCCGATGCCGCGGCCGCCGCCGGTGATTACGGCGACCTTGCCGCCCAGCTCGAACATGCCTCGGTAGTCTGTGTTCATCTGCTGTCCCGCCTGGAAAGTTCGTGGTTCAGGTCTCGGCCCACAGGTCCAGCGGATGTCCCTGCAGGGGCTGGACGATGCGATACAACTCGCCGGGTCGGGGGTCGAGAGCCTGCCCCCCAGCATCGCGAGGAGGATACTTCGGGAACAGGACGTCACCGCTGCAGGGAGCCCGCAGCTCCGGGCCACCGGGACCGGAGAGCAACTCGTCCTCGTTCACCGCTTCGAAGTTGACGATGCCGGCTCGTAGACTCATCCCGGCATCGGTGAACTGCTCTCTGTGAACTGTCTGCAGGAATACCAGTTCCGGCTGTTGTTCCGCTTGCTGCTGCAGTGCCTGAGGGTCTTCGGCGAGCTGGTCGCCGAGGGTGAGCGCCCGACGGATCGTGCGCAGTGCCCGAGCTGCTGCGTCGGGGAAAAACCCCTGCTCGCCCAACTCCAGGGTCAGGCCTGCCTTGCCCTGCACACGGACGTACTCGTCGGCGCAGACCAGGCCGCTGGCGAAGCTCTGGTAGGGAGGCCTGGTGACCCAGTGCTCGGCCCCCGCCAGGGCTCGGGCCCAGAGCCAGCCGGGTCGGTGCCACGGACAGATGTAAAACGGCTTGCGGGTGGCCAGGATGGTCTGGTGGAAGTCCACGAACAGGTCGGCGGTGTCGAGAATCGGCATGAGCTGACGTGCGCGCCGCACCTCGTGGGCGTCTTCCTCGCGTTGCATGAACATCCGGTTCAGGTCCTGTTCGAGGAAGCGCTGACGCTGCAGGCCTGCCTCGGGATTCCCGACGAAGAACGTGATGCGTCCACCGAAGCCGAGCCGGTCCTGTGCCAGCAGCTCCAGGGCCTCGACCACCGCCGGCAGCGAACCGACCTCGTCGCCGTGGATCATCGACCCGAACACCAGGTGAAGATCATGCCTGCCGCCGTCATGGCGGTGGCTCCAGCGGTATCCGCCCGGCTCAGGACTGGCCACGGCGCGGAAGCGGTCCAGGTAGCTTAGCAACTGTTCGTGGTGGTCGGTCACAAGGCCAGGCTCCGAGGGGTCTCTGGCTTATACACGTTGCGCTTCAGCCGGGCGAGCCGGGTGCTGCACCGGCTCCTGGGATGGGGTCTTCCGCTCCCGTGCGTCGGTGGTGGAAGAGCATCGCCAGCAGGTACAGGCTCATTGCCAGCAGGACCAGTGCTTTGAGGCCGATGACCATCGACAGGTACTCGAGGCAGCCACCGAACACCGAGCCCAGCAGGTTCGAGCCCAGGGCTGCCGCAGGGCTTGCTGCCCGCGACAGGAGGATCGAGACGATGACTCCTGCAAAGCCGATGGGCAGACCGGTGACCAGACCTCCCACGGCGCCTCGAGCCAGCAGCGGTAGCGTGTTCAGTTGTCCGGGGTCCGCCCACCACAACAGCAGCAGCGACAGAAACAGCCCCACAGCCCAGGGTCCGAGATCGCGCAGTTGCCAGCGCTCGACTGCCAGGTTGGCGAGCAGAACCATGAGTAGGATCCCGGCAAAGATGGCCGAGTTCACCATCCAGGTTGATCCGAACAACAACGACAGGCTGGTGACGCCGCGGGTTTCGATGAGCAGGAAACCAGCGCCCATAAAGAACAGCACGGGGTCGAACTCGGAACTGATGGCGCCGCGGCCGAAGGCCAGGGGAGTCGCAGCCATTGCCAGGCCGAGTACCCCCAGCAGTACCAGCAGGTAGCCCCAGGGGAAGATCCCCGGCCGGATGTACAGGAAGGGCCAGTCGTCGCTGGTGGTGCGCACCGCGGCTGCCGGGGTCACGAGGCCGAGGCGCTGGAACTGCGCTGGAATCCGCTCCATGTGCAGCGATGCCTCTGGCTTGCCGACGAGGTAGGTGCAGCCGAAGTGCATGTTGTGGCAGATGACTGCTGGGTCCTGGCCTGTCGCTCTCTCGATAGTCCAGCGCATGCGGTCCGCCATCCACTCGCCGCCGAACACGCTGAAGCTGAGGCTGAGATGACCGTTCGCAGCCACGTGTTGCCAGGCAGCGCGAATGCCCTGCTCGGTGTACACGTAGTTGTCCAGGCGTAGCGATGACAGCGACGTGAACATGGCGTGGGAGTCCAGCAGGCCGTAGACAACGGCGTCGAAGGGCTCTCCTTCGTATTGTTCGAAGAAGGCTCGAGCATCGTTCACCACGGGCACGACACGACCGTCGTCGTAGGGCTGTTCGGGGTGCAGGTGGCGGCCCAGCTTGATGATGGCCGGGTCGATGTCCACCGACAGGATCTCACCGTACCCGCCCCGCAGCGCGGCCTGGACGTCGTTGCCGGTGCCCGCACCCACCACCAGGGCCCGCTCCCGAACGTCGTTGATGACGAAGGGCAGGTCATAGGCGTCCCGGTACTGGCGTCGTCGCGCCCGGGTCTCTGCGTCCAAACCCGGCTCGTGCAGGCTGCGATCCGAGAGGTCGTGCATGAACTGGTGGAAGTCTCGGTTCACCGACAGGCGGATGCTGCCCCCATCGGGGACCAGGTCGATGCGGTTGTAGGGTGAGAACGTCGCTCCATCGACGGACACGGCGGTGAGGCCAACGGTGGCGGCGAGTGCCAGTGCGGAGGTCGTGCGCCGCGAGATCCACAGCAGCGGCAGCCCGCCGAGGAGGAACCAGGTCGGTGGACTCAGACTCGAGAACGTCAGGGCCGTGAAGGCGCCAATTCCCAGCAGCGATCCCAGCAGATCCCAGCTGTACGCTCGCAGGACCGGAATTTTTGGGAACAGGTAGCCAACGGCGCTGCCAGCGCACACGAACACCCAGACCAACCCTGCGAACAGCGCGCCGAAGATTGCCAGGTTGCGCACCAGCACGAGGCCGGAGCCCTCTCCCTCGGCGCCCCACATGTGAATGCTCGGATCGGGAAACTGCAGGTGCATCAGGCCGAGCGGTTCAGCCCCGGCGAACACCGCGGTGAGTACTGCCAGAGACGGCAGACAAAGATGCACCAGCCCTGGGCGTGCACGGCCTGCAGCGACCCCGAGACCCATGCCGAGGAAGGCGCCGATTAGCGTGAGGTTGTTGAAATAGGCGAAGATTCGGACCTGCCCGGAGATCCAGCGGATCAGGGCCAGCTCGAGAGCGAGGATTGCGAACGTCGCGAGGCCGATGCCTACGGCTGGTGAGCGCAGCCGGTCAGCCCAATGGTGGTCGCTGGTCAGGCGATGGAGCACGCCGGGAGGGTAGCAGCCCGGAGTCAGAACAAAAGTCCTGTTGGCCGGACTCTTTGCTGCTCCGCCGTCTTCCCTGCCATCTCGTTCGCACACCGGGGGAGCAGCAGTTGTCCGATGCCTGTCGCCAGTGCCCAGGACAGGCTGCTGCCGCAGTAGTTCAAGTACCAGGAGAGAGAGGAGTGGCTGGCGTCGTAGGGCTTGAACCGCCAGCACAGGCAGCCCAGTCGGTTGGTATCGGTAGCACAGGGTGCTGCGCGCGTTGGCGAGGCTGCGGCCTATTCCGCGGTTCTATTCGTCGCGCGGGCTGGTAGCGGCAGGAGTAGGGGGGCTATCATCCGGTTCGGGTTCCCCAACGATTTGGGGCTGGGCAGGAAAGGGACCGACGTGTCTCCCAGGTGTGTACTCAGTGGTTTGCTCCTCGCGATTCTGATCTGCGTTGTCTGCGGATGCGGAGAGTCCGAAGAAGCGAAGGCCTGCAAGGACGCGCAGTGGGCGGCGAAAGCGGCCTGGGCAGAGTCCGAGCGCGAACTCCGCGAGCTCCGCACGTGGCTCCGCGAATATGACGTCTGGCACCTACAGTCGCGCAACCCGGACGCCCGCATCGCCGAAATGAAGAAGTCCCGAGACAAGAAATGGAAGATGTGGGTGGCAGCCGCCGAGGCATCTCAGCTGGCCGACGAGGGCGCCTGGGATGCGCCCAGCAAGGCGGTGTTCACAGCACGTCAAGGAGTTCGCTCCTGCGATCAGGCTGCCAGCAGCAGCCCTCCGGTGCAGAAGCGCGGCGGCGCCGACGCCAGCGAAGACGAGCCTGAAGATGTGATGGTGCTCGACTGGTACACCCCGGGCCGAAGGGCACTCAAGACCTGTCGAGACGCAGGCCAGGTGAGTGAGGCGGCCTGGGCTGCTTGCGAGTCCGAGGAGCCCACGAGTGAAGAGGAGAAGGCCCTCGAAGAGAAGACCTACTCGTTTTTCTAGCCCGCTTGTCTCCGCTCTCGAGGTCCATGTGCGTTCCGTTTTGCTCCTGTCCATCGCGATCGCCTGGCTGCTGCCTGCTCCAGCGGCGGCGACGACCGGTGTGTTGCCCGTAGCGAGTAGCGTCTTCTCGTTTCAGTACGAAGACAGTGCGTCCAGCCTGCGTCCAGCTGATGACGCTGTGAAGGCTGCACGATTCCGGGCTCTTCGGGCTGGCAGAGGACTGACTGCCGCGACCATTGGGATCCAGGGCTTCCAGGTGGTGTTCAGCATCATGGCGCGAGCCCTGTCCTTCCCCGTGGGGCCCTGGGCTGCGGGCGACTCGATGGTCATCGAGGGGATCGTGGCGTTGATTTCGATTCCGGCGGCGCCGCTGGGGGTGCTCGGATTCAAGAAGCTGGCCGAGGATCCACGCAGGGGAGTCGCTACCGGCTTGCTGGAGGGAGGCATTTACGCCCTGTCCTACGCCGGCCTGCACCTGCTGTTCACAGGCATCAGTGAAGCTCTGCCTTCCGGTGGACAGGGGGGCGGTTTTGCCCTCATCTTCGTCGGCGTGCCCATTATGGTCACCCATGCCATCACCGGGCTGGGGATGACCATCGCTGGTGCCGTACGGCTGGCCAAGGTCCGGCGCGAAGGCCCCAGCCGCACGGGGAATGACGGCCGGTCCCATGCCCCGTCCGCGCGGAGGGCAGCGTCTCCTGTGCTGCTTCCGCTGCCCCTGTTCTGCCAGGGCGGCGGTGGCTTGAGATTGCTCGCCGTGTTCTAGTGCCGGCGCCAGCAGGTGGCCGAGCGCCATCTCGGAAGTTCCGTTTGCCCGGGCAGGTGGTAGTCAGGCGATGCGAAGGAAAACCCCAGCCTTCTCGCACCTGGTTTCTTGACATTGCCCCAGGAGTGCACAGGTTGAGTGAACAGGGCGGAGACAAGCTCCTCCCGATAATGGCAAACCAGCGGCGACGCTGGGACGCAAAGCCACGGGTCTCCACGAGACAGCCGGGCTACCGAAGGAGACCTGATGTCCCGCACGATCCACACCATTCTCAAGCGCTCACACTTCACCCTGGCCCTCGGCGCCGCGGCGCTGGTCGCTACCAGTGGTTGCATTCAGCCGCAGCCAATCGGTTTTGGTGAACTCCAAGACCCCAATGGCAGCGTTGACCTCAGCGGTGCTGGCGGCGACCTCGTTGCCGAGCAGGCAGTTCTCGAGTTCGCCGCCCTGACTTCAGATGCAGAAGGTCACCTCGAGATCGTGATTCTCACCGAGTCCGGCGCGGAGAGCGATCGGATTGAGACCGAGTACCGCAGCGAGATGGGCCCCGAGGCCAGCGAGCACTCGATCATGCACCACAGCGAGGACTTCTTCCTGGTGACCAGTCGCAGCGAAGACTCGGGCGCCTTGATCCTGCGTATTGACTGGGATGGCTCGGTCAGCGAGTTTGCGCGACCCGCCGCCAGTCCCATGTACCGCATCGACGAGGCCCCAGACGGAGGCATCTTGATTGCTGCCGAGTATGACCTGGTGAAGCTCGACCTCGACGGTGTCGAGATCGCTCGCGACCGTAACAACGCTGCCTGCTGGACCGACGTGGTCGGTGCCCCTAATGCCTATGAGGCTCCGGTGGCCGCAGACGTGATGGGCGCCACTGAAGCGGGTGCAGTGCTGGCCGTGTGGGAGATCGACGAGGCCAACCCGATCCCTGAGATGGGTTCGGACACTGCCACCAGCGCCATCGGTTCGAACAACAACGCCGACCAGGTCCTCGGACAGGATGAGT
>CAZBDA010000096.1:10339-19993 GCA_964490445.1 uncultured Rickettsiales bacterium | reverse complement strand
CCCCCCCCCAGCAAGATCGAGAGGTCCCCCGGGCAACCCTGCAGCGCCAATGCCCCCAGCACGAACCCAACGAGCGCAACAGTCGGGTTGTACCGACATTGCATGGTGAACAATCTCATCCTGGGACTCCCTGGCAGTGGCCTGCCCATCCTTGCGCAGACGTTGCTTCTGGTCGTAATTCTGCATCCCACCCAGACCAACGGCAAGCGGGCGATTGTTCCCCGGGCTCGGTACCGGTATTGTCCGGGGTGCGGCTCGTAACAATCCGCGCGGAGACAGTATGACCAATCAGACACTCATAGACGAACCGCTCAAGGTAGGCGAGGTCACTCCAATTCCCCCGGAGATCGAAGCAAAACTCAAAGTGGTCGCGGGCGCCGACACCGGCAAGATCCTCTACCTGGAGTCACCGATTACTTTGATCGGCCGCGAAGATGAGTGTCACATGACTCTGGACGATGCTCGAGTCTCCAATCGTCACGCTATGGTCTATTTCGCAAGTGGTGAGTTCCGGGCACGTGACCTCAACAGTACCAACGGCAGTCTCCTCAACGGGAGTCCGCTCAGCGAGTGTGCGTTTGCCGACGGCGACGACCTGCGTGTCGGCAAGACCGTCCTTCGGCTCATTGTCGACTTTCGCGGCGAGTGAGTTCCGCCGGCGGTGAGCCGCCTCTGATCGCTGCCCTGCAGGGACTGCATCGGCACATGACCGGACTTCCCGACGACGACTCGCTGTTTGCCGGCCTCGATCCAGAACAACGTCGCAACGCCCACAGCCTGGGCTGCCGCCTGCAGGACCGACTGGTGCGCGTGCTGGCACGACTGGTCGCCGACATGGCCGCCGACGGTGCAGATCTTGTCGATGAAGGTGGGCTGCCTCGAAGCTATAGCGACGGCGGCAGCGACGCGTAGAGGCTCGCCGGACCGTCTTCCGGCACCATCACCGGCAGCACTGTCCTGCCGAAGCGCGGGTGCCAGAAAGTCACCTGCCACTGACCCGGCGGCAACTCGGGCAACTCGAAGCGCCCCTCGCTATCGGTCACCGCGCTCTGGCCCTGCCGGTAGACGAAGACCCAGGACTCCATTTGTGGGAGATCGTCCGAACTGATGTGAACAATTCCGGGCTCGCTGAACTCCCAGAGAGCCGGTGGATTGCCCGGCGGTACCGCCAGGTTCTGCAGGTTGCGGCGCCCTCCTTCTGCTGCCAGTCGGCGCAGATGGAAGGTGTGCACGCGCTCATCACGGTTGTCCGCGACCATGCGTGTACCCACCTGGACTGCCGCAACGGTGGGACGCATACGACAGTCTCGAGCCGAGACTTCGAGGGAGTCGGTAGCGGCAGAACCGGGCGCAGCACTTACCAGTACGACCACGTCGGCAAGCCCACCCTCCGCGCCGACGGACTTTGCGACAGTCGGTGCAGCAGCCGAACAGGGGGCAGCATCACCAGGTCCTGCCACGATGGAATTCGAATCACCCGCGTAGGTCACTCGACCCACCAGTCCCCGGTCCCCGACCGAACCGGCCAGCAGCAGCTCGGGGCTACCCGGCGAAGTCGCCGTGGAATCGGCGCCACACGAACCACTGCAACCGGACAGCGCCAACAGTGCCAGATACAGGGGGCCTAGCTTCACCACCACGACTCCATGATAGCGGCTGAACGCCGGCTGGGATCTCAGGGCAGGACGCTGTCTATGGCATCGAGCACGAGCTCGGACTGGGCACGCACAGCCGGAGACTGCTCGAGGTGGATGAAACGACCGCCAGCAGCCGAAGCTCCTTCTCCGCAGGCATCTTCCGAACCATTCAGGTAGCGCCCCTGGGCATTGGTCGTGCCGCACAACCGCGTGTAGACCACCGCACCGGGCCAGGAGTTGCACGACGTTACCGGCTCGGCCGGGAAGGCCGCTGTCAGCGCTGTTCCGAGGAGGGCCTCGGGGCTGCCTGCCACGCTGTCTAGTTCGGTTCCGTTGGAAATACTGATGCCGTCGTCGCTCATGCCGTGAAGGCTGAGTAGCCAGTCTTGCCCGTAGTGGTCGGCCAGCACTTCGTGGATCCGTTGATAGATGCTCAGATCGACGTGCGCCATGTCGGACTCGCGGAAGGGCTGAGCACCGGACTGGCTACCACACACACTGGTCGTGCCGTCACAGCTCGACTCACCGCTGTTGGCGCAACGATGGGTACCCGAGACGACCAGCGCGCGAGCCTGCAGTTCATGGAAGGCCTGGACACCCTGGCTCAGCACGACAAGTTCAGACCAGGGGTGGGGTACCGAGAGCACCACCGGCCGGGCATCCAGCGAACGCCAGGCAAACAACGTGCGACCCGTGCTCACCCCTCCGGTTGCCGCACGGGGACGCCACAAGGCGGTGCCGTACTCCGCTCCTTCGCCACTGCAAAGCTCGTAGTCGACCAGGGCCGCAAGCCCCAGTGCCACCTGGTAGTTACCGTCCAACAGGGCCTGCAGCGAAGAAGAGACTGCTGAGATGGTGTCGGGACCGGGCTGCAGGTAGCCCTCGGAATCGGCAGACGGAGGATTGACCTCGTCGCTGGTGAAGGCTGCGATCACGCCGCCCTGGCAGGGCGGCAGGAACTCGGTGATGTCGACGATCTCCGCCGAGTCGTCGTCACCGGCCGAGTCGTCGTCGCCGGCCGAGTCGTCGTCGCCGGCCGAGTCGTCGTCGCCAGGAACGATGCTAAAACCGCTGTCATCGTCGTCAGCCGGTGGCCGATCCAGGCAAGCACAGCCTGCCGAACCGCCCTCCTCGGCACAGTTCAGCGTCGACAGTGCCACCAGCAGCAGCAGCGCCAGCCGGTAGAGACCTAGATGTCCTTGCGCACGACGCATACAGGCAACTCCCAAGCTCTCACTATCGGTTGCTCGGGTCCATTTGTTGAGGGCGACGGATGACCCGGCTCAATTCACTGGCCTGCTCGGCTCGCCGACCCTCAGAGCGTAGGACTGCCGCCGGAGCCCATTCAGGTCCGGCGGCAGCAGCAAAAACCATCAGTAGCGGTAGTGCTCGGGCTTGAACGGCCCGTCCACGGGCAAGCCGAGGTAGTTGGCCTGGCTGTCACTGAGCCGCGTCAACTTCACACCGAGCTTGTCGAGATGCAGCCTTGCGACCTCCTCGTCCAACTCCTTGGGCAGCATGTAGACGCCGAGCTCGTAGTCCTTGTCCCACAGTTCCATCTGTGCGAGCACCTGGTTGGTGAACGACGCGGACATGACGAACGACGGATGTCCAGTGGCACAGCCGAGGTTGACCAGGCGTCCACGGGCAAGCACCACGAGGCGACGGCCGTCGTCGTACTTGAAGATGTCCACCTGCGGCTTGACGTTGATCTCCTCCACCGCACTGTTCTGCTCGAGGTAGGCGATGTCGATTTCGCTGTCGAAGTGACCGATGTTGCAGAGAATGGCCAGGTCCTTCATCTGGTCCATGTGGCTACCCGCGATCACGGTGTCACAGCCAGTCGCTGTGACGAAGATGTCACCAACCGAAGCGACCTCTTCCATCGTCGTGACCTCGTAGCCCTCCATGGCAGCCTGGAGCGCACAGATGGGGTCGATCTCGGTGATGATCACGCGAGCACCCAGGCCCTTCATCGAGTCTGCACAGCCTTTGCCGACACCGCCGTAGCCGGCGATCACGACCACCTTGCCGGCGATCATGATGTCGGTGGCGCGCTTGATGCCGTCAGCGAGAGACTCCCGGCAACCGTAGGTGTTGTCGAACTTGGACTTGGTGACCGAGTCATTGACGTTGATGGCGGGAACCTTGAGTTCACCGTTCTCGAACATCTGGTAGAGCCGTGCGACGCCCGTAGTGGTCTCCTCGGAAAGGCCGCGGCAGTTCTCCAGCAGTTCGGGATATTCGCGATGCATGATGGCGGTGAGGTCGCCACCGTCGTCGAGGATCAGGTTGGGACCGGCCTCGCCGAACGCGGCGATCTGCTGGTGGATGCACCAGTCGTATTCCTCTTCGCTCTCGCCCTTCCAGGCGTAGACAGGGGTGCCCGTAACAGCGATGGCAGCCGCGGCGTGGTCCTGGGTGCTGTAGATGTTGCAGGAGGTCCAGGTGACCTTGGCGCCGAGGGCCTGCAGTGTCTCGATAAGCACAGCCGTCTGGATGGTCATGTGCAGACAGCCGGCGACGCGAGCGCCCTTGAGGGGCTGTACGCTGCCGTACTTCTCGCGTAGCGACATCAGGCCGGGCATCTCCTGCTCGGCCATCTCGATCTCTTTGCGGCCCCAATCGGCCAGCGAGAGATCGGCAACCTTGTAAGGCGGCACGTCCTTGGTGGTAGCGGCGAGGGATTCGGTGTGGGTAGCAACCATGGTCTAAAACTCCTGCATCAACTGTGGGTGGAAGGGGTAGCTGTTTCCGGCGCATGACCGGGAGCCCGAGTGGCCGAAGCGACAAATGCTCCGGGTGCACCCGCTTTGGGTGGAGGGATCGACTCGAACGACAGGCCTTGGAAGCCAGCCGCGCCGAGCCAGTGGGAAATATCAGATGAAGAGAATCCAAGCCACTGATCGGCAAATCTCTCCCGCATCCATTCCTGGTCGTGCGGAAGGAAATCGCCCAACAGGAGCTTGCCGCCAGGACGTAGGACCCTGTGGATCTCGGCCACGGCCTGGGCCGGCTCAGGTGCATGGTGCAGCACCATATTGGCGAGCACCACGTCGACCTCGCCATCGTGAAAAGGAAGGTGCTCGAGGTCTCCGAGCCGAAAATCGATGGCTTCGATGCCGGAAGCGTGCACGCGCTTGCGCGCCTGCTCAAGCATCGAAGGCGAAGCATCGACCGCGATCACCCGCTCCGCGCGGCGGCTGAGCTCGGGGAGGACACGGCCGGTTCCCGTACCGAGATCGACGACAACACCGCGCTCTGGCACCTCGTCGAGCAGGCGCGGCAGACAATCAGCAGAACCGAGCCAGGCGTCCTGATCGTCACCACGAACGCTGCCGGAAAAGAAGTTGGCCGTCCTGGCTCTGCGCTCGTCCCAGACGTCCTGCAGCCTGCGGGCCAGGTCGGCATCGAGATCAGAGCTGTACTCGGTAACCCAGCGACGCAGATCGCGGGCCGGAGCGGCCAGGTCGGTACGCCAGGTGTAGAACACCAGGCGCCCCTCACGGCGTCCCGCGAGCAGACCGGCATCAACCAGAATTCGCAGGTTGCGCGAAACCGTGGACTGAGCCACGGCGAGAATGCGGGTCAATTCGGTGACATTGAAGGATCCCGCGAGCAACAGTCGGGCGAGCAACAGACGGCCCGAGTCACTAAGTGACTTCAGTTGCACACTGGGATCGACGGCGTAGCCGGTAGCCATGGGGATTAATATATCGATATATCTAGATTTGTCGATTTTATTTTCCAACAACCAAGATCGGTTGCGTTCAGCGAGCCCTCATCGGAAAGTGCAGCGCGTGCCCCGCCCCAACTATCCAAGTGACGATATTTGCCTACCGCCCGGACGCTACCGGGTATTCGGCTTTCCGCCGATGACTGGACTGGCGCTCGACAAGTGGATCGAAGTGGGCATCGACAACCCGACCGGCTGCTACGGGCCTGCCGACATCCCTATCAGCAAGGCGATCCCCAACATCAGCCGCATCGAAGACGAGACTGGCGGCATCGTGTGGCCGGAGCGCCTGTGAACGCGTCCAGCCCCACTCGCACACTCCGCGGCCCCGCCTACGGCGTGCCGCTGACCGCAGTCGTGGGACTGGCTGTGGTGATGATGCTGCCGGCATGCGGCGAGTCGCCGCGCCGTGTGTCGTCGACCTCAGCCGAGTTCGAACCTGGACTGTCCGATGGATTCTGGTCGATGCCCTGGCCCAACGACTACCGGCGACTGGCAAGCGAAGACGGTTCCCTCGGCCGACCCAGCATGGCGGGCTACCCCAATCCCTCCGAGAACGTCCTGCTGGACAAGTACTTCTCCCTCGCAGAGTCGGTCCTCGATGGCTTCGGGCTCAACTCGCCGGCGTTCTTCGCCTTCGAGCGCGCGATCGTACTGCCCGAGTGGAGCGAGGAGTCGATCCATGCCTCGAGCCGGTGCGAGGGACCAGTGCAGATCATTGACGTCGACCCGGAATCACCGACCCGTGGCCAGTGCGTGCCTGCGCGCTGGCACGTCGCCAGCGGCCACAACGACCCCTACCTGAGTGCTCACCAGGTGCTGGTAGCGCCGTACTGGGGCTTCCCGCTGCAGGGAAGCCGGACCTACGCCGTGGTCCTCTCCGACATCACCGATCTCGATGGCGCCTACCTACAGCCGCCAGCGCTGCTCCGGCAACTCCTCGAGGGAAACGGGAGCGACGAGGCGCTACAGCGCGCCTACCAGCCGCTGACCGACCTCCTCCAGGAACGTGCTGGCGAAGCCGTAGCCGAGGACGACGACGAGCGGCAGCCAGATCTGCTCCAGTGGATCGCCAGCGCCACGGTCTTCACCACCCAGGACGTGACCTCAGAGATGCAGATACTGGCGGACTTCATCCGCGCCGACGGCCAGTACCCCACCTGGACCGGGGAACTCGAACTACTGTCCGCCGACCACGAAGAGCACCAGAACGAATACGAGCTGTACGACGGCAGCTACCTGGCGCGGAATTTTCAACGCGGTGTACGCCCGTACGCGAGCGAAGGCGGCGGTTTCCAGTTCAAAGACGGCCGGCCCGTGGGCATGTCCGAAGAGCGCATTCCCCTGGTAATCAGCACGCCGCGACCAACCCAGGTGCAACCGGAAGACGGCTGGCCGGTAATCATCCACGCTCACGGGACCACCGGAGATCGCTTCAGCCACGTGACCGGCAGCAACCTGCGGCCCGGTCTCCTGGCCGCCAACCGCGGCTTCCTGTCCGTGGTGATCCCGCAGCCCTTCCACGACGACCGCTGGCCCGACGGAAACTCCACCCTCGAAAGCCTGTACTCCTTTAACTATCTCAACCCCGAGTCAGGCCGCACCACCTTCCGGCAGGGTGCGCTGGACACCATCACAGCGGTCGAGTTCGTACGACGCCACATGAGTGCCGGAGGCAACCTCGCAGAAGCTCATCCACAACTGCGCATCAACCCCGACCAGGTGTACTTCGTGGGTCACAGCCAGGGAGGCATCACCGGCGCCATCGCGCTGCCCAATACGCAGGGAATCCGTGGCTGGGTACTCAGTGGCGCCGGAGGCGGGTTGAGCATGACCATCATGCAGCGCGAGGACCCGTTGGTGCTGCGCGATACTCTACTGACCGCGCTGGCCGCACCCGAAGGCACCGAGCTCTTTGAGATGCACCCACTGGTTGCAATCGTACAAATGCTCGCCGAGATCACTGACCCCATCAACTACGCGGGCGATTGGCTCGGCGACAACGGCGACCCCTCTTCGATCCTGCTGACCGAAGGACTACACGATGAGCAAACCCCCGCGGATACATCCGAAGCTCTGGCAGTCGCGGGCAGCCTGCCCCTGCTTCGATCGTTCCAGCAACGAGACGTCTTTGGCCTCGAATTGCGCGGGCTCGAGCCGCTCAGCACGCCCTACACCGGCAACAATGTGCACGCAGACGGCACCGAGGTGACCACCGGACTCGCCCAGTTCGACGACAATCACTACGCCATCTTCACCGACGGTCACGCAGCCCTGCTGTGGGCCAACTTCCTGTATTCACAGGTCCGAGACAGTGGTCCCGGTGAGCTCGACGGCGACTTCCCTTGACCCCTGGACCGCAAACAGCTACTCCCGGCTCACGATGAGCACCCCCCCAAAAGACAACACCGCTGAGCCGAAGCCCCCTGCAGATGAGCTGTCATTCGAAGACGCGCTCGCCGAGTTGGAGGGCATCGTCGGCGAGCTCGAGCGGGGTGAGACCAGCCTCGAGGAATCCCTCGACCGGTTCGAGCGCGGCATGGCCGTGGCGAGGCGCTGCGAAGATCGGCTCGGTGAAGCCGAGAAGAAGGTCGGCGTACTGCTTCGCGAGGGCAACCGGGTGATCGAAGTCGACATGGCGACCGGGGAGCCTCTGGCCGAACACGATGACCCGGGTGACGAGATCCTGCCTGCCGGCGAGCCGAGCGACGGCGCCTCTACAGCCGACGATGACGACATCCCCTTCTGAGATGGGAACCGAGGCCGGCACTGCGGGACCGAGTGACGACCAGGTTCAGCGGCTGCGTTCCTACCTGGGCGAGCGTAGTGCCCTGGTCGACGGCGCGCTGCGGCAGTACCTGCCACAACCCGAACGCTGGCCTGCCAAGCTCCACGAGGCCATGTGCTGGTCACTGTTCGGGGGTGGCAAGAGACTGCGACCGGTGCTGACACTCGCCGCCTTCGAGGCCGTCGGTGGCACTGAAGACCTGCCCTATGACGCTGTGCTTCCGGCGGCCTGCGCCATCGAGATGGTCCACACCTACAGCTTGATCCACGACGACCTGCCCGCCATGGACGACGACGAGGAACGGCGCGGCCGACCCACCTGTCACATCAAGTTCGGTGAGGGAATGGCTCTGCTTGCCGGTGACGCACTGCTTACCGAAGCCTTCCGGGTCGTGCTTGATCCCGCGAACTACTGTGGGCACATCGATGCTGAGACCATCGTGACAGTGGCCCTACGCCTGTCGGAAGCTGCCGGCATGCGCGGCATGGTCGGTGGACAGTCCCTGGACCTGGGTTTCGAGGGGCCTATCCCCGACGAGACGACCCTGACCTTCCTGCATCGTCGCAAGACCGGTGAACTGTTCCGTTTTGCGCTGTTCGCCGGCGCCACTCTCGGCGGCGGCAACCCCCAACAGGTCCAAGCACTGAGTGAGTACGGTGAGAGCCTGGGCCTGTCCTTCCAGGTAGCAGACGACCTCCTCGATGCCAGCCAGGACCGCGGTGCTCCGGCGGCCGGGCTCGACGCAACACCGTCGTTCCCCCAATTGCTGGGCGAAGCGGCGAGCAGGGAACGGGCTCTGCAACTGGAACAACGCGCGCACGAGCAACTGCAGTCGCTGGGAGAACACGGCGACATCCTGGCGCTGCTGGCGTCCTTCGCAGTCCACCGCGACCACTAGAGTTGGCGACGCCCCGTGCCTGCTCGCACACGCATCGACCAACTGCTGGTGGAACGCGGCATGGTCGCCTCTCGCGACCGCGGCCGGCGCTTGATCCTGGCAGGCCAGGTGCTGGTCAATGACCAGGTGGTCGACAAGGCCGGAACCAGGGTGCCTAGCGATGCGGAAATTCGCCTCAAAGTCCCCGACCATCCCTATGTCAGCCGCGGTGGGCTCAAGCTGGAAGGCGCCCTCGACGACCTCGCCCTCGACGTCTCCGGGCTACGCTGCCTCGACGTGGGCTCGTCTACCGGTGGCTTCACCGACTGCCTGCTGCAGCACGGCGCCGACCACGTGGTGGCAGTGGACGTGGGCACCAACCAACTTGCCTGGAAGATCCGCCAGGACGAACGTGTCGCGGTGCACGAGCAGTGTGACGCTCGTGCCATCAACCGCGAACTCCTGGCCGGCCACGTCGACCTCTGTGTCATGGATGCGTCGTTCATCAGCGCAAGGCTGATCCTGCCGACGCTACGCGAGGTGTTGCCGCCGGCAGCACGGTTGTTGATCCTGGTGAAACCCCAGTTCGAGGTTGGCCGCGAGCACGTAGGCAAAG